>NZ_JBFRGM010000009.1:0-314484 GCF_052115345.1 Mesorhizobium sp. 2RAF21 | reverse complement strand
ACTGCTTCTCCGAGGGCGATTTTGCTCTGCCATTCGGCGGGTTCAAAGAATCCGGCTTTGGTGGAAAGGATAAGGGTTTAGCGGCCCACGACCAGTACCTCGAGTCCAAGTCGATCTGGATACAACTCTCGGAAAAATAAGGACCTGAGGTGTGCCGTCCATAATTATTTGTCGTTGGCCATAAATGCCGACATTTGCGGAGCTACTCCGGGATACGCTGAGAAACGCCGATATTCGCCGGGAGGGAGCGCGCGGCCTGATACCGATAGATGGCCGATTGTCAAGGGGTGCGGCCGGAGCCGAACTGCTCCAAACAGGCGACTCGAATTTCTCTGACGATCATGTTTTCCGAGCACCGGACAATGAACGCCGCAACCTCAGGGTCACGGTCGATCGAGCGCACCGCCCGAAACGGTTTCCAGCCCGAGCCGCGCCACGCCCTGCCAGCAACATGTGATTACTCTATGTCCGGTATTGGGCCGAACTGGTATAGCGGCGTTGGGTCTCCATAATCACCCAGCGCAGGGTTGGTCTCGCGCAACCAAGCAATGACCGACTTGTGCTTCGTGGCGAACAACGTTGCCGTAGGTTCTTCCGACTGCTGCTTCGCTGGCCCAAACGCTATCTGCATGTCGCCCGTGTCGTCCGGGTCGAAGGCGGTCACAACGACTAGACTAGCTTGGAGAGCTTGCGTTCGGATGGGTGCCCACGAAACTTGTTAGGGAAGAGACAACTAAGTTTTCTCCGCCTTTAGCCGGATTGCTTGGTACGTAAAGATCATCCCCCGCGAGCGAAAACATCTTTGACCATTCGCAGGCTCGGCGGAAAGCCGGAAGTTTCGGCACAACCTCGCAGTCAAGCTGATTTTTCTACAAGTTCCGTTAGCAATAGCTATCGTAGCGAAATTCACCAAAATTTTGAGAAATTTACATCGGCCCTAAACTAAGAGGTCCCGACGAACCTACCACTTGCAGATATTTTCGGATTCTGGGATCAATTCTGGGATCGTTTATCTTGTACGATCCGCAGGCCCCGATCTGCTCCTTCAAATCGACGACTCGGCCTAGATATTTCCAGGCGATCGGCGAGGCAAATGGTTGCCTGTAGACCTGCGAGGTTACGCCGAAGGTAAGGCCTGTGAGAATATCGAGCCGCTTTCGATAAGACGGATACAGTATCGACTCGACGATCGTGTCTGAGGACAACGTTTCAAACTCGAGAAGGAAAATGCAGTTTCCCAGAAAGCTGGCCATCCCTTCATATTTCAGGATTTCTTGCACCTCTTCCGTCGACGCTGTTCGCTCGATCGTCTTGCTGCAAACCTTGCTATTCTGTTCGTAGAGATAAACAAGCGATCGCGTCACCGCCCCTGCATCGTAGGGCACGAGAAAGTGCATGTGGTAATATCCCAGCATCGTTCGAAGCCGTTTCAAGTCACCCGGAAAGGCCCGATCGATGAGTTGGCTCATTCGGTCTCGACCCGCGATGTCTTTCAGCTTGGTGGATGGCGCAATTTCCTTGTTCGGGTCGACAAGTTGATCAACGTCAACGCCGAAGCCAGCGGCGATACGTTGCAGATTGTGGCGCGACGGATAAACCTTACCAGTAAGGTATTTGTCGAACTGCTGTCTGTTTATATCGAGCATGCGGCAAACCTCGGATGTCGATCGATAGCGTGCGCAAAGCGTGCGAAGTTTTTCCGAAAGATCGCCGGCCAAAGTCCAATTTCCTTTCGTTGCTTTGCGCATTTTCTCTCTTATCTGCGCAAAGTCAACCAAAGCGGCGCTATTGCTGACCAATCGGCAACTTCCTAACGTCGCACGCAAAGGAAAGAAAAATGGGAACGGTTGGATCAAATGACAAACGTCTTGAATTCCTTGACTCGCCGGCAGCTCCTGCAAGTCTCGGCAGCCGCCGGGGCGCTTTCGCTTATGCAAACCGTGGTGCGCGCCGACACCCCAAAACGCGGTGGCCGCATGAGGCTTGCGACCCGCGATGGATCGACGACTGACTCCACCGATCCGGGCCTCTTGGCCAATATTTACCAATGGTATCTGGCGTTCGCCTTCAGCAACACGCTGACCGAGATACTTCCCGATGGTTCCGTCGGGCCAGTACTGGCGGAGAAGTGGGACAGCGCAGATGCCCGAACATGGAACTTCACGCTGCGCAAGGGCGTAACATTCCACAGTGGAAAGGAAATGACGGCTGATGACGCGGTCGCATCGATCAACCATCACCGCACGGCGGACTCGACGTCGTTTGTCGCGCCGATCGCAAAGCAATTCCTGGATGTCAAGGCGGACGGTCCGGGTTCGGTGGTCATCAAGCTTGCTCAGCCTAACGCCGATCTTCCCGCCACCTTCAATTCGGCGGGTTTCACCATTTACCCGAAATCGGACACCGGCATGGACTGGCAGTCACGTGATGGCACAGGCGGGTATATTTTGAAGGAACACGAACCGGGTGTCCGGTCATTCCTCACACGCAATCCAAACTATTGGCGTGACGATCGCGCCTTTGCCGACGAGATCGAACTGCTTTGCATTTCAGACGCCAGCGCACGCATCAACGCGCTGGTAACGGGTCAGGTCGACGCAATCGATGAAGTCGATCTAAAGACCGTCACGCTGTTGCAGCGCCAATCCGGGATCACCGTGGAGGAATCGACGGGGCCGCTGCATTACTCGTTTCCGATGCGGACCGACCTCGCGCCATTCAACGACGTCAACGTGCGGCTGGCCATGAAACATGCCATCAACCGTCAGGAAATGCTGGACAAAATCTTGCTCGGCCATGGAACCATCGGCAACGATCACCCGATTGGCCCTTCCTATCAATACTTTGACAAGACCCTGGCCCTCAATTCCTACGATCCTGACAAGGCTAAGTTTCACCTAAAGAAAGCGCGTCTATCGAGCCTGAATGTCGACCTCAGCACCTCGGAAGCGGCGTTCTCGGGCGCGACTGACGCTGCGGTCCTGTTCGCCGAGCAGGCGCGGCCAGCTTCGATCAATATCAATGTCATTCGCGAACCCGACGATGGTTATTGGGACAATGTATGGCTGAAGAAGCCAATTTGCGCCGCATACTGGGGTGGATTTCCTACAGAAACCGAGATGTTCGCTATTGGTTACGCGCCTGGTGCGGCCTGGAATGACACGTTCTGGACCGAGCCTCGATTTGAAAAGCTTCGACTGGAAGCTGCGGCCGAACTCAACCCCGTCAAGCGCCAAGCGATGTACAGCGAGATGCAAACCATTGTTCATGACGATGGCGGCGCGCTCATTTTCGCATTTGCCAACGCGGTCACTGCAAAGAACCTGTCCATAGCGCATGGCGCCGTGTCCACGAATATGAAGTTTGACGGCGCCCGCGTCGCCGAGAGGTGGTGGCTCGCCTAGGATCTTCCAAAAACCAATTGCCATTGAAATTCGGGCCACGGAATGAGCTACGGCATCTATGTCGGAAAAAATCATACTGCCGACGGCATCGCCTATCTGGCCGGATATGGCGATGAACCTTCAAGTCACTGGCTTGACATTGTCGATCGACAACAACATGCCGAAGGAACGACAATCAGGGTTGGGGTCACGGACGGGGCCGATCTACCCGGGCGCATGAGCACCATACCGCAGGTGCCTGAAACTGCGCGGCATATCCGCGTCAACTATAGTGTTTTCAAGGGTATGCCGGCACCGCTGACCAATGGCGGTCTGAACGAACATGGCGTGGCGGTGCGAGATATATGGTCGCCGTCGCGCGACGAGCTCGTCGCGATGACGCCGAAGGACCAGACAGGACTCACCTACAGCGACCTCTCAAAGATTATTCTCGAGCGGGCACGGACGGCTATAGAGGGCGTCAAGCTGATAGGTGAACTGATTTCCCAGCATGGCGATGTCAGCTATGGCGGCAATTCGAACATCATCGCGGACTCAGACGAGGCGTGGGTGGTCATACAGTTCGCCGGTGGACAAGGATTGTGGGCCGCAGAACGACTTGGCGCCGATTGTATCCGAGCTTCCCGACCGGGTTACATCACTGACATCCCGATTGACGACCCGCACTCCCCTGACTTCCTGTACCCGCCCAATCTGGTCGAGTTTGCTGTTTCACAGGGCTGGTTCGATCCAGCTTCCGGCGAAACCTTCAACGTCAACAGAATTTATGGCGACGGAAAGGGAAGGTGGGACGGTGTCAGCTGGATAGAGGCCGAGATGAGGGCCCGTGCCAGCCGACCGGAAAAGCTCACCATCGAGGACATAATCTGGGCTGTTCGGACTGAGCGCCTTGCAGGGGACATGGCCGAGTATGGCCAAGTCGTCCCGCTGCTCGACGCAGCTCATCCTGAACTGAGGATGCTCTGGCACACCCAGACCAACGCGATCGCCGCACCTTTCGCTCCGGTCTACATGGGCATCACTGACGTTCCCCCGGAATTCCGTATGCATCGATATCTGACCGCCGGCGAGGCGGAACGGGTGTTCGACGATCAGCAACCGTACTTCGAAGTGCCTTTGGTCCCCCAAGATATCGAGGCGACGCGATCTGCGACCTATGTCTTCAAGCGTCTTCTGAACCTTGTCTTCCAGAATAGTGAGATCTTCCTTCCGGAAATCACTGCATTCTGGACTGCCTGCGAGCGGCAGTTGCTGGAAGCGAGTATCGATGTTTCCCGCACCGCGAGGATCTTGCTCGATGCGGGGGAACTGGGATTGGCTGCGCGGTTCCTGACCTATTTTACGCATACCGAACTTATCAGAGCACTCAATTCGGCAGAACAACTCGCAGTGTCGTTAGACATCAGGAGCCGTGCGTTGCACGGCATCAGAGCTTCAGCAAAGCCGTCTGGTCCGGAACAGATTTGGTGATGGCAGTGACGGTAAGCCGAATGCATGACCGTGCTTGCTTGAGACAGGACCTTCAATGCGCGTCATTCTGACGACCATTCTTGAACGGTTGGGATTGGCTGTCCTCACGCTGTTTATCGTCTCCGTGCTGATATTCTCGTCGGTCACACTGCTTCCGGGCGGATTTGCGACAGCGGTGCTCGGACAGTCTGCGACGCCGGAAACGGTTGCGGCTTTTGAAGAACAGATCGGCCTCGATAGGCCCGCGACCGAGCGCTATTTCGACTGGCTGGGCGGTGCAGTTCGAGGCGATTTCGGCAACTCTTATTCCTCGCGACCGGGATCGAAGAGGCGGGTGGTGGACATCATCGCCCCGAGGCTGCTGAATACTTTGAAACTAGCAGGATTGACCGCTGCAATAGCCGTACCATTCGCCATATTTCTCGGCATCATCACCGCATTATGGAGAAATTCGTGGTTCGACAGGGTGATCAATGCGGCCACGCTGACGACCATCTCCGTGCCAGAGTTCTTCGTGGCATACGTCCTCATTCTGTTTCTGGCAGTCAAGTTCCCAATATTTCGGTCGCTTTCAACTGTCAGGTCGCACATGGGAGTTGCGGAAACGCTGGAAAATCTTGCGCTTCCTGTTCTCACATTAGCGCTTGTCATTACAGCTCATATGATGCGCATGACGCGGGCAGCCATTATCGGCGTTCTAGGCAGCCCCTATATCGAAATGGCCAAACTCAAGGGCGCACCGCCACTCCGGATCGTGCTTCGGCATGCGCTACCCAACGCGCTGGCTCCAATTGCCAATGTTGTTGCCTTCAATCTCGGTTATCTGATCGTGGGAGCAGTAATCATCGAGTTTGTGTTCGTTTATCCCGGCATTGGCCAGGCACTGGTAGATGCAGTCAGAACTCGAGACGTTCCCGTGGTCCAGGCCTGCGCGCTGCTATTTGCGCTGACCTACATCGCTCTCAACCTGATCGCGGACCTGATCGCCATTGCGACGAACCCTAGGCTGTTGCACCCAAGATGAGCGCATCCAACGAGTCTCCCGATACCCTGCGCCAGCAATCCCCTTCGAAGATAAGAGCGATCCTGCGCCACACGACACTATCGGCCTGGTTCGGCATCTCGATGGTGGTCATCTACGCGCTGATCGCCGTATTCGCACCCTTGATCGCACCTTATGGCCAAGCAGAAGTTGTCTCACCTGTTCCTTACGGACCATGGAACTATCAGAATCTATTTGGAACGGACCAGTTGGGGCGTGATGTCTTCTCGCGGATGATCTACGCGGCGCGCAATACGATTGCCATCTCCGTGACAGCAACGACGCTGAGCTTCGCCGTGGGCGTGACGCTCGGGATTATCTCTGCCGTGCTGGGAGGAATTTTTGACATAATCATTTCGAGGATCGTCGATGCCATCATGGCACTGCCGCAACTGATCGTCATCCTTGTCATGCTTTCCGTCGTCGGCTCGTCGGTCTTCAACCTGATCATCATCATCGGCGTCGCAGACGCTACAAATGTCTTCAGGCTGGCTCGCGCGACGTCGATGAATGTGGCCCTGATGGATTTCGTCGAGGATGCGCGTGTTCGCGGCGAGTCCTTGTTTTGGATCGTCTTCCGCGAAGTTCTGCCCAACATCCTTTCAACTCTCGTCGCAGAGTTCGGCATGCGTTTCTGCTTCGTGGTCCTGACGATATCGGCTCTGTCCTTCCTCGGGCTTGGTATCCAGCCACCAACGGCGGATTGGGGATCCATGGTGCGCGAAAGCGCAACCCTGATTTCATATGGCGACATCACACCGCTTCTGCCAGCGGCAGCCATCGCCATCCTCGCTATCGGCGTCAATTTCGTCGTCGACTGGTTTCTGCACTTTGCGAGTGGGTTGCGCGATGACCAATGACTCTGCGTCGCAAGATATTCTGCTTCGCATCAACGATCTGCGGATAGAGGCGGAAGCCGACGATGGCTGGCATCCGATCGTCAACCAAGTGTCGCTAACGCTTCGAAAGGGCGAGGTCCTCGGGCTCATAGGCGAATCCGGAGCGGGAAAATCAACGATCGGATTGGCCTCGATGGGTTTCACACGGTCCGGATGCCGATTCGCTGGTGGCGAAGTCATTTTCGACGGCATCAACCTATTGAAACTGCCGAAAGATGAACTTCGGGCCATACGGGGGTCCCGCATCGCCTATGTCGCCCAGAGCGCCGCCATGTCGTTCAATCCCGCGAAACGCATAATCGATCAGACAATCGAGACTGCTGTCCTCGACATGAGGATACCTCGTAGAGAAGCGAGAGAAAATGCGCTTGAGCTCTATCGCGATCTGCAACTTCCCAACGTAGAGGCGCTTGCACGACGATATCCGCACCAGGTGTCTGGCGGACAGCTGCAGCGCGCTATGACCGCGATGGCGATGTCATGCAGACCGGAACTAATAGTCTTCGATGAACCCACCACAGCATTAGACGTCACGACACAGGTCGAGGTACTGGCTGCGATCCGCAAGGTCGTGAAAGAGAGCCGTATGTCGGCGATTTACATCACCCACGATCTCGCCGTGGTCTCGCAGATGGCTGACCGTATCATGGTGCTTCGGCGGGGATCAGAAATCGAGCAAGCGCCGACGAGAGAGATGCTGTTTGCTCCTCGGCAGGAATACACGAAGTCGCTGTGGTCGGTACGCCACATGCAGAAGCCGCCGTCTCCCAGGGACGATGTCATCCTGGAAATTCGTGGCATCGACGCCGGCTACGGAAAAGGCAAAATCAAGGTCTTGGAAGATGTCACCGTTTCGGTGCCGCAAGGCCGAACCCTGGCCGTAGTCGGCGAGTCGGGTTCAGGCAAGTCGACACTGGCCCGCGTTGTTACCGGCCTTTTAGAACCGACGCGAGGTGATGTCCTGTTCCGCGGAGTTGCTTTGCCACCCGTTGCGAAGCGTCGCAGAGAGCAACTGCGTCAAATTCAGTTCATCTATCAATCTGCCGATACAGCTCTCAATCCGCGTCAGAGGGTTCGTGATCTCGTTGGGAGGAGATTGGAGCTTTATTTCGGTTTGCGGGACCAGGAAAAGGAACTCAGAATCGCTGAACTGCTCGACATGGTCGAACTGGGTCCACGATACATCGATCGCTTTCCTGGTGAATTATCGGGAGGGCAGAAACAACGTATCTCGCTGGCCCGGGCCCTTGCCGCCAAGCCTGACTTGATGATTTGCGACGAAATCACCTCTGCGCTCGACCAGATCATTCAGGGTGAAATCCTCAAGCTGATTATGCGGCTGCAACAGGAAACCAGTGTGACCTACATGTTCATTACCCACGATATCGCCACTGTCCGGGCGATCGCCGACGAAATCGTTGTCATGAAGTCCGGCAAGGTTGTACAGCAGGGTCCAAAGGACGACGTTCTGTCACCGCCTTATCCCCCATACACCGAACGCCTGCTTGCCTCTGTTCCAGAGATGGATCCTGACTGGCTAACCAGGCATTTGACCAGCCGACAATGAGGTAGGTGGCAACATGTCTGAAATGAGCCGATATCGTTTGAAAAAGACGCCTCCGATCTGTGCGGGCATTTCCTGGTTGGCGGCTTGGCGAGGTAGCGTACGGTTCACGCGGGTCCTGGCATTGGTGCCGGCCAAGCTTCGCGAGTTTGCTGGGTTTTGAGCTACGGCTACGGGATTGAACCCGTCCCCACTTCGTCGACCTTCTCAGTCACAGAGGCATCGTAAAGTTGACGGTCACTGCCTGCGCAATGAAGTTTCGGTATGGTCTATGGTGGGATCACCAAGAATAAGTTTACAGCAGCTTCGCGCACTGATTGCGGTGGATGACGAAGGCGGTTTTCGTCGAGCTGCAGATCGCCTCAATACCTCGCAGTCTGCTGTCAGCAGAACTATTCAAACGCTCGAAGCCGAGTTGGGGTTTCCCGTGTTCGAGCGGAGCACCCGTGGAGTGAAGCCTAACTCGGTCGGCAACAGTCTCCTGCAATATGCGAGGAAGGTCGTTAATGGCCTGGACGAGATCTCCGCGAAGGCGCTGACCGCTATTCGAGGAGATGTCGGCCATCTGAGAATAGCATATAACGAGATCGCGATACGGACATTTCTTCCGAAGATGCTGGCCCTGTTTCACAGGTTACATCCAGGTGTCGAAATGTTCCTAGCCAGCCAGTCCACATGTGAAATGGTAACCGAGAACAGCGCAGGATCGATCGCCCGAGGAGAAGTAGACATAGGGTTTTTGGTCGGGCCTGTGTTTGACACAGACCTAGAAATTATCCCGCTATTCGAAGATCACATGTCGCTTGCCGTTGCTCGAACTCACCGGCTCGCCGGCCGAGACTCGGTATCGGCATCGGAATTGAGAAATGAGCATGTGCTGCTGTGGTCGACTGACCTTTGGCAAATCTACACGCGGCGTATCAAAAATATCTGCCGTGCCGCTGGGTTCGTTCCGCGACCGACTATCTTGATGCCGGACAACGAAAGCGCGTTTGCCTTGGTTGAAGAAAACGTAGGCGTCATCCTGGTCGCTCATTCGGTGGCGTCGACCTACTCAGATCGTGTCTCGATAATTCGCCTGGAGAACAATTTGGAACCGATTCCGCTACTGGCCGCTTGGCGGAAGGACAACACGGCGCCGGCCCTGCAAAACTTCATTCGCGTGGTCAAAGGAGATACGCCGCAGGCCTGAATTCAACCGCCTGCTGTCGTGACTTGCATCGATGCCGTTTTGTCATCGCGCGATATCAATTCATTGTTGGACAGGTATCGCTTCCATACGCGACATTGCGACCACTTTCGGAGCGAAGGGGACAACCTTGTGGACGCAAGCAAGCTGAACGCAAGCGAACTGTTCAATAGTTGCATTGTGTGGGACGCGCACTGCGGAATAGATCCGCAACTGCCCCCGGATATGAGCTCCCTAGAACGCATACGGAAAGCTGGCTTTACTTACGTGAGCACCAATGTCGGGTACGACGTGCTGCCGTGGCACGAAGCTGTTCCCGTGATCGGCGCACTCCGGCGCCAGCTGCGGGAGAACAGTGACAAATACATAATGGTGTCCGGTGTCAAAGATATCCTTGCTGCCAAGCGGGAGGGAAAGCTCGCGATCTCCATGGATATCGAGGGGATATCAGCGCTCGACGGGTCCGTTGAAATGGTCGAGGTGTTCTATCAATTGGGCGTCCGGCAGATGAGTTTCGTCTACAACCTCGACAATTTGGGTGGAGGCGGTTGCCATGGCACGAACACCGGATTGACGTCTTTTGGCCGAGACGTAATCCGCGAAATGAACCGCCTTGGCATGATCGTTGACGGATCTCATTGCAGCGCCAAAACGTCCATCGAAATGGCCGAAGTTTCGTCGAAGCCATTTGTCATTTCACTTTCAAACAGCCGCGTTTTGCACGATCATCCACGCAATATCTGGGACGAGCAAGCGACGGCATGTGCCGCTGCCGGAGGGGTCGTCGGGGTCACGGGAGTTCGGCTATTTTTGGCTAAGCCGGACAACAAATCACCGGACCTCGATCTGTTGGTGCGTAACATCGATTACTACTGTGAACTTATCGGGCCTGAACACGTGGGCATCGGCACAGACTTCACAGAGATCACGAGTACCATGGAACGCCGCTTCGAGAACGCCAAAGACTACTGGCCGCCGGAGCACTACACAACGGGGTCAGGCTTGGGCTTCGTTGACATAGACGTATATCCGAGACTCGCGACAGCA
Organism: Mesorhizobium sp. 2RAF21; assembly: GCF_052115345.1. NCBI lineage: Bacteria > Pseudomonadati > Pseudomonadota > Alphaproteobacteria > Hyphomicrobiales > Phyllobacteriaceae > Mesorhizobium > Mesorhizobium sp. 2RAF21. The sequence goes on along the minus strand of NZ_JBFRGM010000009.1, from coordinate 303,869 downwards.
TTGTCAGACAGGGGTTATTCGAACCAAGATATCATCGGCATCTTGGGAGGTAACTTCATTCGGGTGGCTGCGCTGAACTGGGAATGATTTCAGTTCAACGCATGTCTCGTTAGTTGACTTGGTCGAAGGCGCTGATGCGTATGGTGGCGGCAAGAGATTATTATTCATTGGTCGGTGGAGAGGGGACGAGAATCTCCGTTACAAATCCTGCAACGCTGGATGTGGCGGGTATCGCGATCATTCCAGATGCAGATACGTTGGTTGCAGAAAGCAGTTCGGCCCCGTCCTGCCGGTGATGACGTTCACCGATGAGGCCGACGTGAGCGCTCGGGCGAACGGCACCCGATATGGGCTCTCCGCATCTGTTTGGTCCGGCGACACGGAAAGAGCCACGCGTGTTGCCCGGCTGTTGATTTCGGAACGACCTGGGTGAACAAACATATGGACTACAATCTCGATTACCCCGTCACCCCCTGTAAGGAATCCGGTATCGGCGCGGAACTGGGGCTGGAGGGTTTGAGAGAGTATGCCCAACCGCGTCTGCTGAGCTAGGCGGCGCTACGAAGAGGACATCGCGCGCACTGGGATCGACGGGATATCCGGCGATTTCCCGCTTTGGCGTCGCCGCCGAAATTTCGCGCGGGCTAATCGCAAATGCCGGCGCCTACACAAGAACTCGATTTAGAGGCCATGGAACAATGGAATTTGATTACATCGTCGTCGGGTCGGGAAGCGCGGGGTCTCCACTTGCGGCCCGCCTTTTAGAGAAAGGGGCCACCGTCCTGTTGCTTGAAGCAGGTAAGCGCGAGCGGCTTCATTTCACGCGGGTCCCGGCATTTTGCATGTATACGATCGGAAACGATCGCTACGACTGGAATTACAAAACGGAAGCGGATTCGAGCCGAAACGGCGTGCGGGAAGTTTGGCCTCGCGGCCGCGTACCTGGTGGGTCATCCGCCATCAATGGAATGGTCTTCATTCGCGGCCTCGCAAAGGACTATGACACCTGGTCCGAACTCGGTTGCACAGGTTGGGACTGGAATTCCGTATTGCCCTATTTTCGCAAGATGGAAACGGCCGAGATCGGCGGGGACAATTCGGTGCGCGGTGGCATGGGCCCGCTACACGTCACGCTACCCAGATGGAAGCATCCGATATCCGAGCGCTTTATAGAGACGTTCGTTAATGTGGGCGTACCGAGAAACTCCGATCTTAGCGGTAGCTCACACGAGGGCGTGTCGTGGTGCCAAGGGTCGGTCAAGAATGGTATACGCCACTCGTCGTTTGACGCCTTCATCGTTCCAAAATTGAAGAATTCGCGTCTGTCCTTCGTCGATGATGCCCTCGTTGAGCGCATCGTATTTTCAGGATGCCGCGCAACCGGGGTCCAATATCGCCGCGGCGGCAGTGTCGTCGAGGCGAAAGCCCGACGCGGCGTGGTGATCAGCGCCGGTTCATTAAATTCTCCGCACCTGCTAATGCTCTCCGGCATAGGTGATCCTGCCGAGCTTGCGAAACACGGAATTGAAAATGTCGTGGCGAGTCCGGAAGTCGGACGCAATCTGATGGAACATCCAGGTCTCCATATTACAGCTGAAGTAAATATCGATACTGGTAACATCTATGCATCTCCCTTCGGAATGATAAAGACATTCGCGCAATGGGCTATTGCCCGGCGGGGTGCGTTGGGCGTTCCAAGCGCTTCCGTGCTCGCATTTCTCAAATCCACGGCAGATCAGCCAGTCCCCGACATCCAATTTCATCTATTCCCTTACGGCTACACAAAGTCGGAAGACGGCAAGCACACGGTGCCGGTAAGAAAACTTGTGACCGTTCTTGCCAATCTTAACTATCCGAAGAGCCGGGGACATCTGGCGCTCAAGTCAGCTGATCCTCGTGACCACATCGCAATCTATCCGCAACTGTTGGACCATGCCGACGATTTCGACGGGGTAATGCGGTGCCTGGAGTGGATCAGACGTGTCGCGTCGGTGCCGCCTTTCGGGGAGCATATCACCAAGCTCGTAGACGTGCCCGCACCGAGTGCAGGAAGATCGGCTGACGAGGAGTTTGTGCGGGGAGCGACCGTCCCATTCCTGCATCCAGTTGGCACATGCCGCATGGGCAGTGATGACAAATCTGTTCTGCTGCCAGATTTACGCGTTCGGGGTGCAGATAATCTCTGGGTAGCCGATGCCTCGATCTTTCCGCGACACATCGCGGGCAACACCAACGCGACAGCAATCATGATCGGCGAGCGAGCCGCCGATCTCATTCAGCCCTAACCGCGTTTCCAGAAGCCGTTAAGACGCAAGCGTTTAAGTGGGACGGATCGATATAGCCTGTGTCCAAAGGACGATCGCACTGATCGCAGTCCGGGTTGCGGCTTCCATCCCAAAGCCTGCCGGCCTTTACCGCGCTAAAACGAAGGGCAAGGTCGAGCGGCCGTTTCGCTATATCCGCGAGGACTTTTTCCTGGCCCGATCCCTCCGCAATCTGGAGGACCTGAACGCGCAGCTGCGGCACTGGCTGGACACGGTCGCCAACTCGCGGATTCACGCCACTACGAGGCGTGTCGTCAACGAAGCCAGCATGTCGGCTCGCGGATGCCGCAGGCACGCCACGATTGCTCATGTGACCCTGGGCAGACAATCGGAAGTGCCTCAGATCGCACATGATGACGCGTTGGCCGGGGCCAAGGGTCTCATGAACTTTTGATCAGCAACGGGTCTGGGTGAAAGCATTTGCGAATGGCACAAAATTCGCAATAATGGCACTTAAATTGATAGCAGACGCCGGCATCAAATCGCCCTTGGACCGATGGCTTCGGGGAACTCACATGGAAGCAACAACGGACGGTGCCCGAGAGAGGTGGCAACAGGCCATTCTGCGGGCCAACGCAATAGAGGCACTGATCAGTCGTCCGTCTGAAAAGAGAACCCGTGCCGCCATCCAAGCGGTGGCGGCGAAGCTTGGTGTCAGTCTGGCGACGGTTTATCGATTGATGCGGGTTTTGCGTGAGGGCGGAACGACCGAGACATTCTTCGAGCGGAGGCGTGGTCGACCCCGTGGCCTGCGCACCCTTGAAGGTCGGTGCGAGGAAATAATTCAAGACGTTCTTCAAGATCACGGCGACAATCCAGATCCTCTGCCGCTCTCTGCTGTGTTGAGGACGATCCACGACCGTTGCATAGCCACAGGGCTGAAGCCACCCCACCGCCGAACCGTGACTGCACGTCTCAACGATCTCAACTCCAGAAAATCGGTTACTGCCAGTTCGATCGACACTATGGAAAGAGGAGAGATCACCCACACTGGAGGACGCTACCCGCAGGCCGGTCCGCCAGCGGAAGATCGCGGGACGCATCGTGCGCAATTGGGCGATACGGGCGCAGAACGGAAATTCTATCCGGCTGAAATCATTGTTTTTTTGCAGAGAGAGGGGGCGCTGGATGCGGCGCGGCGCATTCTTGAGGAATACAACGGTTTCTTTCTTCTCTCGTTCTTTGGTCCGGATGCGTTCGATGAGATGCTGGCAGGCTTTCCCGACGACTACGCCGCTCAATTCGAGGATTTAGTGCTTGCGAGAGCGATGCAAGCCCTGAAACACGGGGATGTCATAAGGGCCAGACGAATACTGTCCGATCGATTTGGCGTCACTGTTAATGATCTGAAGGAAATACTATCGAAAGAAAGTACATCGTCCAAGGAATTGCGCGCTTTCAGGGTCCTAATGGCCATCTATGAGGATGATATCTTTTATGACGGATTCATCGAAGACTGCTTCAATCTTATTTCTGAATTTCCAATCAATAATCATCTGTTCCGAGGTGTGTGTTACAACGCGTTGCTGGAGTTCTACGTGCGTGGTGGCCGCTTTGCTGAAGCTGAAACCATGGCGCGTCATGCCATATTTCATTACAAGCGTGCGAAGTCGCCATTCCTGACTTTCTGTATATTCCTGCATCAATCGTTGATCCGGCTGATGATGGGTGATGTATTGTCCGCTCGCAAGTATTCCAAGCTTGCAGCAGCCAATCTCGCCGAGGTGCCGTTCAAGAACCCGAACGATGTTCGATTGCAATCGCTTATGGATGCCTGCATCGAGTACGAAGCGGGACGTGTGCAGCCGCTTGCCAGCTTCTTGAATCTGGAGATGGAGGGATTCGCACATGGAGAGATTTGGCCGAGCCTGCTTGAGTTTGTGCTGCAATACGGCAGCCAAGCGCTCAGCGCTCATTTTTCGACTATAGCCGCGCGCAGTTTCATAGATGGTTGGCGCGCCTATCAGGTCTCAAACCAGCAATTTCAGACAAGGGTGGATATCCGCGAGGCCGTTATCCTGCAGAATGCCAACCGATGGCAGGAGGCTGCCGAATGGCTGGACGGCATTTCTCGTGTGAACAGAAAGTGGGTCGTTCGCGCCGGTGCCGGGCTGATGTACCTGCGTGACCGAAGCGAAATTGCCCTTGCCCTCACTTGGTTGCGGCAAATGACCTACGAAAGCCCAAACTTGCCCGGACTTGATGATCTCATCGTTGCAATCAGCAACAATTTGCAGTTGACGAGCCGGCAACGCATAAGCGCGCAAATCTGGCAAGCCTATGTTGCCAAGCGCCAGCGCAATCAATCTCGTGCTCGCTCAATAATGAGCAAGACACTGGAGGAATGCGCGCGCCTTGGCTCGATCGCGCCACTGGCGGAAGAGAACGTGTTCGTCTGTGAACTGATCAACAACCAGAGAATAGGTGGCTTTCTTGCAACCTCGACCGCGGCGATGCAGGTTATTCGCAGGTTTCGTGACATCAGCAAAGTGTCCGCAAGCGGCAACTTGACACGGCGCGAAACTAAAATCCTTCTGATGATTTCGGAAGGTGCGAGTAACAAGCTCGCTGCAAACCGGTTGGGTGTCAGCGAGGCGACCGTCAAGTTTCATCTCAGAAACGTTTATCGAAAATTGGGCTGCCGCAATCGCCAGGAGGCCATCGGTTCAGCAAAGTCCTTAGGCATCGCGACCTGATGGTCGCCGCCGGCTGCGGTGGTCAAATGCAATACTTTTTTTTCAGAAACCTAGACCAGCAGTCTGTTGGGCCGTTCCGTGCATTGTGCAATGCTCACTGCCGGTTCTATTCGGAAAGGCTGTCGGACCTCATGCAAAAATAGGCTGCGGAGGTCGCAGTCTTTCCTAAAACGATCTTGCCCCAAAAAGTGGCGTTAACCGAGGATTCCGATGTTCGACAATTTCCTATCGAATGCTCTGGATTGGCTGCCGCTTCTTCTGCGCGGTACCGCTGTCACGCTAGTCGCCACGGTTGCGACGATGATCCTCGCAACGATCTGGGGAACAATCCTCGGACTGATCCGGCACCGAAAGGTCCCGGTCATATCCAGGCTTGTGGTGATCTATGTCGAGATCTTTCGGGGCATGCCCACCATCGTGATCCTGTTCATCCTGTATTACGGCCTGCCGACGGTTGGTCTGACCATTTCGCGGGAGCCGCTGGTCGTCGGCATCATAGGTCTCACGCTCGGTCTTGGCGCCTATATTTCGGAAGTCGTGCGTGCCGCTATCAATGCGATCGACCCTGGCCAGCTAGAGGCATCGAGATCGCTCGGTCTCAGCGATTTCAAAGCCTATTGCCTGATCATCCTGCCACAGGCATTGCTCGTGGCAATTCCAAGCTTGGGCAGTTTCTTCGTGGGGCTTATCAAGGATACATCCCTTCTCAGCTTCATTTCGATCAGCGATCTGCTCAAGACAGGCAACGACATCGTCTCGGCGACATTCCTGTCATTCCAGGTCTATGCGCTCATCGGAGCGATTTACATCCTGCTCAGCATGTTCGCCTCGCGAATGCTTATCATTCTCGAGCGCACGCTCACCCCGATCGAGCTGAGAGCGGCCTGATCTGCCCGATAGGGAAAGTCTGGCTGGGGCTCGCATTCTGCGCTCCCAGCTCTTGAGGCGATCACTGTTTCATCTGGTCGACATTGCTCTCAACGATCGCCCAGCTCTGTGGGAGATCACCTGTCACTTAAAATGAGAAAATCGCGAATTAAACTACCATACTACGAAGCGCGATCGGCGTCCCTTGCAGAACCGGCACTGTTTTCGATCATCTTCGATTTATTCAACCAAGAGATGTGCTTTCGCAGCCGATTCATCGTCCGCGACGATGGAATTAACCACATGCCTGCTGAGTTTCTCTTTGTAAGAATTCTTGATAAGAATATGTAATATAAAGAAAATTTCGAAAATCTCAATTGGTCCCGACGACATGGCGCGCGTCCCGTGCATGCGCATCAACGCGTAGCGTGCAAATTGACTGCAATCGCACCCGGATGGATCGAAGGGCGCATGGATTGCTATCGAAAGACCAATCCCCGTGGTCTAAATCCATCAAAAACAGAGTTAGAAAAGCCATACTTTTTTTTCATATTGCTAGCTGTCTTCCCTGTTGGACAGCCTAAAACATTGTGCAATCGTTTTGCTGTCCGCGGCGCCCAACGGACACATGCAACAAGGCAGTACGGCATCGGAAATCGGAAGCGTTGAAGCCTCCGCATGCTTCTGCGCGACACCGCTGTCTCAACGAAAGGGCGATATCTTGAACGTTCACACCAGTAGTCTGCCGGCTGCTCTGCTCCGCGTCGAGCGAACCGCGACCCAGCCTCAAGCCGATGGAATAGTCAGCTATGCGCAGCTTCTCGACCGGGTGTCGGCGCTGTCAAGCAACCCGCGAGTCCATGTCGAGTGGATTGGCAAGAGCCGCATGGGCCGGCTCATACCGGCGATCATCGTGACTGCGGACACCTCGCCGGCAGTGTTGGCATCTTCGAGGCTCGCGGCGGCGGAACTCGCGGCTGCCGGTGTGTCGCACGACCAACCGGCCAAGACGACAATGACCCGGCCGCGCCTGACCACCGTTCCAGACGACGCCGCGCTGCCGATCCTGTTCACCTCCGGAAACTACGGCAATGAGCTCGCCCAGGTCGAGGCGGGGTTGCGCCTTGCAAAGTCGCTGGCGGAAGACACGTCGCCCGAGGTCGAGGCCGCCCTGCGGCACGTGGCGCTCATCATCATCCCGACCAACAATCCAGACGGCCACGAATCCGCCCTCCAGGAATTGGCGCTCGAGCCGCTCTCCTCAGCAATGCGCTCGGCAGGCAATTTCTTCGAACAGCAGATCCTGCGCGAGTATTTGCACCAGGTCGAGCCGGAAAGCGAAGCCATTGCCGGTCTGATCAGCCGATGGAAGCCTTTCCTCGTCTGTGAGGTCCACGAGGACAGCATCGGGCTCGGATGGCAGAATCCGGAAACCTGCCTGGCTCCGCCCATGGGGCCAGCAAGCACGCCGGGCTTCGGCGGCATGATCGACATGCCGGCCGGCCCCGGCGAGAACGACCCACGGCTGCACGAGGAGATACGCCGTTATGGACGCGCCATCGCCCGGGAGTGGCATCGCCTCGACTACAATGTCCTGCATCAGGACGACGGCCGGCACGGTTGGCCGAAGTGCCCCGGCGAAGGACCTGCCGGCCTGACGCCGCAGCCGGAAACGCGGTTCACACGCGCCATGGGCCTGCGTGGCGTGGTGTCGTTCATCATTGAGAGCTGCCGCCTGCCTGGCAACCAGACCTGGGAGGATCGCGTCGGACAGAAGGCGAGCGCCGGCCGTGCCATCCTGCTAGAGGTCGCCGATCACCGCCAGAAGCTGGTGGATATCGTGGGCGCCGTTGCCGACCGGGCAGTGGCGGCGGGCCTCGGGGGGTCGGGAGAATTCTTCGTCATTCCTCTCGCGCAGGATCTCTATCTGCTCCGCCGGGCCATGAACATCCTCCGTCTGCATGGCATCCAGATGTATCACGGCACGTCGCCGCAGCATGGCCGCTCCGTCGTCGTTCCGGCGGCGCAGCCACTCGGGCCGACGCTTTCCGTTCTGCTCGACATCGATGAAGGGCAGCACCAGTCGCTCGTCGTCTCGCTCGGGCTGCGGGTCATCGCGTCGCGCACCCTGTCGCCCACCGAAAGCTCGGCCTGGAGCGAGGTCTCACTGACACCCGCCGTCGACGTTGCGCCCACCCTGATGCCATGGATGCGCAGCCGCAATGTGAGCAAGTCGATCGACTTCGACAACGGCCATCAGGCGCCAGCGCTCGTTAACCGTATTCTCCGGTCTCCCGGTGGCCGCGTCAGTTGGAGGGCGGGGATCGGCGGCGGCTTCCTAGCAGACTATTCGGGCGACCCGCTGACGATCTACGACCTGACCCGTGGCCTCGACATCGTCGTGAATCCGGCCGAAGGCGCCGGAGGGAAGGCCGGCGCCCCTCTGCGACCGCTTCGTGTCGGCATCCTGCGCGGCCAAGGCTTCTCCCGCTCCGGTCTGGAAGGCACCGTCGGGCGCATCCGCAAATTCCTCACTGAATGGGAATTCTCCTTCATTCTGCTGACTGCCTCCGATCTCAAGCCTCAGATTCTCGCCGACATCGATGTTCTGATCGTGCCGCACGGTCTTGCCGATGAACTCGTCAACGGCCCGCTCCCGAACTATCTCTGGCACCGGCATCCCTGGGAACTCGACGAGCCGGACAATCCGCTCGGTGAGGCGGAGGCTGCTACGCTTCGGGCATGGATCGACGCGGGAGGCACTTATGTCGGCATCGATGCGGGTGGAGGACTTCTGGCGACCCGTCCCTATCTCGGACTGATCGATGCGGAAGTGACAGCCAAGGATCTGGGCATCGGCCTTGTCGAGCTTTCGATGGACCAGCCTCAGGATCCTATCTTCGACGGCATTGCAGGCCGGCTCGAAGCGGATGGGGTGGCCCGCACCGGCTTCATGCCCGCCTTCTACCAGAGCAATCCGTGGTACGAGGAACCCGGCGGCTGCGTCTTTGCGCTGGGCAAAGGCGCGGTATCGCTTGCGAGCTATTCGGCCACGCTTCCTGTCAAGGGTGTCAATCACATCAGCCCGATCGGCTCGTTCTCCGTCAGCGGTGGCGGGACGGCGATCGCCACCGCTCGTCATGGAGCGGGGACGGTTACGGTCTTCGGCATCCAACCCTGCTACCGCAGCTACTTCCTGTCCACGGCCCGACTGATCGCCAACGCGATCTTCAAGCACTGCATTAACAATCAATAACTGCAAAAAAGGGGAACTAAAGCATGGCAACCAAAATCGATACGAGGCTTATCGGCACCGCTCTGGCACTCTTGGTGTCGTCGACGACACCCAACCTGGCAGCCGAACCCGCCGGAGCCCGGGACACCAAGGTCACCGACTGGACGGATCCGCGTCCAGCGGACTGGGCAACGCAATATCCGCTTTTTGCGCCGGCTACGCCGGGCGACGGGTCTCTGAAGCAGGCGCAGGAAAAAGGCATCACGGTCTGCGCCCAGCTCAACATTAAGCCGATCGACTTCATCGACACCGAAACTGGCAAGGTGATCGGACTGGAGCCGGACATCATGGCTATTGCTGCCGAGCAGTTGGGAATCAAGTCTGTCGATTACGTCAACATCAATTTCGGCGCTCTCATTCCTGCACTTCAGGCCGACAAATGCACGATCGTGATGGGCGGCATCGCGACTCGTAGCGATCGCGCCGCGGCAGCCGGCATCAAATATGCCACGCCCTACTTCGTCTGGGCGGACACGATGATCGTGCTCAAGGATTCCGGTATCAAAAGCGAAGCCGACCTCAAGGGCAAGGTGATCTCCGTTCTCGCCGGCTCGACTGAAGAGGTCGTTGGGCATCAGGTCGTCGACCGTATAGGCGGAGCCACCGTGCGCAGCTATCCCGCCCCGGCCGACACGTTCCAGGCGCTACTGTCGGGCAATGCCGACGGTCTTGTCGAGACGCCGATCGCACTCACCCAGCATCCAGAGAGGGCAAAGATGGAGGCGCTGCCCGGCTTTCTGAAATTTACCCCGGCCGGCAAATTCGCGTCCGAATTCGACAAAAATCCCTACAATTGGGGCGCTTATGCCCCAATCACCAAGGCAAGCGACGGCGACCTAAACCTCGCCATTTCCATCGTCTTCAGCAACATGATCAAGGACGGGACGATGAAGACGCTCATGACGAAGTGGGACGCCTATTCCGACGGCATGCTCGACACGGTTCGCAAGTAACGCCTTACGGGGCCGCTGGCCGGAATGCTCCCGCCCGCCCGCGTCTGCGGCCCCGTTCCAAGCAATTGCCAGCGTAAGCCGGCTCCAATCCAAGAAATGGAATATCCATGCGCGTTTTTGTCGTCCATGCCCATCCGGAACCCAAGAGCTTCAGTGGCGCGATGACCGGCGTTGCCACCGAGGCACTGCGTGCTGCAGGGCATGAAGTCGTCGTCTCTGACCTTTATGCCATGGGTTTCAATCCCATCTCAGACCGCGGCAACTTCACCACCGTGGCCGATCCGCATTATTATCGCCAGACCGATGAGGAGGCCTATGCCGCTAAGCGCGATGGCTTTGCGGCGGACATCCAGCAGGAAATGGACAAGCTCTTCTGGTGCGACACGCTGATCCTGCAGTTTCCTCTCTGGTGGGTCGGCTTCCCGGCTATTCTCAAGGGTTGGGTCGATCGCGTCTTTGCCGCAGGCGGGCGCATCTATGGCAACGGCAGATGGTACGATCAGGGCATCTTTGTCGGTAAGCGCGCCATGTGCTCCGTCACCCTTGGCGGGCCGGAATCGATGGTCTCCGAGGACGGTCTGAATGGACCCATCGACTCGCTCCTGTTTCCGATCAATCACGGCATACTCTATTTCACCGGCTTTAGCGTGGTGGACCCGTTCCTCGTCTATGCGCCGGCTCGTATCGCGGATGACGAGCGACAGAAATATCTCGCCCGATACAGGGAAACGGTGCTTGGCATCGGCTCGGCGCCGACGATCCAGTATCCGGGTCTCGAGGCCTACGATTCCAATTTTGTTCTGAAGCGGGCCTGACAGCCGGCATCGATTCGGCTCAAAGCACAAAGCCGCATGGGGAGGGCGTGAGATGAAGCTGTTCATGGCGGCTGTCGGAACGGAGACGAACACGTTTTCGCCCCTTCCGGTCGGGGAGCAATACTTTCGCGAATATCTGTGGATAGACAGTGACGCAAGCCTCGTGTCCATCGATCACTTCGTCCAGCCGCTGATCGCCTGGAGAAGGATGGCGGCAGCTCATGGCTACGAGGTCACGGAAAGTCTTTCCGCCTTCGCGCAGCCCGGCGCCAGGACCGCCCAGGCCGTTTGGGAAACGCTGAGGGACGCGCTTCTTGCCGATCTCGCGGCAGCAGGAAAGGTCGATCTCGTGCTGCTGAACCTCCATGGCGCCATGGCCTCCAGCAATTGCGACGATTGCGAGGGCGATCTCCTGGAACGGGTGCGGACAATCGTCGGCCCGGACACCGTCGTCGGTGTCGAACTGGACCTGCATTGCCACCTGACCGACGCGATCACCGGCTATGCGCACGCCATCGTCATCTACAAGGAATATCCGCACACCGATGTCGTGGAGCGCGCCGAAGAACTGTTCGACATCTGCCACCGGACCGTGTCAGGCGGCCTCACGCCGGTCATGGCATCGCAGGATTGCCGGATGCTCGGCGTCTGGCGGACCTCCGACTCGCCGGTCCGCGCCCTTGTCGACTGGATGAAGAATGCCGAACGCCGGCCCGGCGTGCTGTCTATCAGCTTCGTTCATGGATTTCCCTGGGCCGACGTCACCGGCGTCGGCGCCAGGACCCTGGTGGTCACCAACGGTGACACGGCACTGGCACAATCTCTCGCGGATGAACTGGCGCTCAAGGTGTGGAACATGCGCACCGAATACCAGCTCTCGCTGCTTTCCATCGATGAAGCGGTGGCTGCCGTCCAGACATCGCCGGGACTGACCGTCCTGGCGGACATTGCGGACAATGCCGGTTGCGGCTCGGCGGGCGATTCGACCTTTCTGCTGGAGGCGATGTTGCTGGCCGGTATTCGCAACGCCATCATGGGGCTCTTCTGGGACCCTGTCGCTGTCCGGCTCTGCATGGAGGCCGGTGAAGGCGCACACTTGCCGCTGCGACTGGGTGGTAAGATCAGTCCACTGTCGGGGCGGCCTCTCGACCTCGACGTTCGGGTACTGCGTTGCCTCGAATCCGCAACGGTTACCTTCGCCGCCGGTCGCCAGCGAATGGGGGCGTCGGTCCTTGTCGAGGCTTCAGGTATCCACATCGTCGTCAACAAGTTGAGGACGCAGGCCTTTCATCCGGATGCCTTCACCCAGTTTGGAGTCGATCTCGACGACTACCGCGTGGTTGCAGTGAAATCGGCACAGCATTTTCATTCCGGCTTCGCACCGGTGGCAGATCGAATCTTCTATGTCGGCGCGCCCGGAAGTGCATCGACGGATTTCGTTAATATCAAGCTTCCCAGGGCGGGGCGCCCGTTATGGCCGCAAGTGGAAAATCCGTACGCCCTTTGAAGGTCGTTCCGATGTTACTGCTCCGCGTCAGCGTCAATCGAAGTTTTCCTCGATGGCCGCCGATGCACAGGTGACAGGACCGCGACCCGTTTCGGGCATCCCATCGCGCGTCATTGCGTCAGCGCTTGATATTTGTCAGCACGCGGCTCCTGCAGGATGACCAGACGGGCAAGATAGCGTCCATCGCGATACAAGATATGATGGATTTTTCCGCCCATTTTGTAACCATGTTCGTAACATCGATAAGCGGGCGCTCGCCTTCTTCGAGCGCCACGGCGTGACGGCTCAGCCTACAAGAGCCACCTCTTCCGCGACACTCTGGCCGCCGCAGCCATCCGCCACAAACGCACGCGGCCCTACACGCCGCGTACCAACGGCAAGGCCGAGCGCTTCATCCAGACCTCGCTGCGCGAATGGATCTACGCAACGCATAGCCGTTGAGGTCGCCTCAGCGTTGAGGTGCCCGTTTCTAGCGCGGCTATTCCGTTGGCGTAAGGGACGCCTCCATTCATCGAATCGGCCCAAGCTGGGCTCGGCACATCGCTACTCAATGCATCGGCGCGAAATTAAACACAAATACAGCGGGTGAGGCGCCCGATACTCGCAAGGGAGAAACACAAATGAACCGTGCATTTGGTCATTCTGACGCCGTAGCCAAGCTGAAGCTCGAAACTCGAGCCTTTATCGATGGCGCCTATGTGCCCTCCGCGTCGGGTCGTACGTTCGAGACGCTCAATCCTGCAAATGGCAAACTGATCACGCAGGTCGCAGCGGGCGACGAGGAAGATGTCAATCGTGCGGTCGCAGCCTCCCGCAGATCCTTCGCGTCTGGGGTTTGGAGCAAGTTGGCGCCTCGGGAGCGCAAAAAGGTGCTTCTGCGATTAGCCGATCTGGTCGAGAAGCATAAGGAGGAATTGGCGCTGATCGAAGTACTCGATTGCGGCAAGCCAATCTCGGACGCACGTGCTGTCGACCTGCCGGATTCAATTGAGACTCTACGCTGGCACGCGGAACTGGCCGACAAATTGCATGACCAGACAACTCAAACTCCGACCAACATAGTCTCCATGATCGCACGCGAGCCTATCGGGGTTGTCGGGGCGGTGATTCCGTGGAACTTCCCGCTATTTGTGGCCATGTGGAAGCTGGCTCCGGCCCTGGCTGGAGGCAATTCGATCATCGTGAAGCCGGCGGAACTGACGTCGCTGTCACTCATCCGTATGGCTGAGCTGGCTTCGGAAGCTGGTATTCCTGATGGTGTGTTCAACGTCGTGCCCGGATTGGGTCATGAGGCCGGAAAAGCAATCGGTCTCCACATGGACATCGATTGCGTGAGCTTCACCGGGTCGGGAGAGGTCGGGCGATATTTCCTCGAATATTCTGCGAAATCCAACCTGAAGAAGGTGGTGCTCGAGTGCGGTGGAAAATCTCCGGCCATCGTTATGCGAGACGCAAAAAACTTGGAATCGATCGCGCAGAATCTCGCCGTCGGCATCCTTTTTTGCCAGGGTGAAAATTGTTCGGCTGGTTCGCGCCTTATCGTCGACGAGCCGATACGAGAGCAACTGATGGAAGTGCTCAAGACAGAGTTTGGCACATGGAAGGTGGGCGATCCCTTCGCGGAAGACACGCGCATGGGCGCGATGATCGAAGAAAATCATCTCGGGAAGGTAACCGGTTTGATCGCTCAAGGCACTGCTGAGGGCGGAAAGATTACGCTGGGGGGCAAGCGCATCCTGGAAGAAACAGGAGGGTATTTCGTTGACTGCTTCTCCGAGGGCGATTTTGCTCTGCCATTCGGCGGGTTCAAAGAATCCGGCTTTGGTGGAAAGGATAAGGGTTTAGCGGCCCACGACCAGTACCTCGAGTCCAAGTCGATCTGGATACAACTCTCGGAAAAATAAGGACCTGAGCCTCTAATATTCTTGAGAGATAATTCACGCGAATTCCCTCAGTACTGGCAGGATTTATTTCAGGACAGTGAGCCCGATAAGCAGTCGATCCGGTGGATCAACTGCCAGACGAACGGGGACGGTCGTCGATAAAGCTGGCCATGGCAAGTTCGGTTCCCAGTTCGCCATGAGCGCAGATGACGGCTGCGCCAATGGCCGCACTCTGCTGTGAACCGCCGGCAAGAACAGTCCCCGGCAGAAGAGACGCGTAACCTCAGCTTCTGGCTGATTGATGTTTTGCTGGCAAAGATGCTGCGATGAGGGCGCGGGGTTGCCAGGTCTGGAAGCGCGGTGGTTGTTTCAATTGGAGGTCGGCGCTCGGGAATAGTGGAAGCGGGGAAGGAGTCGCAGGCGACGTTGCGCGGTGCGGCAGCCGCTGCGTTCCGCGCCATCGAATTGGCGGCTAGTGGATGCGATCTGCAAAATGGCACGCGACCTGATGGCCGGGTGCGATCTGGTGCAATTCGGGTTCTTCGCTGCGACACTGGTCTGTCGTGAGCGGGCATCGGGTGTGGAACCGGCAGCCAGGAGGGATGTCGCTGGGGCTCGGCAGGTCGCCGCCGAGGGGGGCGGCCTGGCGTGGCCGCGTCGGGTCGGGCACGGCCTCCATCAACGCCCGTGTGTAAGGATGCCGCGGATTGGACCACAGCGCCGCATTATCGGCACTCTCGACGATCCGCCCGAGATACATGACCATGACCCGATCGGCGAAATAGCGCACCACCGAGAGATCATGGCTGATGAAAAGATACGAAAGGCCGAATTCCTTCTTCATCTCCACAAGCAGGTTGAGGATTTGCGCCTGGATGGAAAGGTCTAGCGCCGAGACCGGTTCGTCGCAGACAATCAGTTCGGGATTGAGCAGCAGCGCCCGGGCGATACCGATACGCTGACGCTGACCGCCGGAAAACTCATGCGGATAGCGATTAACCGCGTCGGCCGGCAGCCCGACCTTGGCGACGATGTCGGTAATGATCTGCCGCCGCTCCGCCCGATCCCCGACTTTGTGGACGACAAGCGGCGCTTCGAGGATTTCGCTGATCGTCTGGCGCGGATTGAGGGACGCGTACGGGTCTTGGAAAATCATCTGGATGGACCTGCGAACGCTCCGCAGGCTCCGCTGGTCCAGCACGGTGATATCTTCGCCCTTGAATTCAATACGGCCCGCCGTGGGATCGACCAGCCTGAGCACCGTCTTGCCGAGCGTGGACTTGCCGCAGCCGCTCTCGCCGACGAGGCCGACCGTCTCCCCGCGGTCGACAACGAGGTCGACGCCGTCTACCGCACGCAGCAGGCCCTCGCGGCTCTTGTAATAGGTCTTGAGATCAGAGACTGACAGCAGCGGCATGGGGTACGGCCTTGATGGATGTCGTGAAAGGGCATGCAACCAGTCGGCCTGCAGCCGGGACGGTCAGGTGGGGCACGTTGTGGCCGCAACTCGCGCGCGCCTGATTGCATCGCGGCCGAAAGGGACAGCCCGTTTCGCCGACCGCTGAGACGATGGATCCCGGAATTTCGGTGAGCGCGCCGTCGCGATAGTGAAAATCGTGCTTCAATCGTGGTGATGCAGCGAGGAGGCCGCGCGTATATGGATGCAAAGGATCATTGAACAAATCGCTCGGCAGCGCCTGCTCCACCTTGCGGCCCGCATACATGACAAAGACCTTGTCGGCCCACTGCGCCACGACGCCAAGGTCGTGGGTAATGAGCACGACCGCCATCTGCAGTTCCCGCCGCAGCGTGTCCAAGAGATCCAGAACCTGGGCCTGGATCGTGACATCAAGCGCCGTCGTCGGTTCATCGGCAATCAGCAGTTTCGGCTTGCACGCAATGGCGATCGCGATCATCACGCGTTGCCGCGTGCCGCCGGAAAGCTGGTGCGGATAATCGTCCACCCGCTTTTCCGGCGCCGGAATGCGGACCAGTTTGAGGAGCTCGATCGCCCGTGAGCGCGCCGCTCTGCCGGAGAGCTTTTCGTGGACCTTCAGCACTTCGGCAATCTGCCGACCAATGGTCATGACCGGATTGAGGCTGGTCATCGGCTCCTGGAAGATCATGGCGATCTCGCGTCCGCGCAATTGCCTCATCCCGCGTGCGTCGAGCTTCGTGAGATCGCGCCCGCCAAACACAATACGGCCATTCGGAATCTGAGCTGCACGCGGCAGAAGCTGCATTAGCGCCAGCGCGGTCAGTGATTTTCCCGAACCGGATTCGCCGACGATCGCCAGCGTCTCGCGTTGGTTGATCTCGAACGAAAGATTGCGGACGGGCTCCGCACGTGGAAATCGGATGGTCAAGTCATCGACCTGTAGCAGCGGGGCCATGGCTCAACGATCCTGCGAGAAACGCGGATTGAGGGAGTCGTTCAGGCCATCACCGATCAAGTTGAGGGCGAGAACGGTGAACACGATGGCGAGCCCCGGCAGCGCGGTCAGATACCATGCCGTGCGAACCATCTCGCGTCCGGCGCCGATCATCGATCCCCAGCTCACCACATTGGGGTCGCCAAGTCCCATGAAGGAAAGTGCCGACTCCATAAGGATCGCCGTCGCCACCATGACGGAGGATGTAACGATGATCGGCGGCAGTGCGTTCGGCAGGATTTCCCGCAAGATGATGCGGGCATGGCCGTAACCAAGGCTGCGGGCTGCGACGACATAATCCTTCTCGCGGATGGCCCGGAATTCGGCGCGGGTCAATCGCGCCACCGTCGGCCACGAGATGATTGCGATTGCGAGCGTAATCGTCGTTGCCGAGGGTTGGGCGATCGCCACCAGCATCACCAGCAGCACGAAACTCGGCAATGTCTGAAAGATTTCGATCAGCCGGACCAGAACATCGTCRATCCAGCCGCCAAAGTAGCCTGCCGTCGAACCGACGAGCACTCCGAATGTCAGCCCCAGAGCCGTCGCCATCAGCCCGACGAAAAGCGAGATACGCGAACCATGCAGAATGCCGGCCAGCACATCGCGGCCGAGCGAATCCGTGCCGAGAGGATAGGTGGAATTCTGGCCGGGCCACAGGAACGGACGCCCGACCATCGACAATGGATCGTCCGGATAGAGCACAGGCGCAATTAGGGCGACGACGATCACGAAACAGAGGAATGCCGACCCGAACATGGCATTCGGATTGGACAGGAAGACCTTTAGTGCACGTCGGCCATTGGTTACTGCAAGTGTCGCGCTCTGTTGCGAACGGGCATCAGGCGCCTTCATGTTGGACCAGGCCGGTCCATTATTCGCGGCACCTGTAGCTGTCGCCTCGTGCTCGAAAGCCGTGTGGCGTTCGACTGCAAGACTGCGGAGATTTCCGACATCGGTTGCGGACATCAGCCGGCTCCAATGCGGGGATCAAGCCAAGCGTGAATGATATCCACGGCGGCATTGGCGATGATGACGAGAAGTGAGGAGAGAAGCAGGATACCGAGCAGGACACTAAAGTCGCGGCCCATCACCGCCTCGAAGGCAAGCCGGCCGAGGCCCGGCCAGCTGTAGACCGTCTCAACGACCACTGCACCGCCCAACATGCCTCCGATATGCATACCGGCCATGGTGGTGATCGGGATCAGCGCATTGCGCAGGATATGCCGGGCCGTCACGCCGAAGGGTGTCAGCCCCTTGGCATAAGCAGTACGGACAAAATCCTGGTTTTTGACCTCCAGCATCGCGGCGCGCGTCAACCGGGCATAAACCGCCACATAGAACAGCGCGAGCGACGTCGCCGGCAGCACCATGTAGCGCGCCTTGTCGAGGATCGCCGGCAACCCGGTCAGTCCCGAACCGATCGTGCCTGCACCACCGCTTGGAAGCCAGCCGAGCTTCACGGAGAAGAAGACGATCAGCATCAACCCGATCCAAAAGCTCGGGATCGAATAGAAAAGCAGCGAGAAGATCGACAGAAGGCGATCGGGAATACGGCCCGCAAACATCGCCATGAGTGAACCGAGGATGACGCCGAGCAGAATGGCGATAACCAGCGCCACGACCATCAGCGTCAGAGTGCCCGGCAGGCGCTGACCGATCAGCTCGGCGACCGACATGCCGTAGCGAGGCGAGAAACCCAGACTGAAATGCGCGAGATTGTTGAGATAGTGTCCGAGCTGCACCAGCATCGGATTATCGAGGCCGAAGCGCGAGCGCAGCGCCGCCATGCTTTCCGCCGTTGCCGATCCCGCTTCGCCCGCCATCACGTCGGCCGCATCGCCCGGCACAAGCTGCATCAGAAAGAAATTCAGGATGATGATGCCTAACACGGTCGGAATCGCCTGCAGCAGAGTGCGTCGCAGTGTTCGTCCAATTCTCAGCAGCGCCGACACGTGCTCCGCCCTTCAGATTAACGAATGCCGCGCGGCGCGGCTCAAATCGCCAGAAATACCGATATTGGTATTGTCTGATTTTGATCGTTGACTAATCCTATAGGCTTTGTCAAATCTGTACGCAAAATAGAACCTGATAAACGAGGCAAAAAAGCACTACCTCGCTGCGATTGGGAGAAAAGATTCCCTAAGCTTGCGACGCCGCCTGAGGCACAGGAGAATCCGATAACTATTAGACGCAATTTCTCAGATCTTGTATACGCGCTGCCCTGTGCCGACCCCGGTAGGTTTCGCGACATCGCGGTCCATCAGCTGTTGGCCAAAAAGGCTGAAAACACGCCGTTGTGTCTGACGGGGCCAGACATCGTGACGATACGGCAGATCGCCGCTTTTCCCGCCACCGCTCTGACGCGGCCGGTCGCCTTGGTCGAAAGGCCCGTGTTTGCTCCCGCGCCGGATGCCGATTTCGAACGGCGGGCAGCGTCAAGGCCTTCATCTCGGAACAAATGGCTATCGAGGCTTCACTGGCCGGGTGAGATAATGAGCATTCCTTTGTTGATATCGCTATCATCGGTGGCGGCCCGGGCGGTCTTGCACTCGCTCAAGGCCTGAAGAAAAACGGCATCGACTATGTGCAGGGTTTTCGCCTGGGCATACGCCAACGCGGCATCGATGCGCTTAAGGCCAACCTGCCGCCACATCTCTACGAAACCTTGCTCGATACGGTCGGCCTCGCTCCTACCGAGACCCTCACCCTCGACGAACAGTTCAACCGGCTGGCCGATGCCGGCCGCAGCAGTGGCGAGCCGGAAGACACGCATATCGAAAAGTCCGTCAGCCGCATCACGCTGCGGCAAATCTTACTTTCCGGCTCGACGATGTCTTTCACCCCGGCAGACATTTTAAACGATACGACGTCCAGCCGGACGGCACGGTAATCGCCCATTTCGCCAACGGCTCGGCGGTGCGCGCCAATCTGCTGGTCGGTGCAGATGGTGCGGGATCGGCGGTCCGCCTCCAACTCCTGCCTGAGCTCACCAACTTTGATACCGGCGTACGCCGTCTCGCAGGAAAGATCACGCTCAGGGATGCCGAACGGCACGGCATCTCGCCGCTGCTGACCGACTTCAACACCCATATCCGGCCTCGGCGAGGCCGCACGCTGATCATCACCAGCCATCGGATTGACCCAGCGGCCTACGCACGCCATGGCCTGATCGGCGCCGAAGACCCAAGTCATCGCGACATTCCCGGATTCCATTTCAACAATACGACCAGCTATGCCTGGTGGAACACCGCCTACGGCACGAACGAACTGGGGCCGGATAAAACTCTGGAAAACCGCGACGGCGGCGCTGCTCGACACAGTGCTGTCGCGTATGGGGCATTGGGATGAGCGCATCCTGAAATTTATCCGGCATACCGATCCTTCGAAGGTCGCCTTTCTCAAGGTGAAGAGTTCGACACCCGGCGCAATCTGGGTTTTCACTGTTCGCTCGAATGCGGGTAAAGGAGAAATCTCATTCGCCGCTGACAATCCGCAGGCAAACAGTTTTGCCGCGGAATTATATTGCTTGGAATTTGGTTTCAGGTGGCTTTCGGCGCAAAGTTATTCTTCGGACAAGCGCAAAATTTGGTTTCTGGCATGTGCTCGAACGACCGGGCACGCTCTCCGTCATGACGACTTCTAAAACGTGCATGATGGAGACCATGGCCAAAGACGCCCTTTTTCTGATCAAGCCGGGTTTCGAAGATTCGGAACGGCCTGGTACGCTCTTTGTGTGCCCTAGTTGCAATCAGGTCGAAGGTTTGCTCGCAAGCTTCCCGGATATCGCCGCCCGGTTGGACATTCGCCGCGTCGGCTTCGCAAAGCCCCACGAGACAGTCATTGCTGTCGTTGGCGAAGAGAACCAGAGCCTGCCGCTGCTGCTACTTGCTGGTGAAGCGCCCGAGGACGCGCTTGCCCATGGCGACGTGCGTTTTGTGCAGGACACCAAGCGCATCCTGGCTCTGCTCGCAGAACGCCACGGTTCGCCCCAGCTCCACTGATATCACCTTTCGGCTTTCACAGGATCACCCCATGACATTTTCCAGACGCGACTTTCACAAGATCGCCTTGGCGGCCGGCGCATTCGTGGCATTGCCAAGCGGTGCGTTCGCCGCGGCCGAGGAGCCGGTTGCCGGTGGCACGCTGACGATCGTCTATTTCCCGGAACCGACGCAACTCGTCCCGATCAACACCAGCGCTGGCGGCCCTCAGTTCATCGGCGCCAAGATTTTCGACGGTCTCTTGGCCTACGATTACGACCTCACGCCCAAGTCTTCGTTGGCAAAGGAATGGACCATTTCGCCGGATGGACTTGAATATGTTTTCCGGCTTCGTGATAGCGTCAAGTTCCACGATGGCACGCCGCTCACCTCAGCCGATGTCGCCTTC
The DNA here is from genome assembly GCF_052115345.1 of Mesorhizobium sp. 2RAF21. Taxonomy (NCBI): domain Bacteria; kingdom Pseudomonadati; phylum Pseudomonadota; class Alphaproteobacteria; order Hyphomicrobiales; family Phyllobacteriaceae; genus Mesorhizobium; species Mesorhizobium sp. 2RAF21. The sequence continues at coordinate 282,705 of NZ_JBFRGM010000009.1, read as the reverse complement.
TCGATACTACGGTTGAAGGAAGCGCACCCGCGCGGCCGCGCCACCTTCTCGCAAGTGATCGATATAGATTCATCCGATCCGCTGACCGCAAAGATCAAGTTGGCGAAGCCGTCGCCCGCCCTCATCACCGCACTTTCGGGCTCGGAATCGCCTATCGTTCCAAAGCATATTTTTGAGACGTTCAAGCCGGCTGACAATCCCAAGCTGGAACAGATCATCGGCAGCGGTCCTTTCGTCCTGAAGGAATGGCTGCGAGGCAGCCATCTCCTGCTGGAAAAGAACCCGACCTATTGGGATGCGCCTTATCCCTATCTCGACCGCATCATCATCCGACTCATCAACGATGCGGGTGCGCGATCGGCGGCACTTGAAACGGGCGAAGTCGACATCGGCCCCAATCCGGTGCCGCTCGCTGATCTCGAGCGGCTGAAGACTGTTTCGACGCTCCAGGTCGATGATCGTATCTATACGTATACCGGCCTGCAAAACCAGCTCGTTATCAACCTCGACAATCCAGTTCTAAAGGAACTGAAAGTTCGGCAAGCCATCGCGCATGCGATCGACATCAAGGCTCTCATAAACGTCGTGCTCTACGGCTATGCGGTCCCATCGCCGACCCCCATCGGCCCCGGCCTGGCCAAATTTCACAATCCCGATATTCCGTTTGCAAATTTCGACACTGCGCTTGCGGAAAAGCTGCTCGACGAAGCAGGTTATCAGCGCGATGCAGGCGGCAAGCGCTTCAAGCTACGGGTATCGACCAACCCATTCAATCCGCAAACCTATTCCGATTTCATCGCTCAGGCGCTAACAAAAATCGGAATTGAGCCCGACATACAGAAGTTCGATTTCGCCACCTATGTGAAGGTCCTCTATACCGATCGCGCCTGGGATCTCGCGGTGGAATCTCTTTCAAACACGTTCGACCCGACCGCCGGCGTTCAGCGTGTCTACTGGAGCAAAAACTTCAAGATCGGCCTACCGTTCTCCAATGCCAGCCATTATGAGAATCCGGAGGTCGATCAACTGCTGGAAGCTGCCGCGGCGGAGCCAGATGTCGAAAAGCGAGCGAAATATTTCAAGGATTTCCAGGTCATCATTGCGCGCGACCTACCCGTCATAAACCTTGTCTCGCCCATCCAGCCTATTGTCGGCAACGTCAAGGTCAGGGACTACGCGCGAGACGGGGAAGGTCTCGGAGGAAACCTCTCGCGAGCCTGGCTCAAGGCATGACCTTGCAACGATCGCGATTGCCGGGCTCCTAAAATAGTCCGGCAAGCGACGCAGCGCATCTCAATTGTCGGCCGATCCGTTTGCCCAAAGAAATATCAGGCAGCTGCGACGCTTGGAAGTCCATGGTCTCGGAATAGCGTCGATAGGAACGCGATGTCCGGCTGGCGCCGCCGCTCCGCGGTCGTCACCAAATGATAACGGTTGCGCGTTGGTTGCGGAGATCCGAATGGCGTCAAAAGGCGCCCTTTGCTTAGTTCTTCCAGAATGAGAGAGCGGCGCAACAGGGAAATGCCGTGACCCGCAAGCGTCGCCTCGATCAGTGCCGGCTGGTTCGAGAACCGTATCCCCGCATGTTTCGAGCGTATCGTGAAGCCACATGCCCGCAGCCAGTTCGCCCATTGAAAGGCCGGATCGTCGCTGGCTTGCCCCAAGGTTTCTAGCGATGGGTCTCGCAGCCGACCGGGCGCGCCGATGAGCTGGTGCCGGTCGGCAAAGTCCGGCGTGCAGACGGCAATCGCGTAGTCATCGAAAAGCGGCTCGCATAAAAAGCCCGCAATGGGCTCGGAAATGGCGATGATCGCGCAATCGGCATCGAAGCGATGAGCTTCAAATCTTCCGCTGTCGATTGTCGCAATCGAAAGGTCCACATCGGCCAACCCCCGCCGCAGGCGGCCGAGCTGCGGCGCCAGCAGGCGGGCGGCAAAAGACGAATCCGCAACGAGTTTGAGTGCCGGCCGGGTCCCGGCCTGGATCAGACCCGAAATGCTTTCGATCATCGAATTGAATGCATCGGCAAGCCCCGGATAGAGAGCTGCACCGGCTTCGGTGAGGATCAGTTCGCCGCGCACGCGATTGAACAACGGGCGGCCGAGATGCGTCTCCAGAATCCGGACCTGCTGGCCTATCGCGGTCGCGGACACGTGAAGCTCTTCCGCGGCACGGGCAAAACTTGCATGACGCGCTGTAACGACAAAGGCACGCAATGCCGTCAGTGGAGGCAACCGAGACAGCTTCGGCGGCCTGTGGATCGATAAGACGGATGTATTATGCGAAGAGCGCATTTGCTTTGCCATGGGTTGGCGTCGCACCGCTTTCATTGCTGAAGCGGTTTCCCGGACGCGCCAGGCCGAGCCTGCCGCGAAGCGTATCGCCTTCATACTCCGTGCGGAAAAGCTTCCGCTTCTGCAGGATCGGAACGACATGCTCGACGAATGCTTCCGCACCGCTCGGCAGGACATCCGGTATGAGATTGAAACCATCGGCCGCGCCGGCGCGGAACCACTCCTCGATCGTGTTGGCGATCTGCTCGGGCGTGCCGGCGAGTATCCGATGCCCTGTTCCGCCACCAAGGCGCTGGATGAGCTGGCGAACCGTCAGGTCATGTCGTCGCGCAAGGCCGATGGCGGTTTCATACATCGTATGGCTCCTGTCGGCGGGCCGCGGCAGGTTCACCGGCAACTGCTTGTCCAGCTCCAAGACATCCGGTTCGACGCCAAGCTGGTCTGCGAGGCGGCCGAGGCTGTATTCGACCGGGACGAGATCCCATAGCTCCTCCTGACGTCTTTGTGCCTCTTCTTCCGTCCCGCCGATGACCGTTGCCAGTCCCGGCAGAACCACGACATCTTCGTCGTGCCGGCCGGCCAGACGCGCGCGTCGGCGAATATCAGTGGAAAAGGCAAGCGCATCCTCCAGGGTTTGCGCAACGGAGAAGACGACTTCCGCATGCAGGCCCGCCAGATTGCGCCCGTCTTCGGAGCCTCCGGCCTGCACGATCACCGGATGCCCTTGCGGGCCGCGCGGCAGATTGAGAGGCCCTCGAACCGAAAAGAATTGCCCTTGATGATCGATCTTGTGAACCTTGGAGACATCGACGAAGCGCGCCGTCTTCTGGTCGCCAATATAGGCATCGTCTTCCCAGCTATCCCAGAGCGCCTTGAGGACATCGGCGAATTCCTCTGCGCGCTTGTAGCGCTCGCGGTGGGCCAGGACTTCCGGTAGGCCGAAATTCCAGGATACCTCCGCGTCGACCGTGGTGACGAGATTGACCCCGATGCGGCCCCCGCTCGCGTGGTCCAACGTGGCGAATTTGCGGGCGATATTGTAGGGTTCGTTGTAGCTCGTCGATATGGTGGCAATCAGCCCGATATGTTTCGTCAGCGCGGCGATGGTCGCCAGAATGATCGTCGGCTCCAGGGCCTGGTACGGCCTGTAGGTGGGATCATCCTTCAACGCTGGGGTATCGGCGAGGAAGATCGCGTCGAACAGTCCGCGCTCGGCAATCTGGGCGTTGCGCACATAGTGCTGGACGTTGAATGCCGCACCCGGCTCGCTGCCAAGCGCACGCCATGCAGAGCCGTAGAACCCGGAATTGAGGATGTTGAGGTTGAGATGAAGTTTCTTGGCGTTTGACATGTCTTATCCATGAGCAGTCGCGGACGAGGCGATCCGGGTATTATGAACTATGCCGACACAAGAAACGCCTCGGCGAAATTGCCGTTGATCCCGGTCGAGGTGGTCGTGTGGTTTTGCAGGGCTGCATTGTGGATCGTGTAGTGGAAATTGGCTGACCAGCGGGATTCCGGGCGGTCCGGCACGCCGGGTTGCTGGAAGCGTTTGCAACCGGCAGACCGTTTTGGATTGACTTCGACAGATGCGGTTTCGAGCTACCAGTCGACCTCGGGATTGCCGTAATGCGTTTCGCTCGAAGACGGCACGCCCCAGTTTGACGTTCTTCGGCCAGTAAAGCCGCCGCGCACTCGGATTATCGAGGATTGCCATTTTCCTCCTCGAACAAAATACCGAGTATGTCCATGCCGAATGCATAGGTAGCAAGACCACCTGTCAACAGTGCGGTTTCCACCACGCCCGCCAGTTCCTCAAGCGTCGCACCCAATCCCCGTGCGGCGCGGGCGTGGGCCGTCGCGGAGTCGAGCTTACCGAGAACGAGTACCTGTCCGAAGTGAACCAACTGCTGGACTTTAGTGCCCAAGGGATTTTGAAATATTGTCGATTTGCGGAGAGCTTCAATCGTCTCATTGATCTCTTCCCTTTTCAGTGCCTGGTTCAACTCCCAGCGCTTCTCGACTTTCTCAGGAACGCCTCCGAAAATGTCATACTGGCCCGCATAGAGCGGCTTATTCGGTTTCGACGACATGACGCTTCTCCTCAATTACAAGTCTACGTTGGAATAAGAGGTTTTCTCTTGGGACACTCTCCTTATATTCATGCACGTCCAAGCTTCAGGTGATATCGCCAATTGGCAGGATCATGGGCCGTGTATGTACGCGCGATGCGCCAGTAGCGATCAAAACCACATTCTGTTCGGATTGAACCAGTGCCGCAAAGCTGGAAAAGCGCGTTAACGACCTGCAGCGCCATCTCGGTCGTCAATATTCTGGCCTTTGATAGATCTGCGGAGGCTAAGGCAAACTTCTCGCTTGTTGGATATTCTCTCGCCTTATCGACTAGCCGGCCGCTATGGATCGAGCATAAGATCGGCCACGATCTTCAGAGAAAGCTCTCCAAGCTTGCCCAAAATAAGCGGATAGGGGCGACACGCTTTAGTTTCGCCGCAACATGCGAACAAGATACTCATCAAGTTCGTATCTGCCGACGACCCCATCAGGACGAAACGCCATGCAAAGTACGATGACCAATCCCAACGCTATGCCCGACAGCCCAAGCAGTTGAGGCAGTTGTATGCCCGCGATGACCACGCCTGACTCAAGGCTCCGGATTATTTCCAGGCCCACCGATAGAATGATTGCACCGGCGACTGCCCCAGTCACGGTTGCCATCCCGCCGAGGATCAACATCGCAAGCGTCATGAATACCATTTGGAAATAAAAGAGCTTGGGGCTGATCGTTCCTACGAAATAGGCGTACAGGATGCCCGCCAAGCCACATATGATAGCTGATAGAACCCATGCCCGAAAGCGTAGAGCCACGCTGTCAATACCTAGCGCCGCCGCCGCCTGAGGGCTCTGCGCAGTTGCCCGCAATTGAAGACCCCAGTCACTGTCTTTGAAAATTCGCGCGACCACTATCGCCAACGATGCAAAGACCATCAACCAGGGCAAGTCAATAACTGTAGGTACACCGAAAAACGCCTGATTACCCTTAAACAGGTCCGTCCAGTTAATGAATACCGCATGCGTTATTATCAGGAAGGCCAGGCTAATGATTGAAGCCGCGACGCCAGAAATATTCGCGATGATACGACCAGACAACACGGCGATAATCGCCACAATCACAAGCGCGACCACTGCCGCTGCTGCGGGATGAATGGCAATATCCGCCAGTCCGAAAGGGGCGTCGGGAATTGACATGTGCTTCATCGCCACGGGTGTGGCTAGGATCGCTACGGCGTAGGCTCCTATTCCGACAAAGGACGTGTGGCCGAAGTGGGTAACGTTGGAATTACCCATAAACGTCTGAAGTCCCACCACAATGATAAGATTTAGAAATGCAGCCATCGTGAGGTGCATGTAGTATTTCGGCGCCAACAAGATGATGAGAAGGCCGATCACGATAACCGGCAACGCCGTGAGCAAACCACCCAATGTTGAACGCAAGACCTTTTGGGACGTTGTTGCAACCGGTCTTTTATTATCAAGATCTGAGCTCATCTTATATTTCCTTGTCGCCCAATTCAACTCTTTTACCAAAGAGGCCTTCAGGTCTAAACACGAGTAGGACTGTCACAAGGACAAACGTTAATGCATCCTTGAGATCACCATAACCTTCCGGCAAGGCTACAAGCAGCGCAACTTCAATAAAACCAAGCAATAGTCCACCGACTGCTGCCCCCGGCAGAGAGCCAAAACCGCCGATAACGCAGGCGACGAATGCCTTGAGGACGAGTCCAAATCCCAAGTCAGGCGTCACACTGCCGCGTCGCGCTACGATGAACACAGCGGCAACGCCTGCCAAGGCGCCCGATATCGCGAAGGCCGCGGCCACCACTCGCCCGGCGCGGATGCCCATCAACCGAACAGTGGTGAAGTCGCGCGATGCTGCGCGAATTGCCAGACCGATCGTTGTCCTGCTCAAATACCAGATCAGCGAGGTCATCGCGATAATCGCAACGAGTAACTCCAAGACCTGCAGCGAAGACACTGCAAATGATCCAAGAAACCACATCTGGTTCAGATCGTTGAGAACGGTGACCGGCTGGGGACGAGCGGACACAAGAAGTTGGAAAAGGCCCTGAACGATGATTGAAACGCCAAACGCGGTCAGGAGCCCAGTGGTAGTCGGTGCATATCGAACTGGACGAAATGCAATCCGTTCAAGGAGAACCGCAGCGATTGCCGCCACCAGCACTGCGAGTATGATCGCACCGAATGGTGATGTTAATCCCAACAGGGCGGCAAGATAGACCGAGTAGGCGGCCACTCCGATAATCTGACCGTGTGCGAAATTCACAAGGCCCATGATGGAGAAAACGATGGCAAGCCCCAACGCGACCAGTGCGTATTCAGCGCCAAAAGCGAGTGCATTAAGCAGTTGCTGTAACAGGTAGTCCATGGCAAATCGTCACGCTCCGATATACAGGTTGAGTAGGTCACGCTTGCTCATGAGTTCTTCCGCAGACCCTTCATACCGCACCACGCCGGCGCTCATCACGTAAGCTCGATCGGCGAACCGAAGTGCCTGGGCAGCGTTCTGTTCAACCACAAGCAGTGTAAGACCTTCTGCTTTTAGTTTGCCGATGAAGTCGAATATCTTCTCCACAATCTTGGGAGCAATTCCTAAGGATGGCTCATCAAGAAGCAGGACTTTAGGACGAGACATCAACGATCGAGAAATTGCCAGCATTTGCTGTTCGCCGCCGGACAGCGTGCCTGCCAACTGCCCGTAACGGTCCTTCAAGACTGGAAAGAACTGAAGTTGAGCCTCTATGTCAGCCTTTACGCCGTCTTTGTCCTTCCGCGTTGCAGCACCCAGGCGAAGGTTTTCGCCAACTGTAAGGTTGGCGAAAACATGTCTGCCTTCAGGAGTGACCGCAATTCCAAGTCGAGTGCGATCCTCCACGGAGACATTGGTGATGTCGCGACCCCGATAAAACACACGGCCGGACGCGAGAGGATGAAGCCCGGAGAGTGCCTTGATCGTCGAGCTTTTGCCTGCGCCATTCGGCCCAAGCAAAACCACGAGCTCCCCCTTGTTCACGGTTATCGAGACATTTCTTACGGCCTGCACTGGACCATATTCCAGTGCGCCTTTTTCCATCATCAACATTAGATATGAGGCCTCCGGCCAGCCGCAATCATCGACAACCGTGCTATTTAACCAATTCAGGTCGGGTAAGTACTGTGGGGAACTTGTCCGTTATCAGGACTCGCTTACCATTTTCAAAGCCAATGACCGGCACAGATCTCACTGGATAGCTTTTATATTGAGCGAAGGAGACGTTGTCCGACGTCAACCCTAGATAGCCGCCCTCGGCCCGAAGCGCTTCTCGCAATTTTGCAGGCTCGACCGAACCGGCCTTCTTGGCCGCTTCATAGGTTACAAGAACCATCTCTCCACCAAGCGCATCGAAAACATTGGCAACCTTGAAGCCGGCCGCCTTGCACTCTGCCAGGAACTTGTCGGCTGGGCTATCCAAATAGGTCTTCGCGTGGGTGGCAAAAATTACCTTGTCGAGTGCGGCAGGGTCTCCAACAATTCCATTTAGTGACTGATCGTCAAACCCGTCGCTGCCAACGACCCAGCCAGTGTAGCCGTTTGCTCGCAGCTGACGGATAAATATCCCGGCGTCAGGCAACACCGTGGATATCTCGATGACATCGGGCTGCGTCGGCAGAGCTTTGATGCTTGCAATCTGGGGCGACCAATCGGATGTACCAAGAGAGTAGGTGAACCTGCCGATAACCTTTCCGCCACGTCTCTCAAAGACGTCAGCAAACCATTCAGGCAGCTTTTCAGACCAACTGCCTATATCTTTCGATGTCAGAATTACAGCGTTGCGTGCGCCTTTGTCATAGACGGCATTCGCAGTTGCCGCTGCGTTGATCGAATCTGGCACCGCGACAGTGAAAAAGTTGTCGATATCAGGTTGGTGCATCTCCTGCTGAGTATTGGGTGCAGAAAATACGATTGCGTCATACGGCTTAGCGAGCTGTGTTAGCGGGATCAATGCATCCGGGAACGGAACTCCCGTAATCAACTGAGCTCCCTCATCAAGAAACTTTTGTCCCAGCGAGATCGACAATTGAACCTCGGACCGGTTGTCTTCAGACAAGATCTTGACCTTAAGGTCGTCCGGCCCCCCCGCTTTGTTTAGCTTGTCAGCCATACATTTCGCGCCTTCGACCTCAATAAATGGCGCGTACTCGCCGGTGAGGGCCGCAGAAATGCCAAATATAAGCTCTTCAGAATTTGCCGTGCCGGCACTCAATGTCATCGCCGCAGTAATTGCGGCACCAATCATACTTTTCATTCTCAGTTCCTCCTGTTTTTTTACGAGATGAGAAGTCCATTTAGTTTTCTATCGGTCGTCCAGTATAGACCTCTATGACGCGAGCATCGGCCCAGACTTCCGTCCGGTCTCCGGACTTTATCACGCGCCCCTGATCCATTACGCAAAGTCTGTCGCAGAGTTTGTTGATGAATTGCAGATCGTGATCAATTACGATTGTTGCGCACCCTACATTGCGGCGAATATTTTCTATCGCGACCGTGAGAACCTCGGATTCCGCTTCATTCATGCCCGCCGCAGGCTCGTCAAGCAGCAGAAGTTTCGGCCCCAAGGCTAGCGCGCGGGCAATCTCCAGCCTTCGTTGGTTGCCATAGGCAAGTGTTCCTGCGGGAACGTCTGAAAAATGCAATAAATTATACTCTTCAAGTAACGTATCAATATTGATTTTCGAAGCAATGTGAGGGCGAACCTTGGCGCAGGTAATCAGCGCAACTTCGATATTTTGGCGAACGGTCAATTCTTTGAAAAGGCGAATGTTCTGAAACGTGCGCGCGACCCCAGCTCTCGCGCAAAACTCCGCTCCATGGCCGGCAATATTTTGGCCACCCAGCTTTACCGAGCCCTCATCGAGTTTGATCACGCCGGAGATGGCATTCACCAACGAGGATTTCCCCGCTCCATTCGGTCCGATCAGCCCAAGAATTTCTCCGGACTCACAGCTCAGATCGACGTTCGCCAGGGCTCTTACGCCACCAAAGCTTTTGGTAACAGCCTCGATTTTTAACATGTCCCCTCCCGATCGTCGGCGTCTCCGCTGCCTCCTCACAAAGCCTTACACAAGAGAATTGCCAACATCAAGAAAGTTTTCAAAATCAGAAAAATATTGTTTTTTGGGAAAATGCGGCTCAGGACCTGTCGTCCAGCAGGTTTGCAAGTCGACGACCCGAGCCAGCCGCCTGTGTCCAACCGGTATGGCCGTGCCCCGAATTGATCCACAGGCCCGCTATGCCTTTGGCACGGCCGACAAAAGGCCGTCCATTGGCAAGTACCGGGCGGAGCCCGGCCCACGGCGTCGCCTGTGGATGTTCCATGCAGGCTCGAAAGCCTGGCAGGAGTTCACAGAGTCTCTCGCCGATGGCGTTGATTCGAACTGGGTCCGGCACTGTGTCGAAACGTGCGATTTCCGCCGACCCTACAACTCTCAACCGATCGCCAAGTGGGGTGAACGCGACTTTGCGCGCATCATCCATGAGCGCCATTCGAGGCGCATCAGGCCACGCCTCACGAGGCGCGGTGAGCGACACGCCCTTCACGGGATAGAGGGGAAGATGTATGCCGAGCGGCTTGAGCAGTTGAGAGCTGTAGCTTCCAAGCGCGACGACGATTGCGTCGGCCGAGATCTCGCCCCTGGATGTCGATACTCCCGAAACCCTGCCGTTCCGGATGTCGACTCCCAGCACAGTCGTCCCGTATTCGAACGATACGCCCTGCTGCGCGCACCAACTTGCAATGCCTTGAGTAAATTTGTTGCAGTCGCCAATTTCATCCTGCGGAAAGAATATTCCGCCGGCGATGAGCGTTCTTGAACCTGCCAGCGCCGGCTCATGGGTAACACAGGTATCGATGTCCCAGACTTCACTCTCCAATCCATATGGCCTCAGGGCTTCAAAAGCCTTTGCCGCACTTTGCAGGTCCTGGAGACTCGAGTAGATTTTCAGTACTTTGCGAAACGACAAGTCATAGTCCACTTGTGTAACGTTTCGCATCTCGGCGATTGCATTCACGCTCTCGAGTGCGAGCTGCAGGTTGAAGAGGGAGCTTTGCTTGTGCCTTTGGGGGGTGCAATTTCTCAGGAACTCGAGTCCCCATCGCCACATATGCGGCAACGCGCTTCGCCTGAGAACGATTGGCGCCCGCTCGTCACCAAGCCATCTCAGCACCTTCAGAGGAACTCCAGGCGCGGACCAGGGTTCCACTGAACTGATATGGACGATTCCACCATTTCCCCAACTCGTCTCGAGCGCAGCTGCATTACAGCGTTCGATGACCGACACGCTGTGACCCGCCCGGGCGAGCCAATACGCGGCAGAAACGCCAATGACACCTGCACCAAGAACGATTACGCGCATTGCGGGGGCCCAGCCATCGCCAGCTCATAAAAGCGCTTCAACAATACGGGGCCGTACGGGGTGTCGGTAATCGCTTCTTTCAATTGCGTGACCGACTCGCCTCTTTTTTCAAGCCCTTCGGCAAGCACTTCCAAAAGAGTGAGCATCAGAGACCCGCCGATCTCGGGATGAAATTGTGCTCCCCAAGCCTGATCTGCAAAACGTATCGCTTGATGCTTATCCATCGCATTACTGGCGAGCACCGAAGCGCCTTCGGGTAGGTCGACAACTGTTTCGTAGTGGTGTGAATTGAAAAAACCTGTTTCCGGCAGAACGGAAAACAGCGGATCACTGCGACTTTCCTGGTTGAATTCGACTTTGATCTTGCCGACTTCAAGCCCGTTGGGGTTTGCATCGATCCGAGAGCCAAGTGCGTAGGCGATCATTTGATGGCCGAAACATATGCCAAGCGTTGGGATACGCGCCGAAATCGCTTCGCGAAGCCATGCGGCGGTATTATCCATCCACGGCTCCGGTTTGCTCAACATAAAGCCCGAGCCGGTGACCAGGATACCCTTATACTCTTGCGGCGGACGCGCAAGTTTCTCTCCATTGAAAACCTCAACTACGTCCACACCGTCAATCGGGTATTTGCCGGCAGACATAAAGACAGCTTCTTGATCGCCGAACTCGTCGCAGATCCTTTGCGCGCGCGCTGAATACGAACCTGTTTTGATGATTAAGAGTTTTGACTTCATATCTGCACCCGTCCCAGTTGCTAGGCAGCGCGATCTCTTTGAATGAACTCCGCGACTCGTTCGCCAATCATGATTGAAGGCGCGTTTGTATTTCCGCTCGTAATCTGCGGCATAATCGATGCATCCGCGATACGCAAACCTTGCAGACCGCGCAAGCGCAGCGATGGATCGACAACCGAATGGTCGTCCGCACCCATACGGCAACTGGCGGCGGGATGGCACATATTCACCGCATGCTTGCGGATATGGTCCGTCCACTGCGCATCAGTTTTGACATCCGGCCCTGGAACAGCCTCGCCAATGATCGTCTTATTCATCGGGGCGCTCGCATAGATCGCCCTAGCCGCGAGGCAAGCCTCCCTCAATCGCCTCATGTCGTCCTCGGTGTCGAGCAAACGGTATGTGATCACAGGCGTGTCGGCGAGATTCGTTGATCGAAGCTTCACAGATCCTCGTCCAACCGGCCGGCAAAGACTTACCGCGGTCGTCACGGAGGAGGAAGGCAGAAATTCCACGCCATCATCGAGAACCACATAGCCAGCCGGCATGAAACTCATCTGATAGTCGGGCTCGCCCGCGGCGCCTTCGGTTGATCCATATAACGTCGCGTGGCACATGCCGGACGCCGCCGGACCCTTACGGCCCAACAGCCACTGGGCACCTGCTCTTATGATGCCGCCCAATCCAAGATCATCGTTCCAGGTTCTTTCCCGGACATTGGCGCTGATCCAGACGCAAGGATGATCTTGCAGACCCTCACCAACCGAAGGCAGGTCATGGACGGGCGTGATGCCGACCGCGCGTAAATGGTCTGCAGCGCCAATGCCCGACCTCATCAGCAGAGTGGGCGAATTGATGGCTCCGGCCGACAGGACGATTTCCTCATTGGCGTAGACTGTCGTCAGCGTGCCATGGCGGAGAAATTCAACACCTCGAACACGCCCGCTCTCGACGATCAATCGAGTTGCAACGCAATTGGTATAGACGGTGAGATTCTTCCGGCTGCGCGAAGGTCTGATGTAACCCCTCTCGGTGCTTTGGCGCCATCCACCGGATGCACTGGTAGGACATTCCATCACACCCATTCCCGTTCGGGTCAGATCGGTGGTGTTTTCAGGCAAGCCAAAGGCTTTCGCACTTTGAATGAACTGGTCTGCGACCGGATGCAAAGGCGAAGGCGTGTCGACGTTAATGGCGCCTTCGACCCTGCCAAAGGCTCGGTTCACCGGCCCAACCCCCCAATCGGACCCCGCCGATTTCTCCCACTCGGCATAGTCGACTTTCAGTCCCTTAACAAAAACCATGCCGTTAATTGAACTCCCGCCGCCAAGGCCGCGGCCACAGGTCAGGAGTTCGACTCGACCATTTCGCGTGGGGTCGGGCTCAACCGGCATGAGCCAGTGATACCTCGGATTGCCTTTGACGAAATATATCCCGTTTGGGATCTGGATAAAGGGTGCCTTTCCCCCGCCGCCGGCCTCAAGCAGGAGAACGCTGACTGCAGGATCTTCCGACAGACGTGCTGCCGCTACGGCTCCGGCCGATCCCCCACCGACCACGACATAATCCCAACTCTGCATCTGACTCTCCCCGTTTGATAATTCCTGTGCCGGAAAAAAGTTGCCATTTCAAGAAATATTTGACTGCATGGAAATTCTTTGCAAGAAGTTAGGTCGATGGGCTTGAGGCGCTCCTGTGGAGCCAATAAGACACGTCCGGCGCTACAGACGCATGTGAGGGAGGACTAGAATGACGAAGCTGCCTTTGAAGCCGACAATGTCGGAGCTAAAAAAGTTTATTGTGGACAGCGAACTCGAGTTCGCTGTGGTCTCTTTCGTGGACTTTCAGGGTACTGTGCGCGGCAAATACGTCTCTCGTACCAAGCTTGAGAGCGCTTTGGATAATATGAGCATACCCATCCTCACGATGGCTCTCGACCCAACCGACGCTATACTTTACGCACCAATAGTCGCTGATGTCGCGGAGGGTTACCCCGATCGGCCGATCAAATTGCTGCCAGAGACTGCACGCTTGATCCCCTGGGCGCCGGAACGTCGTAACCTGATGATAATGTCACAGATGGCCGGTGATGCTGTCGAATACTGCACACGCACCATCTTCAATCGTGTCGTGGAGCGCTCCGAGGCGCTGGGCTACCGTCCCTGTGTTGCTACAGAGCTCGAGTTTACGCTTTTCAACGAGACGGCTCGATCGATTATCGACAAGGGTCATCGAAACCTCCAGCCCGCTACACCTAACAAGACTTACTACTCGCTTGTACGCCAGGAAGTGCAGTCCGATATCTACAACAAGATCATGGATATGTGCTTGGGATTGCAGATTCCGATTGAAAGCCTCCATGAGGAAATGGGTGACGGGTTCATGGAAGTGGCTGTCAGGTATGGTCACGATGCTACCGTTCCCGACGCTGCGGCGCTCTTCCGTACGTTTGCCAAGGTGGTGGCCCAACAGAACGGCCAGGTTGCGACTTTTATGGCGCGTTGGTCCAACCAGGCAGATGGCCAGAGCGGGCATATCCATGCATCGATGCAGAAGCTGGACGGAACGCCGGTGTTCTATGATGCGGCCGACCCCAACAAAATAAGCGCACAGATGCGTCATTTCATCGGGGGCATGCAGCTTCTGATGGGCGACTTCATGTTGATGTTTGCACCGAATATCAACTCGTACAAACGGCTGGTCCCTGGCATTTTTGCGCCCGTTTCCGCAGCGTGGGGGATCGAAAATCGTACTTGTGCCATTCGTGCAATTCCCGGTTCCGCAAAGTCCAGCCGCATTGAATGCCGTACGCCTGGAGCAGATGCCAATCCTTATCTGTCGCTTGCTGCGGTGATCACCGCTGGTCTGCACGGAATTGAGAACCGTATCGAGCCAACCGAGCCATTTGCGGGCAATGTCTACGCGGTTGAGATTCCCGAAGCCTTGCGCTTGCCCACCAGTTTCGCCGAGTCGATTGCTCGCTTCAGAGGCTCGGCCTACGCACGGAAATATTTTGGCGATGCATTTGTCAATGCTTACGCCGATACGCGCAAGACGCAGCTTGAGCAGTTCTCTGCTCTCGTAACGGATCGAGAACTCGAACGTTTCTTTGAGCTGGTGTAAGTCATGGATAGCAACTTCGACATTATCTCGCCTGTAGACGGCAGGCTCTATGCTACCCGTACCTATGCTCGACCGAGCGAAATCTCGGCTATTCTATCTCGAGCAAAGCAGGCGCGATTGGAATGGCGAAGGCTATCGTTCGACGAGCGAGAGAAACTCGTTTTTGCGTTCTTGAATGCCGTTGAAGCACGTGCAGAGCCTCTAGCTCTGCAGGTGGCATGGCAGATGGGGCGGCCATTGTGGAAGGCGGATGAAACCAAGCGGTTGAAAGAGTGGTCGGAACTGACTGCAAAGGCTGCTCGCAAGTTTCTTCAACCACTTGATCTTGTTCAAGATGAAACCGTTCGTCGTGAGATCGACCTTGATCCGCTTGGTATCTGTCTGTCGATTTCGGCATGGAATTATCCTGTCGTCATGGCTGCCAGTCTCGTGTCGGCGCCTTTGCTGCTCGGAAATGTGGTCATCTACAAACCCTCACCGCAAACTGCTTTGGTTGGTGACGTGTTTAACGAGGCGGCCACGGCAGCAGGGTTGCCTGCAGGTGTTTTCCAGTCATTGAACATGACGCACACCGATGCTGAATCAATGATAGGTAGCGGTGACATCGATTTGGTCCAGTTCGTTGGCTCTACACGTGGAGGGCAGGCAGTCTACGATGCCGGCCGCGGGACCTTCACCCGTTTCGGTTTGGAGTTGGGCGGCAAGGACCCAGCCTATTTCCGAAGCGACGCTCAAATTGAATCGATCATGGACGATGTCATAGAAGGTTGCTTCGGAAATGCCGGGCAATCCTGCTGCTCGGTCGAACGCATATATGTCCATCGTTCGATCTATGACAGGTTCCTGGAGGCTTTGGTTGCCGAGGCATCGAAAGTCGGTGTTGGCCATCCGATTGAAGAAAGGCCAATGTTCGGTCCTCTCGTTTCGACGGCAGCCGCGCGTCGGGTGAAAAGCCTTACCGAACAAGCTGTCCGTGCCGGAGCCAAACCGTTGCTGCCAGTAGGCCGATCGCCGCTACCGGCCGCAGATAATGCCTATGTCGAGCATCAATTCCTGACGAACGCCGATCACAGCATGGATATATATCGGGATGAAGTGTTTGGTCCCGTCGTTCCGATCATCGCCGTTGACAGCGATGAGCAGGCCGTTGGCCTAATGAACGATAGCGACTACGGTTTGACGGCATCGATTTGGTCGCAAGATATTGATACGGCGCTTGCGCTCGGTCGCCGTGTGGAAAGCGGAACATTTTACGTCAACCAAGGCGATTTCGCTGATCGTATTCTCCCATGGGGCGGGGTAAAAAAATCTGGTATCGGCCGCTCCTATGGCATCAAGGGGCTTGAAGAATTGGTGCAAGCACGGTCCTACCACATACGGACACGACTGGATTGACGGACTTGGAGCACGTTGTCGTGGTCGGAGATAATACATGCCTAGCTTAGGATCACGTGCATCGAATTCTGACATTACTCTCGGCTTGCGGTTGCGAGAGTATAGGCAGTCGCGCAAGATGAGACTGAGTGACATTAGTTCAATTACCGGCTTATCGATTTCTACTCTATCAAAGATCGAAAATGGCAAATTATCCCTAAGTTTTAATAAGATACTTCAATTATCGATTGATCTATCGATTCCCATATCAACTCTTATCGGCCCAGTGGATGAACCTCATATTATTGGTCGAAGAGCTTTTACGCCAGCTGGCAAGGGGCGTCGAGCACATAGGCCGCAGTGGGACGCAGAAACGCTTAGCGATGATTTGATAAAAAAGAGAAATATCTTCATGAAGCTGTCGGTGAAGTGCCGATCAATTGAAGACTATGGTCCTTTCTCGACTCATCCTGGTGAAGAATTCATCTATGTGATCTCGGGTTCCATGGAATTGCATACCGAATTGTATAAGCCACTGCGCCTAGATGTCGGTGATAGTATACAATTTGATAGCATGACACCACACGCCTATGTCGCGCTTGGCGAGGAAACACCAGTCGTGCTTATGTGCAATACTATTTCCACAGATCCACTTTCCGGTTTCGACCCTGAAATGGCGTAATGTCAAGGTCTACAGGTAACTCAAGCGGATGTGGTGAGTGAATTGCTCATCAGCATCACGGCTGGTGTTTCGCCGTGTGCGACGTAAGCGTGCCGCATCTCTCCATCGAAAATTATACTGTCGCCAGCATTAAGTATCGCTGGCTCGTAATGGATAGTATGAAGCTCTAATTTACCGCTTATCACGTGGATGAATTCTTCTCCAACATGGTCATGCCAGCCGCCATTCTCTTCAAATGTCCTAGCAGTAAGCTCTACGCGCCAGAAGGCACTATGTTGGTCCAGAAGATCGTCGCACAATGCCTCAAAGCGCATTCCATTCCGCTCGTAAACTGAACCGCCATTCGCGCGGGTGATTGATCTCCTCGTCTGGCTCGCTGGCTTGGTTGCGGAAAGGATCGATCCAACTGGTATGTCGAGAGCCTCCGCAATCAGCAAAGTAAGGTCGACCGTTAGGCGAGCCTTGCCATTCTCTGCTTTTGAGAGTTGCGGCACTGAAATACCTGACTTCTTGCTGATGTCCTGCAAAGTAAGTCGCTTCTCTTTCCGCGCTTTACGGATTAATCCACCAACATCGATCGTTGTCATACGCCTCGCCTTGCTAGAGCATCGGACTGAAATCCAGAATCGTGGATTCCCTTTTTGATTGGCTTGTGATTCATCGTCTTTGGAGGTGGATCATGGGCAAGAGCTATTCGTCTGATCTTCGGGATCGTGTGATCGCGTTTGTCGCGTCAGGTCATTCTCGCCGATCGGCGGCGCGTCATTTTGGGGTCAGCGAGAGTTTTGCGGTGAAACTGATGCAGCGTGTGACGCTGGTTGGATCGGGATCGCCGGCCCGTCAGGGACGGCCGCCGGGGGAAAGGCTGCAGGGCTTTGAGGCTTTCCTAGTTGGGGTGGTGGAGGCTCAGCCGGACATCACCATGCCGGAGCTTGGAACCCGGCTCGCAGCCGAGCACGGAGTGAAGGCGGATCCGGCGGTGCTGTCGCGTTTTTTGTGTCGCCGCGGCTTCACATATAAAAAAAGCGCTGATGGCGTCGGAGCGCGGACGCGCCGACATCCGCGCCGAGCGCCGGGTCTGGATCGACCTGCGCCAACCCCGAATGCGGCTTGAACCGCATCGCCTCGTCTTTGTCGACGAGACGTCGGTCAACACCAAGATGGTGCGGTTTCGCGGTCGCAGCCTACGCGGAACGAGGTTGTATGCCCAAGCCCCGTTCGGTCATTGGGGAACGCAGACCTTCATCGCCGGCCTGCGCTGTCACGGCCTGACTGCGCCCTGGGTGATCGAGAAGGCGATCAACCGCTTAGCCTTCGACACCTGGATCGAGACCCAACTCGCGCCAACCTTGTCGAAGGGCGACATCGTCATTTTGGATAATCTTGCCGTTCACAAGAGCGCGCGGGCCGCCGAATGCCTCAAGGACTACGGGGCCTGGTTCCTCTTCCTTCCGCCCTACAGTCCCGATCTCAATCCGATCGAAATGGCATTCGCCAAACTCAAGGCCCATCTGCGCAAAGCAGCAGCCAGAACCTTCGATGCTCTCTGGAAGACCATCGGAAACATCTGCGATCTCTTCAGTCGCAACGAGTGCAAGAACTACCTTCGACATGCAGGATACGCGTGCGATTAATCGTCCGACGCTCTAGGATGATGAGATCCCCGCAGCGCCGCTGCCTGCGGGGTGCTTATGAACAGTTCGAGGACTCTTAATATTCGCCGCTCCAAAACTGATCGCTCGGGTGCGGGCAAAAATTCCAATTGGGCTCATGCGGACATACGGCCGGCCTGGGGGCATCTGTCAAGTCCATCGGCACGCGGCTCCGACTGTGAACATACGGGGGATAACGATTAGAAATACAAACAGTAAACATTCTCTAATCGTTCAACAGAATTGCTCGTAATTATCAGGTCAGACGACAATGTTGATTTCCGCGAAGAACTTCTCAATGGAAAACCGCCCAATCCCGGCTCAGTTCTCGGCGGGAATCAACAGCCGATGACGTCAGAGAGGATCGCGGCAATGCTGGGGACTAACCCCGTTGTGGTACGCCGAACGATGGCCGGCTTGCGGGAGGCCGGCTATGTTAGCTCCGAAAGAGGCCATGGTGGCTGCTGGGTGATCGCCTGCGGTCTGGGAGCCGTCAGCCTCGCGGAGCTGGTCCGCACCTTCGATGCTCGGTGTACCGTGGTTCATCAAACCAGAACAACGGATGGGACGAGTGACGTCATAAGGGTATGGCTGAAACGCCCCCAACGTGAGCCTCGCCAAATCGCGGCCGACCTTAACTCCTGCCGCTACGAGACGGCAACCTCCCACTGACCGTCCCCGCGCGCAAAGCCGATGGGCCGGGTCTTTGGACTGGCTTTAGGTGTCTTCGCATCCTAACGGGTTGCGTCATGCAGGTAACCCCGGGGGCGGGCACAACCGTGTGAGCAATCGCCGAGCTTCGGCGTTGCATTGGCGAGCGACGTTCCTGTAAACAGGCGGTGCCGCCGAACCGCTGCGGTGGCTTCGCCTTCTGTCGGCTGCTCCACCAGTGAGAACCGTCGGCGATGCTGCTCCCGCCGCGATCCCCCGGCCTAAGGACAAAGCCCGCGCCAAACCAGCCACGAGGCTACCTGCTGCGATGATGCCAATCGCGCTACCCTTCGTGAGCAGCTCATCGCCCGCGTCGGAAGCCGGCCGGGCTTCTCCCGTGCCAGAGTGAGAGGGCAGGGCGCAAGGCCGATGCCGCTTATCGCCACATCGCCTCGGCACCGGCGCGCCTGGTCCCGACGGGCGGCTGGGCGCGAT
Source organism: Mesorhizobium sp. 2RAF21 (assembly GCF_052115345.1). Lineage (NCBI taxonomy): Bacteria > Pseudomonadati > Pseudomonadota > Alphaproteobacteria > Hyphomicrobiales > Phyllobacteriaceae > Mesorhizobium > Mesorhizobium sp. 2RAF21. The sequence goes on along the minus strand of NZ_JBFRGM010000009.1, from coordinate 263,203 downwards.
CACGGGCGCGAATTTCTCGACCGCACTGCCGGGCTGGCGGGACAGCTTGTCCGCCTGCAGGAGCGCAGCCGCGTCATGTTCACCGGGAACAAGACGATCGCGCAGTGCCAGAAGATCTAAATTAGACTAAGCGTTGCAGGCTTCTCTGCGATTGAAAGGATTGCATCATTCACTTCGACGCCGGGCATGACCGGACGCCTTGCCGCTCCGCAACACCGCAGCTTGACGGCCCTGCTATTGCGTTTGGTCTGGACGATCTGGTCAAGCACATCTCCATCTTGGTCGACGGCGCGCTACAGCCCATTGAGGTGCCAGACGTCGTTCGGTGCAAGCTGTTTGCGGTAAAGACGGCGGACATAGTCGGCGCCGAACTTGCTGCAGCGTGCCTATGCTACAATCGCTGAGCCGAAGTTAATCTGACAAGCCCAACAAGGCTGCCAGCAATAGGAGAATGATGGGCATTGACCTAGTTGGCGCTAACATAGGCATCATGGAAGTCGCCCGAAATTTCGGTCAGACTTGCCACCGACATTGGTCAATCCGGGATGGTCAACAACGGCGCAGCAGATAAATATCCATGATCCATCCTATGCGCCGGCGCGCCGCAGCGCGGGTACTTTCGATCGCATCCGCAACGTGGGACAGCCTTCCCGAGATCAGCAGTTCGTCGGCAGTGCCAAGATAGGCGCCCCAGAAGATGTCGAATTCCTCGGCAGGTACATCGCGGAACGAAAGGCCGCCGTCGAGCATGACCACGGCCGTATCGACGCCCGCCGGAAAACCCGCCTTGAGCTGCCGCCCGGTGGTGATCTGGACCGGATTGCCGATCGTATTGAGCGGGACGCGGTGCGCCGCGGCCAGCGCCTGGATGCTGGTGATACCAGGGATGACCTCGTGCTGAAGCTCGAAGCCGGCCAGCGCCTGCAACCTTTCTACGATGCGCAGGGTGCTGTCGTAGAGCGATGGATCGCCCCAGACGAGCAGCCCGATCGATGCGCCGTCCCGGGTCTGCGCTAGCAGCAGGTCGCGGTAGGTCTGCGCGATGGCCGCATGCCAGTCATCGACGCCGTGACGGTAGGACGGATCGTCAGCATTGCGCACCGGCAGCTCGAACTCGACGATCTTCGCCGGATTCGCGAGATAGCGGTCGCAGATCGCGCGGCGCAGATGCGCCAGATCGTCCTTCGCCGGACCCTTGCGCGGGATCAGGATGACATCGACCCGGTTGAGCGCGTTGATACCCTGGATGGTCATGTGTTCCAGATTGCCCGTGCCGATCCCAATGGTGACGAGGCGGCGCATTAGCGATCCGAAACGCCGGCCTCGGCGAAACTCGCCATGCCGTTGTGGCAAGCAAGCGCCCCGCGCAGAAGGTTGACAGCAAGGCATGCGCCCGACGCTTCGCCCAGCCGCATGCCAAGGTCGAGCAGAGGCCCAAGGTCGAGCTTTGCGAGCAGCATCCTGTGCCCAGCTTCGGCCGAGACATGGCTTGCCATCGCGTGGGCCAGGCCTTCGGTATGCAAGCGCTTGAGCGGCGCAGCAGCCGCTGTGCAGACAAAGCCATCGAGCAGAACCGGGATGCTGTTGTGACGCGCCGCAAGCGTCGCGCCGAAGATAGCGGCAAGCTCGCGGCCGCCGACCCGGCGGAGAGTTTCGAGCGGATCGGCAAGCGAAGACCCATGCAAGGCCAGCGCACTATCGACGACCAACGCCTTGCGCTGGAGGCCAGCATCGTCGACGCCGGTACCCCGACCGACCCAGTCCGATCCCGTGCCGTCGAACAAGCCAGCCGAAATCGCGGCTGCAGCTGTTGTATTGCCGATCCCCATCTCGCCAAGGCAGAGCAGGTGCGTATCAGGTTTCACCGCATCGTAGCCTGTCGCCACGGCGGCGAGGAAGTCGCGCTCGTCCATGGCCGGCGCCGTCGTGAAATCCTGAGTCGGACGGTCGATGTCCAGCCCAACGACGGTGAGACCCGCATCCACTTGCCGGGCGAGCTGGTTGATCGCCGCCCCTCCGCAGGAAAAATTTGCGACCATCTGCGCGGTCACCTCGGCCGGGAACGCCGAGACACCGCGCGCGGTAACGCCATGTGACCCGGCAAAGACAATCACTTCGACCTTGTCCAGAACCAAGTGGCCACCGCCCTGCCAGCGGGCCAGCCAGATCGCCAGGTCTTCCAGCCGCCCCAGACTCCCTTGCGGCTTCGTGAGCACGTTCTGACGTTGCGTCGCCACGGCGGCGGCATTGGCATCCCCCCGTGGAAGCGTTGAGCAGGCGGCACGCAGTTCGTCGATAGTGGCAAAGCGAGACATTGCGAAAATCCGTCACATGAGGAAGAAATGGCAGCAAAAAGTACGGTCATCTCGCCGCCCTGTTTCGAGCGTCCTGAGCCCATGAAGGACCTGCCATACGCGACGCGATCGTCATTAAGCCGGGGCACGACACGCCGGTCGAGAAAAGTGACGGCCATGTTCTGAGCACCGGCGATCCTTTGACGAGGCGGCGGCAAGGCACGGTGCGCGAGGCTGGGGGCGTATGTGCCGCAGTGACGCGCAAGGACAGCCCAAGCCGCTTTACCGCACACATCCGGCCGATCGTGATGCTATTTTTCCCGACGCCGGAAAGCTGTGTGTCAATGATCGGTCTGCGCGTACCCATCACTGCCCTGCAGTGAGTTCGTGAAGACGCGCGCGCTGCGCGACGATCTTGCCGACGACGATCAAAGCCGGTGAACCAATTTTCTCGCGCTCGACAGCGTCGACGATACTGCTGAGATCGGCCACGATGATACGCTCCTGTTCGCTCGTCGCCTCGGTAATGACAGCAACAGGCATCGTATCGTCCATGCCGCCGGCCATCAGCAGTGCCGCGAGCACCGCTAGATTGTTTTTACCCATATAGATGACGATTGGCTGTCCGGTGGCTGCAAGCGATTTCCAGCATAGATCGTCCGATGTTCCCGCCGCGTGGCCGCTGGCAAAGATGATCGCCTTGTTGACGCCACGTAGCGTCGCGGGGATGCCCGTGCTCGCCAAAGCACCGAAGCCGGAGGTGATGCCCGGCATGAAACGGAACGGGATGCCCGCGGATGCCAGCACCAGCGCCTCCTCGCCGCCACGCCCGAAGACGTTGGGGTCGCCGCCCTTCAGCCTTAGAACCCGCTTTTGCGCCTTGGCAAGTGTCACCAGCAAGGCGTTGATGTCGGACTGGCTGGTCGAAGGCTGACCCGCGCGCTTGCCGACGAAATGCAGTTCAGCTCCACTCGCTGCACGCAGAACGGCCGGATTGACGAGCGCGTCATAGACGATGGCGTCGGCCTCGGCGACCGCCGCCACAACGTCAAGAGTCAAGCAGCCGAGGCGGCCGGGGCCCGCTCCTGCAAGCCAGACATGGCCGGGCTCGAAGGGCTTGGTTTCCACCGCAAGGCGGGTAATGGCTTCGGTCAGGCTCAAAATGCGTCGCGTCCCCTGAATCGGCGCTGATAATAGGTGTCGTAGAGCGCGCTTTCGCGGAAATCCTGCGCTATCAGCCCAGGCCCGACGAAGATCAAAGCGGTGCGGTCGATCGGCGCCTTCGCGACCTCCGCCTGTATCGTCGCGAGCGTGCCCCACACCACGCGCTCATCTAGCCACGAGGCGCGCACGACTATCGCAACCGGGCAATCGCCCCCATAGAGCGGCGTCAATTCGGCGACGACACGGTCGAGCGCGTGGATGGCCAAATGGATCGCCAGAGTCGCACCGGTCGCGCCGAAACACGCGAGTGTCTCGCCGACCGGCATGGCCGAAGCCCGTCCTGAAACGCGCGTCAGGACGAGGCTCTGTACAACCCCGGGAATGGTCAATTCGCGGCCGAGTGCGGCGGCAGCGGCGGCAAATGACGGCACGCCCGGCGTCAGCGTGTATTCGATGGAGAGCCTGTCCAGCCTCCGCATCTGTTCCGCTACCGCGCTCCACACCGACAGGTCCCCGGAATGCAGCCGCGCGACGTCCCGGTCCGCGGCTTTGGCGGACGCATATTCAGCTTCGATCTCATCCAGCGACATCGGCGCGGTGTCGACGATGCGCGCATTTGACGGGCAATAGGCTAGCAGTTCGCGTGGCACGATAGAGCCGGCAAAAAGACACACGGGGCAGCACGCGAGCAGATCGCGGCCGCGCACCGTAATGAGATCGACGGCACCAGGACCGGCGCCTATGAAATGGACTTTCATGCGTCGTCTCCACCGATGGCAATCGCGCAGGTGATATTGTCGACAGCCAGCCATGGGCAAAGCGGATGCGAACTGGAACCTGTCGCCTCAGCAAGCGATGCCACCGACCAGGTCATGCATCGCGAGGCGGCGTCGCGCATCGCAGCCTCATCGGCGATCATAAGGGACAGGCCGATCACAGTTGCCGTCTCGGCTAGCCCCGGCTCACGCTCATTGAGGCGTTGCGCGCAGGCGTCACCGCCGATGAAGATCGCATCAGGGGTCGGAATGCCGGCGAGCGCCCCTGGCGCCTCGCCGTGGATGACACGCAGTCGTGGGACGCCGGACGCAGAGGCATTGCACAGGATGCGCGCCAAGCGACCTTCATACTGTTCAACCGCGATAGCATTGAGCGATGGACGCGCGAGCATCCATTCGATAGAAATGGAACTAGAGCCCGCGCGAATGTCCCACAGTAACTCGCCACGCTGGGGCGCAAGCGAGTCGACATGACGCGCCAGCGTGGCCCCAACCCCAAACTCGCCGCGCAATCGCTGGACCGCCTGCATCCCGCTATCGAAAGGGACCGACCATGCATGCGCCTTGCCACTTATCAGCGACTGCGCCAGTTCGAGATGGCGCTTGCCGCCGAGGACGTAGGTTTCCCGCTCGGCCAGTCGGCTTGCGCGTGCGCGAAGGCTGTCAGCGCCAGCGCAGGGCAAGATCACATCATTAAAAGGCCTGATGTAGAGCCCTACATCCGCGTCCTTGGCGGCGCGGGCGAGGCGCGTGAACTCGCCACGCGCCTCGTCGCGCTTGCCGATATCGGTATCACGCTGTCGCTTGCCGGGAGAGTCAAGCCGCTCGCGCCGATGGGAACCGTGCGCGTCGGCGAGCTCCGCGGTGCCACAGGATTGGCAAACCATCTTCCCGCCGAGCGGATTGCTCTTCTTATCGATGCGACTCACCCTTTCGGGTCGTGGATTTCGGCCAATGCCGTGGCGGTCGCGCGAAGCACGGGCGCGCCGTTGATCGCCCTCGACTGGCCATCCTTGGCACGAGATGCAAAGCGACCGCTGGATCAATGTGACCACGCTTGCGGAGGCCGTCGAAAAGCTTGGGCAAGCAGGTCGAAGTGCCTTTCTGGCAGTCGGCCAGCAGGAGGTGAGAGAGTTCGTTTCGGCTCCGCAACACTTCCATCTCGTTCGCAGCGTAGTTGCGGTCGATAGGACCGTCGAACTGCCTAATGCCGAATATATCCTTGCGCGCAGTCCCTTCAGCGGCAGAGACCCGACCCGGGTGCTCGGCCTCCCGGTGGTCATGGTCACTCGACCCGAGGCTGCGGGCGGAGCGCGCGTCTTCAGCGTCGACGAGGTGTTGCGCGCCATGGATCATCTGCTCAGCATTCCCGCTGAACGCGGCGAATAGACCAGGGGCGGCAGACCGTCGCGTTCGATGATTCGCGTTTCGGCCGAACCTATGATGACACAGGTCGCCATGTCGGCCAGTGTTGCATCCGCTTCGCCAACCGGCATCACGGCAATGCGCTCGTCAGGCCGTCCCACCGCGCGCCCGAAGACTACCGGCGTTGTCGCAGGGAGGATTTCGCGCAGGATCTCGAACGCGTTTCCCAACTGCCAAGGGCGACCGCGGCTGATCGGGTTGTAGAGCGCGATGACGAAACCGGCAGTGGCCACGGCGCGCAACCGCGCTTCGATCACGTCCCAGGGTTTAAGATTGTCAGAAAGCGACATGGCGCAGAAATCATGGCCGAGCGGCGCGCCGATACGGGCGGCGACCGCGAGCATGGCGGTAACACCGGGCACGACGGAGACATCGATGCCGCGCCAGGCTTGCGGGCCGTGCTCGATCGCCTCGCAGACGGCGGCCGCCATGGCGAATACGCCTGCATCCCCTCCGGACACGACCGCAACGTGGCGACCGGACGCGGCCATTTCGAGCGCAGCGGAGGCGCGGGAGATTTCCTCGCGATTGTCTGAGGCATAGCGCGTCTGATGCGCACCGAGCTCGACGCGTTCGACATAGGGGCCGTAGCCGAACAGATCGGTTGCCTCGCCAACGGCCCCGCGTGCCTCGGGCGTAATCTGGTCCGGATTGCCTGGACCGAGGCCGACGACGACGAGCCTCCCGCTCATAGCTTTGCCGTCCAGCCAGGAACGAGCACCAGCGAGAAATAGGGCGCCTTATCGTCCGGCTTGTCCGCGAGCCGGACATTGGTCTTGTTCTCCATCGTGCCACGCTCGACATAAATCGCCCGGTCGAGCTTGCCTGCGGCCTGCAGGGCGCGGCGGATTTTCCCCAGATTGCGGCCGATCTTCATGATCACGGCAGCGTCGATGTGCCGCAGGCGCCGCGCGAGATCGGTTTCTGACAGGGTGCCCGGCAGGACGGTCAGGATGTCGTCGCCCTGCACGATCGGGACGCCGGCCTCCGACCAGCATCCCGACATGGCCGTGATGCCGGGAACGACTTCCGTCGGGTAGAGATGCGCCAGGCGAACATGAAGATGCATGTAGGAGCCGTAGAAGAGCGGATCGCCTTCGCTCAACACGGCGACGTTGCGGCCTGCGCTGAGATGGTCCGCGACCTCCTGCGCGGAGCGCTCGTAAAAATCGGTGATGGCCGAGCGGTAGTCGTCATGCGCCTTGTCGATCTCGGTGGTCACCGGATAGAGCAGTGGCAGTTCGATGACGCCGGGCTTGAGATGCGCCACCACGATGCGACGTGAATTGCTGTCGTTGCCGCGTTTTGCGAAATGCGCCACAACGTCGGCTTCAGCTAGTGCACGTATTGCCTTGAGCGTGAGCAGCTCGGGATCGCCCGGCCCGGTGCCGACGCCGGTCAGCTGCCCGCTCACAGCCCAGCCCTCGCCAGCGCATTGACCGTTGCCGCCGTCATTGCGCTGCCGCCCATTCGCCCACGAACAATAGCGAAAGGCATGCCGGAGCCGCCGTCCGCCAGGGCGTCCTTGGATTCGGCAGCACCAACGAAGCCGACTGGCATGCCTATGATGGCTGCCGGCCTCGGCGCACCGCCCGCGATCATGTCGAGCAGATAGAATAGCGCCGTTGGCGCATTGCCGATGGCGACGACCGAGCCTTCGAGGCGATCACGCCAGAGTTCCAGCGCGGTGGCGGATCGCGTATTGTGGAGCGTCCTGGCGAGGTCAGGCGTGCGCGAATCTCGCAGTGTACAGATGACCTCATTGGCGGCCGGCAGGCGCGCCCGCGTCACGCCGTGGGCGACCATTTCGGCATCACAGAAGATTGGCGCGCCGGATTTCAATGCGGACCGCGCTGTTTCCACGAATGTCGGCGAGAATTCGAAATGGCGTGCTGCATCGACCACGCCACAGGCATGGATCATGCGCACCGCGACATCTGCCTCGGCGTCCGAGAAGCGCGACAGGTCGGCTTCCGCGCGAATGATCGCGAAGGATTTATTGTAGATGGCGTCGCCATCGCGGATGTAATCGGAACCGGGGGCGCTCATCCTGCCGGTCGCTCGAAATTTCTGCTTTGTTGGGCGATGTATCGGGGCGGGAGCCGATCAGAACGCATTGCGTCGGTCATAAGCTGCGTCTCGGACGCGGAGCGTCGGGATGACGGCATGAATTGCACACGACAACGTTCATGTCGCTCGCCAGACGGCGGACGCGTCCATGGCGTCGGAAGACCGATCTTCAAAGTCCTGCTCCTTGCCCAGGGCACCCGCTGGGCGGTCGGAATAAATTGCCGACGGCAGGTCTCCTGGCTCCCGGATCATCGTCTCGCGCTGCCTTCCCGGACACCTCCAGTGGCGAATTGCGCGAAACTCTCCGGCTACAGTTGCGGGGACAGCTGCGGATGAACCTAAAGGCAGGCTTGCCGCATTCCCTCTTAGCCTTCCGCTTTAGGGCGGATGGACCGTCGACAGGCATTTAGTGCACGGCGCTCCTCGATGTCAACTGTACATCAACGCAGCGAAGATTATGTTTGCCGCATCCATGATTTCATCTATTGTGGTGGCGTTGGCGGTTCCATGTTAGGGACGCGATAGGGAATGTGGTGAGGATCGCGAGATCCAATTCCGCGGCTGCCCCCGCAACTGTAAGCGGCGAGCTTTCTCCGACATGCCACTGGGGCGAAGGTCCCGGGAAGGTGGAGCAGAGCCTTGACCCGCGAGCCAGGATACCTGCCGTTGACGCAACTGCAATCGAGTCCTCGGGTGGAGGGCGAAAGGATTAAACATGGCAACTTCAACTCTCGGTGCTTCCGTCTCAGTACAGGCGCGTCATCTTCAGTTCGCCTCGGCGGGTCTGCTCGGCCTCTTCCTCATCGGTTTCGTCGGCTTCTCTCACGTGGAAGCCGTTCACAATGCCGGACATGACTATCGCCATTCGATGGCGTTTCCCTGCCACTGACGAGGACCTGACATCATGAATCTGTTTCGCAGCGTCGTGTTCATCGCGGCGATCGCGGGGCTCGTGGCCGGCGTCGTTCTCGACTGCATGCAGGCCTTTGCCACCGTGCCGCTCATCCTGAAGGCGGAGGTCTACGAGCAGGCCGGTGGCGGCCATGAGCATGCCGCGGCAGCGCCAGCGGCCAACGCTACGGACACCAATGCCATGAGCAGCGTCGCACCGGCGCCGACCGAAGCGGTCGCTCCGGCTGAGGACGAAGGCTGGGCGCCGGCCGACGGCTTCGAGCGCTTCGCCTTCAGCGTGCTGGCCAACATCGTCACCGGCATCGGCTTCGCGCTGGTGCTGGTCGCGGTTTCCGAATTCGCAGGCGGCATCGGCAATTGGCGCCAGGGCGTGTTCTGGGGGCTGGCCGGTTTTGCCGTGTTCACGCTGGCGCCTGGTCTCGGCCTGCCGCCGGAACTGCCGGCGATGCCGGCGGCCGATCTCACCCAGCGCCAGATCTGGTGGTGGGCAACGGTGGCGGCAACCGCGGCCGGTCTTGGGCTGATCGCCTTCCGCAAATCGCTGCCGCTGGCGATTCTTGCCGTGGCCTTGATCGTGGCGCCGCATATTGTCGGCGCGCCGCAGCCCGACAGCTTCGAGACGCCGATCCCCGAAGATCTGCATCACCAGTTCGTGGTGGCGGTGACGGTGACCAATCTGGTGTTCTGGCTGGTGATTGGCGCCATCGTCGGCGTGGTGCGCGGACGCTTCACCGGCACGGCGACCAGCCTGCGCGACAGCTTTGCCTGATCGCAAAGGATTGACCTTCATCATCGGCGGTGCGCGCTCCGGAAAGAGCGCGCATGCCGAAAAACTGGTGACGGCCTATCCGTCTCCGTGGACCTATATCGCCACCGCTGAAGGCTATGACCAGGAGATGCGCGAGCGCATCGCGCTGCACCGCTCGCGGCGTGGCGAAGGCTGGGGGACCGTCGATGCGCCGCTCGACCTTGCCGGCGCGCTCGAGGCTCTGGCCGATGGACAGCCGGTGCTGGTCGACTGCCTGACGCTGTGGCTGACCAACCACATGCTGGCTGAACATGATCTTGACGCCGAATGCCGGCGGCTAGCCGATGTTCTGTCGCGGCCGCGCGGGCCGTGGTTCGTGGTGTCCAACGAGGTCGGCCAGGGTATCGTCCCGGACAATGCGCTCGCCCAGCGGTTCCGTGATGCCGCCGGCCGGCTCAACCAGCAGGTTGCGGCAATTGCCGACACGGTGTTGCTGATGGTGGCGGGGCTGTCGCTTAAGGTGAAGTGAGATGAGCGATATCGATCCCAAGGATGAGGAACGCCACCGCGCCAAGATGACGAAGCTCAAGTCTATCCAGGATGTGGAGGTAAGCGGGAAGAGGACCGTCGAGATGGAGGCGCGGATCGTCGCTGCAGGGGTCAAAGCCCAGCGGGGCATCGAGTTCTAGCGATGTCACGTGCGCTGATGTTCCAGGGCACCGGTTCGGACGTAGGCAAGTCGCTAGTCGTTGCCGGGCTAGCGCGCGCCTATACCAATCGCGGACTGCTCGTGCGTCCCTTCAAACCGCAGAACATGTCCAACAATGCCGCCGTGACCGCCGATGGCGGCGAGATCGGTCGGGCGCAGGCGCTGCAGGCCCACGCCGCGCGCGTGACGACAAGCGTGCATATGAATCCCGTTCTTCTCAAGCCGCAGAGCAAAGTCGGCGCCCAGATCGTCGTCCAGGGCCAGGTCGTAGCCAACGCGAATGCGCGCGAGTACCAAGGCATCAAGGCCTCTCTCCTGCCGCGGGTTATGGAGAGTTTCACGCTGCTGAAGGCGCAGGCCGACCTCGTGCTGGTGGAGGGAGCGGGCAGCGCATCCGAGATCAACCTGCGGGCAAACGACATTGCCAACATGGGCTTTGCACGCGCCGGCAATGTCCCCGTCGAGCTAGTCGGGGACATCGATCGTGGCGGTGTCATCGCCAGCCTCGTCGGCACGAAGCACGTCGTCGATCCCGCAGACGCCGCTATGATCCGCGGCTTCATCGTGAACCGCTTTCGTGGCGACACCTCCCTTTTTGCCGACGGTATGCGGGAGATCGCCGAGCGTACCGGATGGCAGTCCTTCGGGCTCATCCCCTTCTTCGATGGGGCCGGACGCCTGCCGGCGGAGGACGCGCTGGGGCTGACGCAGAAATCCGCGCCAAGGACCAGCACCGGCCGTGTGAAGATCGCAGTGCCGATCCTGCCGCACATCTCCAATTTCGACGACCTCGATCCGCTGGACTCCGAACCTGATGTCGAGATCGTCCGCGTCTGGCCGGGACAAGCGCTACCGGGGGACGCCGCGCTGGTTCTTCTGCCGGGCTCCAAAACGACCATCGCTGATCTCAGCGCTTTTAGGGCTGCCGGTTTCGACGTGGACATCGCGGCGCATGTGCGGCGCGGCGGCGCTGTGCTTGGCATATGCGGCGGCTATCAGATGCTGGGCCGGTCAATCGCCGATCCGCTCGGCGTCGAAGGTCCGGCCGGTTCGGTCGCGGGCCTCGGGCTGCTCGACGTCGAGACGGTGCTGTCCGGCGAGAAGAGGCTAGTTACCGTCAATGGAATGACGTCCGACCGGATCTCCTTCAACGGTTACGAGATGCACATGGGAGCAACCTCGGGCGCAGATTGCGCACGGCCCTTCGCTCGGCTTGAAGACGGACGCGCCGATGGCGCCGCGACGAAGGACGGGCGCGTGTCGGGAACCTACGTGCATGGCCTATTCGCCGACGACCGGCAGCGCGATGCCTGGCTCACTCGCCTTGGCGGGTCGAGCTCAGGTCTCGACTACGAAGCGGGTGTCGATGCCGAACTCGACGAGCTCGCCACGCATCTGGAGCGTCATCTCGATCTCAACGGTCTGCTCAGCCATGCAGCGTGACCAGCGCCGCGCCGATCCCTAGCAGCGTCACGAGCAAGAGGTCTGCAGTCCAGTACAAACGGAGTGCCGCGCGAATGTCGACGGCATTGGCCGCACGGCGACCGCCCACTCCCATGAAGGCGTCGTCCACCAGCACGCCGCCGTAGTGGCGCGGGCCGGCGAGAGCCAGGCCCAACGCACCGGCCATCGCCGCCTCGGGCCAGCCGGCGTTGGGCGAGCGGTGCCTGCCCGCATCGCGCCAGACAGCGCGCCACGCATCGCCCGCCGACATGCCGGGCAGCAGGCCTGCTGCGACCACGATCAGCAGTGCCGTCAGCCGCGAGGCGGGCAGGTTGATGAGATCGTCGAAGCGCGCCACTGCCCAGCCAAAGGCCTCGTGGCGTTGAGTGCGATGGCCGATCATGCTGTCGGCGGTATTGACCGCCTTGTAGATCGCGGCTCCTGGCAGGCCGCCAGCCGCCAGCCAGAAGGACGGCGCCACGATGCCGTCCGAGAAATTCTCGGCCAGGCTTTCGATCGCGGCGCGGCTGACGCCCGCCTCGTCGAGCGCTTGCGGATCGCGCCCGACGATCTGCGACACTGCGCAACGGCCGCGGGCCACCCCCTCAATCTCGAGCGCCTGGGCCACCGCGGCGACATGTTTGGCGAGGCTGCGCTGCGCGATCAGCGTGCTCGCGACAAGCGCGGTGACCAGCAGCAGGGCAATGCTGCCGGAGAGCGCCCGTTGAACGAGAAGTGCCGTTCCTCCCGCGATCAGGACAAGGACGACCAGCGTGAGTACTCCCACGACGCGACTGGCGCGCGGCGAACGCTTCGCATCGTTCAGCTTCCGATCGAGGGTGCCGATAAGCGTACCGATCCAGGACACGGGATGGCCGATGCGTTCGAAGAGACGGTCGGGGTAGCCCGCCACCAGCTCGATCGTCATTGACAGGAAGGCGATCAGGAGAAACATGGCGTCTGGCGTGAACGATCCTCTGGGTGTCTGACCACGGCGGCAGCCTCGACCGCGCCGAAGTGCTTTCCCGGCGAACCGTGGCCCTGGGTAGACCTTTCCATCGGCATCAACCTGCACTCCTATCCGCTCTTCGGCCTGCCCGCCATAACGTTTTCGTGCCTGCTCGGGCACGCACCTACGGCACGCCAGACGGGAGCCAAGCGGCTCGCACCCGGCACTCATATCCTTTTGCCGATTGTCATGTCGCTGGTCGCGCCGGACGGCGCTGCGCCCAGTCGCATTGGTCGCGCATAAGGTCGAGGATGTCGGTCAAGTAGAGGCGCTGTGTGGCGGGTCTTTTTTTGCATGTGAGATGCCAAACCGTCCTTCGATCGCTTGAAAGCCTTGATCGAAACCCGCTTGGGAAACTTGCCCGTGCCAGTCGCCACAATGTGGCCACGTGGCACGGGAAGCGACAACGCGCTTGGGATCGCGTGTCGCGGGGGTTCATGAATACCTTCGTTCAATTTCAAACGTGGGTTCATTGGCCGCTGGAGTCCGACGGCTGGTTGCTCCGACGCACGGACAACTCTATCTAGAAGCGCTAGTTCTGACCGGAGTAGCCACGGGGTCATCTCTATTCCTTCCTTCACCCTCCGAACACAGAGGATCAAATCTTTTCCCTTTCCACAGACCATTGAGTTAACGCCACCTCCAATCGCACCCAATCGTCCTCAGAACCCGGCAAGCCAAATCGCAACGCATCGGTACGCCACTTAAATGCCCGCACAATTATCCCAGCCTCTCCGAGTATGCGGAAAAGTGATGGAGCCTGCGAGTGCACCATGAAACGGTAGAGATTTGTGCCACTGCTCACCGCCGTGCCATCTCGCGGCAACAGCCTATCGAGCCGAGCCGCCTCTTCCGAAAGCCGCGCCCGCATTAACGCCTGCCAGTCAAGATCAGCGAGCGCGCGGGCTCCAATTTCCAGCGCCGGACCTGACACCGCCCATGGCCCGACTTGCGCTGCAAGTCGTAGCGCAATGGCTTGCGAGGCGATGGCGAAGCCTAGCCGCACGCCAGCGAGCCCGAAGAATTTTCCGAACGACCGGAGCACAACAACCGGCAGTTCTTCCACCAAGCTCACCGCGCTCTCCTCGCGGGGCCCCACATCCATGAAAGCCTCATCGACGACGAGCAGCCCTCCGTGCGCGGCGAGCCGCTTGGCCAGTTGGCGCAGGACTGCGAGGGACAGCACTCGTCCGTCGGGATTGTTAGGATTGACCACGACAGCGACATCCGCCGATGCAAGCTTTTGCGGCTCGACGGTCTCGACCACTGTATGGCCCACCATCCGAGCCGCGCGCGCGTGCTCGGAATAGGTCGGAGATAGGACGACAGCGCATCCCGGTGCCTTAAGTGACATCGCCAGCGGCAGCAGGATCTGTGTCCCTGGCGCCGAGAAGACGTTTGCTGGGCTGGCCACCCCATAGGCCGTCGCTGCTGCCACGCGCAGCCTCGCTTCGTCGCTTGCGTCAGGCAGCCGCGAAAGGGCGGAGCTTGAGATTGATCTATGCGGATAGGAATGCGGATTGATCCCAGTGGAGAGATCGATCCAAGGCTCCGGTGCATGCGGAAAGAGCAGGCCCGCCCGATAGAGGCTGCCACCGTGATCGTCCCCCGCATCTACTACCGCGAATATGCGCTCAATCACGGCCTTCCCCAATCGCGCTCAAGGTCGAACGTGTCGCCCTTTAACGTTTTCTACGCATGGCGAGCGCCTTGCGTCGGCACACAAAGTGCGACTGACCACATCTCCGGACCTGTTGTGCCAGTCAGCTTTAGGCGATGAGCCATTTTGCTCAGGCGATCGTAGACTTCGCCTGCTTCGGCGTACCATTCGCTGACAGAGGCTCTCTGGAGTCGCATCACTTCCTGGTCGCTGCGGGCAGCGGGCCCGGTGAGCGCAGCTTGCGGGCCTAAGCGCAAAACATTGGTCGATGCAGAGCCCAGCAGGGACGAACAGAGAACCTCTGCCACCTCAAGGGGGACGCCCGATTGAGCCCAGGCCTCCATTGCAATTGCCTGTAACACCACGGTGAAATTGTTCGAGAATACTGCTGCTGCGTGGTAAAGCGCTTTTCTATCCGCTCGGATCGGGAAAGCATGCGCGCCGATCGCGAAAAGCAGCGGACCCAGCATCGCTACCGCAGGCTCATCGCCTTCTGTGCCGCAATATGTGCCCTTAAACCCGTTAACCGCGCTCGCTGGATCGGGAAAGCTCAGGACAGGGTGGCAACTCGCCGCGAACCATCCTTTGTCCCTCAGCGGCTTCAGCATATCTGACGAATGAAATCCGCTGAAATGGACAGCTACTGGCGGTTCCATCCGTGAGACAAGCAAAAGGCGGGACATCTTTTCAGAAATCGCGGCAATCTGATCATCCGGTACGGCTATGAGCCAGAGTTGCGCGGGCTCCATGTCTTCGAGACGCCTGACTGCCCGGCCGGCTCCGACACTGGCGGCGGCGCGTAGCGCACTACTGTAACTTCTGCTGAGCACATCTCCCACCGCTACCGAATTGACGTTATTGAGAAGTCTGAGAAATGTCTGTCCGACCCGCCCGGCACCGATAAGATTTACTTTGACCGTCATTCAAGTTGTCCCGTTAGATTCCTGGGGAGAAGGAGCGGAGAGCGATGAGGGCATCGGCTACGGCGAGATGCCGCCGCTGTTCGTTACCGGCCCATCAGGCAGCTCTGAATTGGTCAACTAGCGCGTCCGGCAAAACTACGATGTCGTCGACCGTCTCTTCGCCACTGCCGAACTAAACTAAGTCGCTCAATGGCGCGGCAGTTGCCTCAGGCTGAAACGCTTTTGCCTCGCTCCCACAACACATCGGGGCGGCCAGCAAAATGATTTTCCAAGCGGCTGGCGACAAACAATAGATCCGATAGCCTGTTGAGATACGACAGGCCATAGTTTTGACTAGAGGTATCACGTGTTCCTTGGCCCTCGGTCTGACGCTCGATTTCACAAAGGCTAAACAAGCGCCGCTCTGCTCGTCTGCATACCGTGCGGGCGACATGGGCGAATGCTGAAGCAGGTTCACCACCGGGCAGAATAAACTCCTTAAGCATCCCGAGGTTGGCATTCACTGATTCAAAGCTTTTCTCGACGCGTTCCAGATGTTCACGCGATAACAGCTTGGTTCCCGGTACACTAATCTGAGCACCAAGGTCAAAAAGATCGTGCTGAACCAACTCGAACGACTGCTTAACTGCAGGTGATTTTGCCAACATCAACAGAACGCCGATCCAGCTGTTCAGCTCGTCAACGGTTCCCATAGCCTCAATTGGAGGTGAGTCCTTATCGACTCTGACGCCGGAACCGAGGCTTGTCTGTCCCTGGTCTCCGGTTTTGGTGACTATCCGCGACAGTCGATGTCCCACCTAAACCTCCTCTGATGCCCTCTGGCTCTGTGCGATCTTGTATTGCGCCCCGTAGACGCGATATTGTTCGATTGTCGCCGACATCATTGCGCGCTTGGCATCATCAAGTTTTGTGATCGCGCGAGCCGGGCGACCGCCCCAAAGCCAACCTCCTTGAAGGTGCTGTCCTGCCATGGTGATCGAGCCAGCGGCCAACAGAACATCGTCGTCAATTCTTGTATCTTTGGCCAGGTTGCTTCCAATCCCGACCAGAGCCCTGTCGCCGATGCGACAAGCTCCCATACAAACATTATGTCCGATCGTTGAATCGGACCCGATCGCGACAGATCCTTCCATGCCGTCAATGATCGTGTTGTCCTGGATGTTGCTGTTTTCACCGATGACGATCTCGCCATTGACTGCATTGAGCCTGCATCCAAAAAATATCCCCGATTTCGCACCGGCTTGAACCGTTCCCGAGAGACTCGCTGTCGCCGCAACGAACGCATGTTCCCCAAGACGCGCCTCTCCAGCCTTGCTAGCGTTGTCAAAAATGCACGCAAAGATGGCATTCGAGACTGCCTGCCTGCGTTGTTGGAGCTCCGCATTTCCGATTTCTCCGATCGGCCGTGCCGGACTTCCCGAATAAATCAGCCCTGCCTTCAGGGTCGATCGCGGAAATACGACCGAATTGGATTCGATAAGAACACCGTCCTCAACCTGCGCACCGTCGAGAACCACGACTCCATCTTCGATCACGCAATCATCGCCGACCGTGCAACCGTGAACGACAGCGTTCCGTCCGACCGTCACTCGATTTCCGATGACCGTCGGGAATAATTCATGCGCGATGTGGACTGTCGAACATTCTCCGATACGGAAATCGGCACCGATGCGGACGAAATGCCCATCGGCGCGAATGACCGCGCTGGGGCCAAACCACGGGTTAGACCCGATTTTGAGCGCGCCAAGCAGGCTTACCCTTATGCCGCAGTACTGTGGACCGCTTTCCAACTTGGGCCACAATCCACCGTAGGGCAGGAAAAAGGGGCTCTCGGCAACGAGAGGTTTGCTTGCTTCGCCGTGGGCATCGGTAACCAAATGGAGTTCGCGGGCAACGGTGTCGGCAGCAGATTGCAGAGCGTGAGGCGAAAACTGCCGGGCGGCAGTAATATAGAAGGGCCTAAATGCCTCGACATCGGGGACCCCGAGATGTCGGGCGACCAAATAACGTCGTACCCCTAGTCGCTCATGCCCGAGAGCCACGCTATGCGCCAGAAGCAACCGCGCTGCCTCGGGGTCTTGCTCGCGCAAAGCCCGTCTCAAGTTCCTAATGTTTTGACGAGGTTGCTGCATAGTTGAACTCGGAAAGCCGAACGCTCGCGCGCACGCGGTCAAGGGATTTTCGCAACGCCCTACAGAGGTGCGCTTACGTACCAGCGCTAACTCCAACTGCCGGCGACTTGTCGAGTTTCGAGCCCAAGAGCAGGTCCACGGCGCCATATGGATCGATCTCGCGGTTGGCGACACGCGCCACAGTTTCGTCAAATCGCCCGTCGCCCAACTGCGCGGCGAGTTGACGGAGCACTCTCTCTCGCAAGAGAGCCTCCACTTCGTTCCGATTTGCCTCAAGGACCCTGCGTTTCGCGTCGCCGCTTTCGATCGCCCACGCGCGATGTTTGGCAATTTCGACAATCAACTCGCTGATGCCCGTATTCGCGGCAGAAGACGTCTTGACCACAGGGATCTTCCAATCGAGACGCGGCGCTCCAAGGGTGAGCATCTGGGTGAAATCCTTGACCGCCCGATCCGCGCCGGGTCGGTCTGCCTTATTGACCACCAGCACATCGGCGATCTCCATGATCCCCGACTTGATCGCCTGGATGTCATCGCCGGCGCCAGGTATCGTCACGAGGCAGACGGTGTCCACGACGCGAACCACCTCGACTTCTTCCTGACCGACGCCAACCGTCTCGACGAGAATGATGTCGAAGCCCATCGCGTCGAGAACGTTCACGATACGCCTCGCGGCGCGCCCAAGTCCGCCAGAGTGGCCGCGATTGGCCACGCTACGAATGAAAACGCCCTCATCGAGGAAACGATCACGCATGCGGATACGATCTCCCAGGATCGCACCGCCGGTGAATGGGCTTGACGGATCGACCGCCACCACAGCCACGCGCGGATAGGATGCCCGGTAGGCTGCGACAAGAACCGAAACCAGCGAACTTTTGCCGGCGCCGGGCGGGCCTGTGATGCCTATGATGTGCGCATTCCCGGTATTGGCGTGCGTTGCGTTCACAATCTCCGCGGCGCCAGCATCTTCGTTTTCGACAATGGAAAGCAGACGGGCGAGGGCCCCTACATGGCCCTGCCGCGCTTTGGTGAGAAGATCGACAACCTTCGTCATCAGGCCCGCCGCTGCTTATCTAGTGGCACCACAGCAACTGCGACAGCCTTGGCCACGAGCACTGGTTCGGACAGCAGGCGCGCTCCCGAATCATTCGGATCCACAAGCTCGATCACTTTGTGAGCTGTGCACTCGAATGTACGCGAGGAGTTCCCGACTCGTGACATCTTGGCCCGGACTTCGATATAGTCACCGGCGCGCACCGCGACCAGGAACTCAGCGTTCATAGTACGCATGAGCCCCTCATCGCCGTCGTGCCTGATCAAAGCCTCGGTAACGGCGTCGCCGAAAAGTTGCAGCATTTTCGCCCCATCCACGAGGCCGCCGGCGTAGTGCCCATCGGCAGTCGCCATGCGCAGGCGAATTAGGTTCTCGGTCATGCAACTACCTCGCTTGCCTGCCTGCGCAGGAATTGTTCACGCACTGCCCTTCGGGAAATCTTCCCAATACCGGTGCGTGGCAGTTCGTCGACAAAATGCACGGCCTTCGGCGTCTTGTAGCCAGTAAGCCTAGTACGGCAGAATGCCTGCAAATCCGCCTCCGTCGCCACAAAGCCTGGATATAGAACGACAAAGGCATTCACAGCCTCGCCCCAGCGATCGTCGGGAATGCCGACGACTGCTACTTCCCGGACCGCTTCATGGCCGAGGAGCGCTGACTCAATTTCGCCTGGAACGATCCCCACGCCGCCCGACTTGATGACTTCTTTCAAACGGCCTGAAAGAACCAGGAAGCCGTCCTCGTCGAAGCGACCAATGTCGCCGGTGCGCATCCAGCCGTCTTTTATCACCAGCGCCGTTGCAGCCGGGTCCTGCCAGTAACCTGCGAACATGGTCGGCGTGCGGGCGACGATCTCGCCGGGCTCGTCTGAAGTGGAGATTTCGCCGTCTTCGCCAAGGATGCGCAGTTCGGCACTTATCATCGGTCGCCCCACGGTGCCGATCTTGGTCAATTGTTCCGAGGAACGCTGCACCGTCAGGCACAGGTGTTCAATCATACCGTAGAACTGAACGAACCGGACCCCCGGCGCTTTCTCGACCAGCCCCTTGATGACCGATGCCGGCATCGGTTCCGAGGCATAGGAGACGACGCGAAGACATTGCGGGATGACCGCCGGAGCCTGCTCCAGCAGACGGCGCAAAGTCGTCGGCACAGCATCGACATGTGTGACCTGATGCTCGCTGATTGCGTGCCAGACGCCGGGAGCATCGAATTGCGGCATGATCACGTGCGTCGCACGCATCAACGTCAGCGGGATCAGATGTTCCAGGCACGATGAGAAGAGCGGCAGGAAATGCAGCGTTCGCTCGCCATCCTGCAGTCCGAGCTCCAAGCCTATGGTCATGGCAGTGGCGTAGAGTCCGCGATGGGTATGCATCGCTCCCTTCGATCGGCCGGTTGAGCCAGAGGTGAACAGGATCAATGCCGGATCGTCCACAGAGACAGGCAAAGACTCGCTCAAGGGCTCCGCGGCAGCCAGCAGACGCGAATATGACTTGAAGTTGCTGTCAGGCGAATCATCGAGTTCGAGAACATGATCGATCCCGGCAGACTCCAATTCAGCCTTCTGCGTTCTCAGTTGGGCAGCTTGCGCCGCTCCGGCGAGCAATACCTTCGGGCGGACTTGCGTCAATGCCGCGAACGCATCTTTTGCCGTCCACCAATGATCAAGCGGAACCGCTATCGCCCCAAGGAGCGGAATCCCGAACAGCACTTCAAGGAATTCAGCTCGATTGGATGCCCAAAGGGCGACACGATCCCCGGGTTGCACACCAAGCGCGGCCAGCGTGCTTGCCAGCCGCCGCGCCCGGTCACCGACCTCGGCATAAGTCCAGGATACGTCGTCGAAGATCACCGCCACACGATTTGGATCGGAGCCCGCGGCACGTGACAATATCCCGTCAAGTCGAGACATATCGCCACCCACCGTCTTGGTCACTGCACCCCTCCCCACTCCTTAACGTACTCGATGATCTTGCTTGTCGGCGTGCCGGGACCGAAGACCTCGCCCACGCCAAACCCTTTGACGAGCGGGATGTCGCGGGGAGGCAGAATGCCTCCCATGATGACCAGCACTTCCTTGTCGGACTTTTCCCGCAACGCCTTGCAGATTTCCTCGGCGAAATGCAGATGCGATCCGGACAGGATGCTAAGGCCGAGAACGTCGGCATCTTCTTCCAGCACGGTACGTGCGATCATCTCAGTCGTCTGGAAAATACCAGTATAGATGACTTCGAAACCTGCATCGCGGAAGGCTCGCGCGATGATTTTGGCCCCACGATCATGGCCATCAAGTCCAGGTTTAGCAACAACAACGCGAAGTGGCGCTTTCATATTTTTCCCCTTTTTCGGCTAGTAAACCAGCGGTGCGTTGTACTCGCCGAACACATCCCGCATCACGTCACAAATCTCTCCCACAGTCGCGCTTGCACGGATGGCGCGCGAGACGGCAGGCATGGTGTTAATGTTGTTCTCGGCCGCATGCCGCACTTCCTTCAGGGCAGCCGAATGTTCGGCGGCGTTCCGGAGCTTGCGGATGGACTGGGTACGCTTGATCTGGCGATCACCGAGACCCGGGTCGAGCTCGAACGGCTCGAACGGCAGGTCTTCCTCGGGGTCGACGTTGACGTTCACCCCGACGATGAATTCCCGCTTGTCTTCGAGCGCCTTCTGATAGGCCGCCGAGGAGTCCGCGATCTGGCGCTGGATGAAGCCATCCTCGATGGACTCGACCATACCGCCACGGTCGATGACTTGGCGCAGCAGCGCTTCGGCCTCTTCCTCGAGACGCTGCGTCAGGTTTTCGACATAGTACGAGCCGGCAAGCGGGTCGATGATGTCGGCGACGCGGTTTTCAAGGGCCAGTATCTGCTGGGTGCGCACCGCGATCTTGATCGCGCCTTCAGACGGGATCTGATAGGCTTCGTCCTTCGAATTGGTGTGAAGGGACTGCGTACCGCCCAGGATACCCGCCAGAGCCTGAACGGCCGTACGGGCGATGTTGTTGTCCGGCTGCTGCGCCGTCAAGCTGACGCCCGCCGTCTGGCAGTGGGCACGCATCATCCAGGAACGAGGATCCTTTGCACCGACCCAATCGCGCATCATGCGCGCCCAGAGACGGCGCGACGCCCGCAGCTTGCAGATTTCCTCGAAGAAGTCGTTGTGGATGTCCCAGAAGAACGAGATACGGGGCGCCACCTGATCGACCGGAATGCCACGCTTGACAGCCTCGGTCACATAGCAATGGCCCGCGCCGAGCGTGAAGGCGAGTTCCTGAACCGCATTCGCTCCCGCTTCACGGGGGTGGTAGCCGGATACGCTCACCGGGTTGTAGCGCGGCATGGTCTTGGCCGCGTATTCCATGGTGTCGACAACCAGGCGCACAGATTCACGCGGCGGATAGATATACTCGTTCTGCGCCGTGTATTCCTTGAGGATATCGTTCTGGCAAGTGCCCGTTATCAGATTGTCGGGAACGTTTTGCCCTTTCGCCACGGCTTCGTACATGCCGATAAGAACGAACGCCGACGCATTGATGGTGTAGGACGTCGACACCTGGTCGAGCGGGATCCCGTCCATCAGGAGGCGCACATCTTCCAAGGTGTCGATCGCGACGCCGATGCGACCGATCTCCGGGACCGCGACCGGATGGTCAGAGTCGCGGCCAAGCAAAGTCGGCAGGTCAAAATCGGTCGATAGGCCGGTTTCACCGTGGTCCAGCAGATATTTGTAGCGGCCGTTCGTGTCCTCAGCCGTGCCGAAACCCGCGACCTGACGGATGGTCCACGGCCTTGCCCTGTGCATGGTGGCATGAACGCCGCGAGTAAATGGATACTCGCCGGGGAAGCCGATGTCCTTGATCGGATCGATGTCCTTCACGTCTTCAGGCGTGTAGAGATCCTCGATGGGCAGTCCGGACAGCGTTGTGAATTTTTCTTCGCGGCGCGGCAGCCTTCCAAGGCTACCAGCAAGAGTTGTGCTTTCCCATTCCGAACGCGTTTTTGATTCATTGCTGCTCATGACGGGCGACCCATTTTTGCCAGTATTGCGCGCATTTCACAGCAGGTAGGCATCATCAGCGGAGATGACGCCTGATTGCCAACTTCTGTCTTTCGCATGAATTTCCTCCAAGGGTTTGTGTATTTTTAGGCTGATGCCCGCGCATTTAGATTGCGATTTGACTCGCCAGCTAAAGATTCTTGGTCGATTAATGCGCGAGTTTGACGAAATTGAGCAATTATGGTGCGACATGTCACTTGACCGTATCGACCAGAAAATCCTTGGCATCCTTCAGGACGAAGGACGGATTACGAATCTCGAACTTGCTGAAAGGGTAGGTCTGTCGTCAGCACCGTGCCTGAGGCGCGTCAGGTCTCTCGAAGAGAGCGGTGTGATACGCAAGTATGTCGCGTTGCTGGATCCTGCCCGAATCGGATTGGGGTTCGACGTCATCGTCGAAGTGCGGCTGAAGCAGCAAACCAGAGAATTTTTCGAGCGCTTCGAGAAAAGGATCATCGATTTACACGAAGTCGTCGAATGCTGCCTGATCGCTGGTGACTGGGATTACTCCCTGAGGGTTGTATCTGCGGATCTCGAGCAATATCAGGCATTCGTGCTCGATCGCCTCATGTTCAAGGAACACGACATAGCCAGCTTTCGCACGACGATAATCATGCGGAAAGTCAAGTCGACAACGAGAATTGATGCAAGTTTGGCCAGATCTTCAGAGCGCTAGTTGTCGACCTTCAGCAGGTAGTCGCAAAAGACGCGATTTGAGCCCGACCGTGCGACTTCGAATTTTCATTCGGCAATCAGCGTGTAGGGCAAAGCCGTGCGTTTGCCGGGATCGACTTTTAGTTTCCGCTTTAGCGGCGGCACTGCCCGTTGCGGGCAATTGGTCCGTTCGCAGATACGACAGGAGATGCCGATGGAAATCAGCCTCGCGCGCTACTCTCGTGACCTCTTGCTCCGCTTCCATTTTGGCGATCTGGAAAGCAGTCTGGAAGTTGCGCGTCGCCGGCGGTGAATAGGGGATTGAGGAAAAGCAATTTCGACCTGGCGTCGAAGCGCGGGATGATGTCCTCGTCGACGCCGGATGGAGCCATGCGCACGTGGTATCGAGCCTCGAGGTGTTCGGCGAGTGCCGCGCCGGTCTCCCGCTCGCCGATGCCGATATCCGCGGCCAGCCGTTCAGCCGCGACATCGAGCTGATCAACGTAGTTGTCGACGAAGTGAAAGAAGTCGCGCACTTCCTCATATGGCGTCGGCTCGGCGAACGAGGTGGCGCGTCCGAGCTTGTCGTCGAAGCTGGCAAGCTGCTCGCTGTTTCGGCGATAAGCCTGGTGGCAGGCAATCAGGGCACGGGCAAAACCCGGAGCGTTCTGGGAGATCAGCTTCAATTCCTGGAGGTTGGGCTCATAGCTGTCGAAGACGGGGTCGGCCAGCGCTTCGGTGACAGCCGACAGCAGCCGGTCGTCGTCCCGAGCGAAATGGCGCCGATGTCGATCTGGAAATTTTCGGCCAACGCCAGAAGCACGGCGGCCGAAACCGGGCGCTGGTTGTTCTCGATTTGGTTTAGATAGCTGGCCGAGATGCCAATGCGCTCCGCGAACACGGACTGAGTGGCCCGGTGAGAGTCACGAATCTCGCGGATCTTGCGTCCAACATAGAGCTTTCGTGTAGCCATTGGGGGAGTGCCTCCGTATTCGCAAATTCGCAATTGCAATATTCAAAGTGTTGCGGGAGCGACGCCATGACCCTTTCGGCGAAGAACACGGTTCCCGTCTATCCGGTTCCGCTGACCATGCAGACCTTCGCCGTCATCGGCCTTGGGCTGGCGCTCGGACCGGGGCGCGCCGGGGCCGCTGTCCTGTTCTATCTCGCCTGCCGTTAGTTGTGGTTGCAGGATGGCTTGCCATGTGCGGCTGGGATAGAAGCCCGGTCTCCGCCATGGCCGGGGCCCCTGCTGGCCGGTGCCATCATCTATGTGCCGGGGCTGCTGTGGCTCGGCAGCGTCATTGGCTTCGACAAGCCGGTTCTTCAATACGGCTTCATCCCGTTCATCCCCGGCGATATCATCAAGGCGCTGCTGGCGGCGCTCGTCTTTCCTGTCGCCGGGAAATGGCTCTATGCGCGGAGCGGCCGTTGATGCGCGCCGTTCTCGAACAGCTTGAAGCGCGTCGGGGCGAGGCGGGTCTCGGCGGCGGCCAGAAGCGTCACGGGCTGGGGCACGATCAATGGCCGTCTGGTCTATGTCTTTTCGCAGGATTTTACAGTCCTGGGCGGCTCGCTGTCGGAGACCCACGCGCAGAAGATCTGCAAGATCATGGACATGGCGGTGCGCAACGGCGCGCCCGTGATCGGTTTGAATGATTCAGGCGGCGCGCGCATCCAGGAGGGTGTCGCATCGCTCGCCGGCTATGCTGACGTGTTCAAACGCATCGACGCGCAGCACGCCAAGGGCAAGCTGACGGCACGCGAACGCCTCGACGTGCTCCTCGATGAAGGTTCGTTCGAGGAATACGATATGTACGTCACCCATCGCGCAGTCGATTTCGGCATGTCCGACCAGAAGGTGGCGGGGGACGGTGTCGCAATGTCGATGCGTCCGGCGTGGTGCCGCAGATCTCGGTGATCATGGGGCCATGTGCCGGCGGGGCGGTCTATTCGCCGGCCATGACCGATTTCATCTTTATGGTGCGCGACAGTTCCTACATGTTCGTGACGGGTCCCGATGTAGTGAAGACCGTCACCAACGAGATCGTCACCGCCGAGGAACTCGGCGGCGCGCGTACCCACACGCAGAAATCGTCGGTGGCCGACGCTACTTTCGACAACGATATCGAGACGCTGGAGGAGGTGCGCCGGCTGTTCGATTTCCTGCCGCTCAACAACCGCGAGAAGCCGCCGGTGCGACCGTTCCACGACGATCCCAACCGTATCGAGATGCGGCTCGACACGCTGGTTCCCGACAGCCCGCAAAGCCCTACGACATGATGGAACTGATACTGGCGATCGCCGACGAGGGCGATTTCTTCGAAATCCAGGCGGCCTTCGCGAAAAACATGATCACCGGCTTCCTGCGCCTCGAAGGCCAGATAGTCGGTGTGGTGGCAAACCAGCCCATGGTGCTTGCTGGCTGCCTCGACATCGATTCCTCGCGCAAGGCGGCGCGCTTCTGCGATGCCTTCTCGATCCCGATCCTGACACTTGTCGACGTGCCCGGTTTCCTGCCGGGTACGTCACAGGAATTTGGTGGGGTCATCAAGCACGGGGCGAAGCTTCTGTTCGCCTAAAGCCAGGCCACTTGTGCCGATGGTCACGCTGATCACGCGCAAGGCCTATGGCGGCGCCTATGACGTCATGGCCTCCAAACACATTGGTGCTGATGTCAACTACGCCTGGCCAACCGCCGAGATCGCCGTCATGGGCGCCAAGGGCGCGACCGAAATCCTGTACCGCTCCGAGCTTGGCGACAAGGACAAGATAGTGGCCCGCACCAAAGACGATGAGCAACGCTTCGCCAATCCCTTCGTGGCGGCCGAACGCGGCTTCATCGACGAGGTGATCATGCCGCATTCCTCGCGCAAGCGCATCGCCCGCGCTTTCGCTGCGCTCCGCGGCAAGATGGTCGATACGCGCTGGAAAAGCACGACACCATCCCCCTGTAGAGGTGAAACGATGTGCAATCACGTGTGGTGCGGTAAACACGCTTACGCGACGCCAAGACAGCTCTCCGATCTCATCGGTGGACCGGAAGGGTTGGTCTGGCTGGAGCACGTCGGGGAAATGGACTGGTGCCTTTGCAGCATCGACATACTGGAAACCCTGAATCGGGCAATATCCTCGAAGCTGCGGTCGAAGCGGCACGTGCCCGCGCAACCGTGGGAGAAATTTCCGACGTGATGCGCAAGGCCTTTGGCGATCATACAGCGATTCCCGAGGTGGTCAGGAAAGTCTATGGCAAGGCTTATGACCACGAGCCGGAGTTCAAGACGCTGGTTTCGCGCCTCGAAGACTTCTCGGCCTCGCTTGGCACCAAGCCGAACATCATGATTGCCAAGCTCGGCCAGGATGGCCATGATCGCGGCGCCAAGATCATCGCGTCCGCCTTTGGCGATCTCGGCTTCGATGTAACCGCCGGCCCACTATTCCAGACGCCTGACGAGGCGGCTGAGATGGCCATTGCGTCAAAGGTGCAAGTCGTCGGCGTGTCGTCGCTGGCCGCCGGCCACAAGACTCTCTTGCCGCAGCTGATCGATAGGCTGAAGGCCAGGGGCGGCGTAAACATCATCGTCGTTTGCGGCGGTGTGGTGCCGCGCCAAGACTATGATTTCCTGCTGGCGAACGGTGTGGCTGCAGTATTCGGGCCGGGCACCAATGTGCTCGACGCAGCGCGTGCAATTATCGATCTCCTGGAAGGCAAACGGCGAAACTTATGAGCCTGGAAGACCTGCCGGCGGACAGGAGCGGGCTCTACAGCGCAGGTAGCACATATCGGATGTGATTGGCGAACGCCTTTACCGCAGGAGATTGCTCAGATTCGGCAAAAGCGACCACAACCCCGAGACCTGGTAGCTGGGGAAGCGGTGCGTTTAGAATATGGAGATCTGCCGGGACGGCTTCTTGGGTCATCACGCTTATCGCCAGGCCAGACCGCGCGACAGCGATCAACCCGGCAAGACTGTTGCTCGCATATGATATTTTGTAGCGCAGTCCGGCACGGGCCATGGCGTCGCATGCGGCTCTATGGTCCATGGCATTCGATGCCGGCAGGGCTAAAGGCACAATATCGCCGAAATCGTGCAGCTCCAAGGTCGGCTTGCTGCCCACCCACACGAGCGGCTCCGTCCGCACGAAATCCTGCGAATCGCTTGCTTTCAGAATTGAAACAAGCGCCAGGTCGATCTGGCGCGCGTGCAGAAGCGTGCGCAATTCAACCGTCGGTGCCGAAACGACCTTGATCTCGACATCGGGATATAAGGTTCCGAAGCCCTTCAAAAGTGCGGGAAAGAACGCGCTCAGATAATCTTCGGGGCTGCCGAAAACCATCGAACCGTGCAAGCCCTTGTCCGAGAGCGCCGAAATCGCTTCGTCATGGATTTTGAGAATGCGCTCGGCATAGGTCAGGAAGCGCTCTCCACTGCCGGTGAGCCGGACCCCGCTGCCGCTTCGATGGAACAGACTTTGGCCGAGGGCTTCCTCGAGTCGCTGTATCTGCATGGTCACGGCAGACTGCGTGCGTCCGACCTGTACCGCCGTCGCGCTGAGGGTTCCCGAATGGGCGGCACGAACGAATGTTGCCAGCAGCCTGAGATCAAGGGGCGCCTGCATATCAATTCCTCTGATATCCGGATCCGAAAACTATCAATTTTACTGCACCTGCGCCAGCCGCTAATTGTCCTGCTGAACGCTTTGGTGGAGCTGTGAGATGTCAAAAAACTTGGATCGTGGGTTTTGGGCTTCGGCGGAGAAGCATCTCATACGATATGGCGGCAGATTCGAACCCGCCATCATCGAGCGCGCCGAAGGCTCATTCGTCTACGATGCGGACGATAGACCCATTCTCGACTTCACGTCTGGGCAGATGAGCGCACTGCTCGGACATGCTCACCCGAAGATCGTTTCGACGGTTAGCCGGCAAGTCGAAAAGGTTGCCCACCTCTTCAGCGGCATGCTGTCCCGCCCAGTGGTCGATCTTGCGGAACGCCTGGCGGCGCTGGCGCCTGGTCTAGACAGGTCGTTGTTGCTGTCGACCGGCGCCGAATCGAATGAAGCGGCCATCCGGATGGCGAAGCTGGTGACCGGCAGGCACGAGATCGTCGCCTTTTCGAAGAGCTGGCACGGCATGACCGGTGCCGCCGCATCGGCGACCTATAGTGCTGGCCGCAAGGGCTATGGCCCTGCCGCGGTCGGATCCCTTGCAATCCCTGCGCCCAACAATTTCCGGCCGCGCTTCAAGCATGCCGACGGCTCTCTGGACTGGCGCACGGAACTGAACGATGCGTTCAACCTGATCGACAGCCAGTCGATGGGAAGCTTAGCGGCCTTCATTGCCGAGCCGATCTTGTCGAGCGGCGGCATACTGGAGCTGCCGCGAGGCTATCTGGCAGCACTCAAACAGAAGTGCCGCGAGCGTGGAATGCTGCTTATCCTGGACGAGGCGCAGACTGGCATTGGCCGCACTGGCGATATGTTCGCCTTTCAGAGGGACGGCGTCACGCCGGACATACTGACCCTGTCCAAGACTCTCGGCGCTGGCCTTCCTCTATCGGCCGTCATGACAACGGCCGAGATTGAAGAGACGGCGCACGACAAGGGTTTCCTGTTCTACACCACACATGTTTCCGATCCGCTGCCGGCGGCCGTGGGCCTCGCCGTGCTCGATGTGGTCGAGGAGGAAAGGCTCGTCGAACGGGCGCGGTATCTGGGCGCGAGATTGTTCGACGGACTGTCGAGGCTGAAGCAGCGATACGAATGCGTCGGTGACGTGCGCGGGCGTGGCCTGATGCTTGGGGTCGAGATCGTCAAGAATGGCGAGCGCAGGGATCCAGACCACGAGCTTGGCGCCAGAATCGCGACGGAAGCACTCAGACGCGGCCTGAGCATGAACATCGTCAAGCTTGCCGGGATGGGCGGAGTGTTCCGCATAGCCCCTCCCCTGACAATCTCCGAGGAGGAACTGGATCTCGGCTTGAGGATCATTTCCGAGTCGATCGAATCCGGGCTTGCAGCGACCGCTGGCCCTTCCAGTATCGCTGCAGAGTGAAGGGCGCTCGGACCAATGACAGAAACGAGCATGGCAGGCCAAGATTCCAACCCCGGGGCGGATGCCGAACTGCATTCGCCTGGCACCATTCGGGTGCTTGTCGCTAAGCTCGGGTTGGATGGCCATGACCGGGGCGCGAAGGTCGTCGCCCGTATACTGCGGGATGCCGGGATGGAGGTCGTCTACACAGGCCTCTACAAATCACCGAACGAGGTCGTCAACGCGGCAATACAGGAAGACGTTGATGTCATCGGGGTCAGTCTTCTGTCGGGCTCCCACGTTCCGCTGTTTAGAGAACTGGGACGTTGCCTCCGGGAGCAGAAAGCCGGGCACATTTTCGTTGTCGCGGGCGGCGTGATTCCGGAGCAAGACTACGCCGCCTTGTCGGAAAGCGGCGTCGATGCAATCGTTCCGCAGGAGGCACGGGCCGATCTGATTGTCACAACAATCAGGAACTTGATCGCAGCCCGTGGTCGCATATGAGCGCGCACACCTCTTCGAGACAGGCAAAGCGCGCCGCCTACATACCCTCGATTGAGCTTTTGCCCGATGTCCTTGCTGGCAGCGTTCTGGCCATTGCCCGGATGATTTCACGCGCCGAAGGCGGATATGCAGAGGCTTCGGAAGCCCTGGCGGAGATTTACAAGCACACTGGCAAGGCGCACATCGTCGGCATCACCGGCGTGCCGGGCGCCGGCAAGTCCACGCTGGTCTCTTCGCTTATCAAGGCCTTCGCCTCGGACGGATACAAGGTCGGGGTCATTGCCGTCGATCCGAGCAGCCCGTTTTCCGGTGGCGCAATTCTTGGCGACCGTGTGCGGATGAACGATGCAGCACAGTCTTGCCAAGCCTTCGTCCGAAGCATGGCGACGCGCGGCCATCTTGGCGGCCTGGCCCGTTCGACCCTTCAGGCGGTCGATGTTCTTGATGCGGCCGGATACTCGCCAATCATCATCGAAACCGTCGGCGTCGGCCAGGACGAGGTGGAGGTCGTGACGGCGGCACACACCATCGTGGTGCTGTCCGCTCCCGGACTTGGCGACGACATCCAGGCGATCAAGGCCGGCATCCTGGAGATCGCGGACATACATGCCGTCAGCAAATGTGACAAACCGGAGGCGGCGGCCGCGGTTTCGGCCTTGAAAGGCATGATGGCCCTCGGAACGATCAAGGCGAACTCGGGCTGGAATCCCCCAGTCCTTCCAGTCAGTTCGGTTTCGGGCGAACGGATCGGCAATCTGAAAGAGGCTATCGGCAGGCATTGGATGCATTTGCAGGAAAGCGGCGAACTGGCTGACCGCCAGCGCAACATTTGCAAGGCGCGGATACTCGGCACCGCCAGGCACCTTTTCCAGCACAAGTTCAATGAGAAAGCCGACGAGCTCGAGAAACACATTCAGGCAGTGGTGAACAGGGATGTCGATCCGTCCGTGGCCGCTCGCTTGTTGCTGGGTTGGGAGGGTGAGGTGTGGGTGACATGAATCTGTTCTCGGGGCAGGCTATCGACGACATTCGGGAAAAGCAGGCCGAGTGGGAAGACAATGAACTCGCGACTGCCTTGAAGAGCAGGCCCGAGGAGAAGCCGGCATACGAAACGGAATGCGGGATTCCGCTGAAGCGGATTTATACCGCGGCCGATGTCGCGGATATCCCCGCGAGTGACCTGGGCTTCCCGGGCGCCTATCCGTTCACGCGCGGCGCCTATCCCACGATGTACCGTGGGCGGCCCTGGACCATCCGGCAGGTTGCAGGCTTCGGCAATCCGGAAGCCACGAACCAGCGCTACAAATACATGATCCAAACGGGCCAGACGGGGCTCTCGACCGATTTCGATCTCCCAACGCTGCTTGGTCTGGATTCTGACAACCCAATGGCCTTCGGCGAAGTGGGGCGCGTTGGCGTCGCAATCGACACGATGGACGATGTCGACCGCCTCTTCGACGGGATCGACCTTGAAAAGATCTCTGTTTCCCTGACCATCAACCCCTCTGCCTGGGTGATCTATTCAATGTTCGTCGCCGTCGCGGAGCAGCGCGGCTATGACCTTCACAAGCTGACCGGGACGCTGCAGGCGGACCCGCTGAAGGAATACGTCGCCCAGAAGGAATGGATCTATCCGGTGCGGCCGGCCGTCAGGCTGCTGCGCGACCTGATCATGCACTGCGCCAGGTCGACGCCGAAGATGAATCCGATCAGCCTGAGCGGATATCACCTGTCCGACGTGGGCGGGAATGCGCTTCAGGAGATCGCGTTCATCATGGCCTTTACGATCGCATATTGCGAAGAGGTCATCGATGCCGGCATGAATATCGACGACTTCGCCCCCAGGCTGTCGTTCTTCTTCATCAGCCACCAGGATTTCTTCGAACAGATCTGCAAGTTCAGGGCGGCCCGGCGCGTCTACGCCAAGATCATGTCCGAGCGGTTCAACGCCAAAAAGCCGGAATCCATGCGTTTGCGGGTGCATGTGCAGACCGCGGCGATGAGCCTCACGAAGGTCGAGCACCACAACAATCTCATGCGAACTGCCATCCAGGCGCTCGGTGCGGTGCTGGGCGGCTGTCAGAGCATGCACACCAACGGTCTCGACGAGGCCTTTGCCATCCCGACCGAAGAAGCGATGAAACTGGCCATCCGCACCCAGCAGATCATCCGCGAGGAAATCAATGTGACATCCGTGATCGATCCTCTCGGCGGCTCGTACTTCGTCGAGCGCCTGACCCGGGACATGGAGACCGAAATCTGGAAAGTGTTGGACGAAGTGAATGAACGCGGCGGCGCGATCAAGTTGGTCGAAGAGGGATGGTTCCAGCAGAAGCTGGCCGACTCGGCCTATGCGACCTTCAAGAAGATCGACAGCGGCGAGAAGATCTCGGTCGGTGTCAACCGCTATGTCGATGACACCAGCGGTTCCGCCGAGGTTCACATCCACCCCTACGACGACCAGTGCACCCAGTTGCAGATCGACCGCTTGAACGCGGTGCGGGCAAACCGGGATATCAGCCGCGTACAGCATCTTTTGAAAGAGCTCGCCCAGCAGGCCTCGTCCGACGACATCAACCTGCTGCCGAAGACAATCGAGCTCGTGAAAGCAAGAGCGACGCTGGGCGAGATTTGCAGCGCGCTGCGAGACGTCTGGGGCTCTTACGCCGAACCAATGATCGTCTGAGGAGGATATCATGACAGAAGCAGTCATTTCCAGCAATGACGGGTCTATCGCCTGGGTCAAACTGAGCCGGCCGGAACGGCTCAACGCCATGAACAGGCAGCTTGTCGACGAGCTCGCCGAGGCGCTGGCGCGAGCCGAGGCGGATCAAGCCACGCGGGTCATCATTCTCCACGGCGAAGGCCGAGCCTTCTGTTCCGGAGACGACCTCAAGGATCTTGACGCTCAGACCGTATCGGAGGCTGCCACGCAAGCCTGGGTCGAAGCGATCCAGGGCGTCACCCTGCAGATCATGCAATCGAGAAAGATCGTCATTGCCGCCGTGCATGGGTGGTGCGTGGGCGGTGCCCTCGAATGGGCCATAAACTGCGACTTCCGCTTGTTTGCCGACAACACCCGCTGGTTTTTCCCCGAGGTGACCTATGGGCTTTTCGTGACCGGCGGCGTGACCGCGCTGCTGACGAAGCAGGTCGGACCGCAGGTCGCCAAGGAGCTGATGATCCTGGGCGAGCGTCACGACGCCAGGAAGGCGGTCGAGGTCGGGATCGCATGGAAGCTCGTCGCTGAGGCCGAGTTACTCGACGAAGCAAGAAAGCTGGCTCTCACGATCGCTGAGCGTCCCGCGAGCGCGGTGTCCGACATCAAGCACGCCATCAATGAAGGGTTTCATTCGTCCCTCGCGGACGCAATGGCGCTCGAGACCAGGGCCACGGTCAGCGGCTTCCTGTCTCCCGAGGCGCAGGCAAGAGCGAAAGAGTTTTGACCGCCCCCATGTCAATACGCGAAGTCTTATCCCCTTTTTACATCCCCGGGAAGCAAGAGGGTGACCTTGAAAACCGGGTCCTTCCCAAGATCCTGCTGAGGCAAGCCGAGCAGCTCGGAGCCAAGAAATTCATCGAAGTCTGCGGGCGTTCCGCAAGCTTCGAGGAAATGCTGCACATTTCCAGCCAGTTGGCTCGCGGTTTGCGCAAGCTGGGCGTCAACCGATCGAATCGCGTGGCGATGCTGCTGCCCAATTGCTTCGAACTCGTCGCAATGTGGTTCGCGGCATCCAAACTAGGCGC
Source organism: Mesorhizobium sp. 2RAF21 (assembly GCF_052115345.1). Taxonomy (NCBI): domain Bacteria; kingdom Pseudomonadati; phylum Pseudomonadota; class Alphaproteobacteria; order Hyphomicrobiales; family Phyllobacteriaceae; genus Mesorhizobium; species Mesorhizobium sp. 2RAF21. Next base: position 229,886 of record NZ_JBFRGM010000009.1, on the reverse strand, counting down.
GATCGAGGTGCCCAGCAATCCCGGCCTGAAAGGCGACCTGCTCTGCCATAACCTGAACAATTGCGGTGCGGAGGTGCTGGTTACAGACGCCAATGTGCTTGCGGAACTCGCCAAGGTCCAGGACAACCTTCCAAACCTGCGGACGCTTATCCTCGTGGGAACCGATCCGGTCGAGGCCCGCACGGCAGGCGTCAGGATCGGCCGTATTGTCCGTTTTGAAGAATGCCTGGCGCCGCAGCCGGACTTCGATCTGGTCGATGTCCACTATTCCGATCCGATGGCTATCCTTGATACGTCCGGCACGACCGGTCCCGCCAAGGGCACGTTGATGTCTCACCATCATTGCTATTCTTGGGCAGCGGCGATGGCATCCAATCTGGGCTACACAACCAGCGACAGCTATTTCTCGCCCTTGCCGCTTTTTCATACCGACGCGCAGATGTTCGGCGTGCTGCTTCCCTTGATCTACGGCACGCAAACGACGCTGGTCGACGGCTTCAGCGCATCACGATTCTGGGATCAGGCCCGCGCGAGCGGCGCCACGGCGACAAATCTGCTGGGCGCCATGGCCGTCATCCTGATGCGCGCGCCGCAGTCGGAGAACGACGGCGGCAACCCTGTCAGGGTGTGCCAGTGCATTCCCATGGTTCCCGACAAGGAAACCTTCGAGCGCCGTTTTGGCATGCAGCTTGTTACGGGCTACGGACAGACGGAAACCAGTTTTGTGACGTTGGACAAGGTGGACGAAACAAGGCCGGGTTCGTGCGGCCGCCCCCATCCGGACTGGGAAGTCGCGATCGTCGATGAGAACGATAGGCCCCTGCCGCCTGGCACATTGGGTGAAATCGTATCGCGCCCGCATAAAAGCTGGAGCATGTTTTCCGGCTACTACCGCGCCGATGCAAAGACGGTGCAGACGCTCAGGAACCTCTGGTATCATTCCGGCGATGCCGGTTTTTTGGACGAAGACGGCTGGCTCTATTTCAAGCACCGCCTCAACGAGGCGATCCGGCGCCGGGGCGAGAACATTTCCGCCTATGAGGTGGAGACGGTTGCCGAGAAACACCCAGACATCGTTGAAAGCGCTGCTTTCGGGATTCCGTCGGAATTGACGGAAGAGGACATCATGGTTGTCGCTCAGCGGAGAGCAGGTTCAACCCTGGAATCAACTGGCCTGCTCGATCACTTCAGGGAACTGGCGCCCCGCCATATGGTTCCGCGCTATATCGAGATTACCGATGTCCCACTACCGAGAACACCAACGGAAAAGGTCGCTAGGAACACCTTGCGGCAACGAGGTGTAAGCGCTGCCACGTTTGATCGGGGACCGCACTAGCGCGAGGTCGGAGTGTTGGCGATGGAACGTCGAATGATCGCTCCCTGTTTCATGGACGATACGCTCGAATGCCTTCGCCGCCACAACGTGCAGATCGAGCCTTTGTTGGCCCAAGTGGGGCTGCCGCCTGTTATTACCGAGCCGATCTCCGCGGAGCAGTACGGCGCCCTCTGGCATGCCGTGTCGCGGACCATGGACGACGAATTCTTTGGCGAAGGCGCGCGGCCGATGCGGGCGGGCAGCTTCGCTCTGCTGTGCCACGCGCTTCTGACGACCGAAACGCTGGAGCATGCGTTGCGGCGAGGCCTGCGGTTCCTGCGCGTCGTCCTTGACGATCCTCACGGCGAACTGATTGTCAGGAATGGGTTTGCCGAAGTTACTTTGAAGGATGCCGGCCCGCTGCGATCGGCCTTTGCTTATCGTACATTCTGGATCATGGTCTATGGCGTGAACTGTTGGCTGGTGGGCCGGCGCCTCCCGATCCGCTGGGTCGATTTCAAATGCAGCGCGCCACCCACGGGAACCGACTACCATCTGTTCTTCGGCGCACCTGTGCGGTTCGATCAGCCAGAGAGCCGTCTTGTCTTCGACGCCGACGTGCTGAAGCTACCGGTTGTCCGGGATGCGTGCGCATTGCGGGAATTTCTACGCTTGGCCCCAGCCAATATTCTGGTGCGTTATCGCCATAACGAGGGGCTTTCCGCCATCATCCGTGGATGTCTCCACGCGACGGCTCCCTCTGCGTGGCCGAGTTTTGAAATCCTCGCCGCAGGCATGCGCATGCAAGCGCCGACCTTGCGCCGCCGACTGCAGTCGGAGGGTCAGAGCTATCGCTCCATCAAGGATGAAATGCGCAGGGCTCTGGCCATGGAAGCTCTGCTTGGTGGAAATCGAAGCGTGGCCGATCTGGCCGCCGATATCGGCTTTTCCGAACCAAGTGCCTTTCATCGGGCATTTCACAAATGGACCGGAAAAAGTCCCGCTTCGTTTCGTCGGGAGGCTGCCTTCGGACTCAATGTCCAGGACAATTCGTCCCAACTTCTGTGACGAAACACGCGTGGAACACACCTAGAAGCAAACATTGCAAAATCGATCACCAAATCTGCGTGCTTCGGTCATCGTATGCCGCTTTGCTTCATTGCAACATGTCCTGGTAAGAAATCAATCTCGGACGTGGATAATGCAAATCAAGGACAAAGTTTTTTTGGTTACCGGTGCCAGTTCCGGGTTGGGCGCAGCGGTCACGCGTATGTTTGCGGATGAGGGTGCAAACGTACTCGCAATAGACGTGAACGCCGCGGCAGGCGAAAAAATCGCTGCGGAGCTGGGCGGCAGTGTGCGTTTTCAACGGGCCGATGTCACGAGCGAAGCTGACGGTGCCGCAGCCGTAAATTTAGCCAAGAGTACGTTCGGACACATTCATGGTCTGGTGAATTGCGCCGGTGTCGCGCCGGGCGAAAGGGTCGTTGGGCGAGACAAACCGCACGGCCTCGAAAGCTTTGCACGCACGGTTGCCATTAATCTCGTCGGCACCTTCAACATGTTGCGCCTGGTCGCCGATCTTATTGTGAAGGGAGAGCCCGACGCCGATGGTGATGGCGAACGAGGGGTGATTGTCAACACGGCCTCGGTTGCAGCATTCGATGGGCAGATCGGCCAGGCAGCCTATGCAGCATCAAAGGGTGGCGTCGCCGCGCTTGCACTTCCAGTCGCCCGGGAACTGGCTCGCTATGGCGTACGCGTGGTCACCATCGCCCCGGGTATCTTTGAAACACCCATGATGGCCGGCATGCCGCAGGCGGTCCAGGATGCTCTCGGCGCGAGCGTACCGTTTCCGGCGCGCCTTGGTCGTCCGGACGAGTACGCCAGCCTGGTGAAGCACATCTGCGAGAACAAAATGCTGAACGGCGAGGTCATCCGCCTGGACGGCGCGCTGCGTATGGCGCCGCGTTGATCCCGCACGAGCAGGAGGGCGGCCGCATGAGCACTCGTGATCCAGTGGTTATCGTCGGGGCTGCCAGGACGCCAGTTGGCGGGTTTCAGGGGGACTTCAAGGATGTCGCCGCCGCTAGACTAGGAGCGGCCGCCGTCCGCGCCGCCCTGGAACGGTCCGGGGTCGACATGGAGCTCGTTGACGAGGTCCTGCTTGGCTGCGTTCTGACCGCGGGTCAGGGACAGGCGCCCGCGCGCCAAGCAGCCCTTGGCGCAGGCCTGCCGGTGGGCGTTGGCGCCACGACCATGAACAAGATGTGCGGTTCCGGCATGATTTCGGTCATGCTCGCCCACGATCTTGTCGCCGCAGGATCCGCAGCCACCGTCGTAGCCGGCGGCATGGAAAGCATGACCAATTCGCCTTATCTGCTCGATCGAGCACGCTCTGGCTATCGCATGGGGCACGGCAAGATCGTCGACCATATGTTTCTCGATGGCCTGGAAGACGCCTATGACAAAGGGCGGCTCATGGGAACCTTTGCCGAAGACTGTGCGGAAGCCTACCAATTTACCCGCGGCGCCCAAGATACATTTGCCCTCGCCTCCCTTGAGAAGGCAAGGAAGGCCATCATCGACGGGAGCTTCCTCGAAGAGATCGTTCCGGTCACGGTCACGGAGGGCAAGGACGAGCGCGTCGTCGGCGAGGACGAGCAGCCAAAAAAGGCCAGGATAGATAAGATTCCAACGCTGAGACCTGCCTTCCGAGAGGGCGGTACGGTAACGGCGGCGAATTCTTCGTCGATCTCGGACGGCGCTGCGGCACTCGTCCTTATGCGCCGTTCGGAAGCCGACCACAGGGGCGTTACCCCGCTGGCGGCAATCCGTGGCCATGTCACCCACGCACAGGCAGCCAATCTCTTCACGACCGCGCCTATCGGTGCCATCCGAAAGCTCTGCGGGAAGATTGACTGGGACCTTGGGGACGTGGATCTCTTTGAGATCAATGAGGCTTTCGCCGTTGTGCCCATGGCAGCGATGCGCGACCTCAACCTGCCGCCAGATAAGGTGAACGTTCATGGCGGCGCGTGTGCGCTCGGCCATCCGATCGGCGCGTCGGGCGCACGTGTGATTGTCACTCTCGTTTCCGCACTCCGAAAACATCGCCTGAAACGCGGAATTGCATCGGTCTGCATCGGCGGTGGCGAGGCAACTGCGTTGGCCGTTGAACTCATGTCTTGAACGGCCCGGCGGAGCTTTTGGCGCCGCCGGACAGGGAACATCCGCGGCGCCGATCTCAATCCGTCAGCTTTATGCGCCATGTGTGGGCATCGTATCAAAGCATCGATCAACGCCCACAATGCTAATGGGAGCCATCATATGAAAAAATCTCTCTTGTCCGCAGTTGCCATGACCGCGCTCGTAGCGCTCAGCGGCAACGTATGGGCCGACATTTTGATCGGCGTCGCCGGTCCGCTTACCGGTCCGAACGCCGCCTTTGGCGCGCAGTTCCAAAAGGGTGCTGAACAGGCCGCTGCGGACATCAATGCAGCCGGCGGCGTACTCGGCCAGAAGATCAAAATCCAGGTCGGAGACGACGTTTCCGATCCACGGCAGGGCATCTCGGTCGCCAACAAATTCGTCGCCGATGACGTCAAGTATGTGGTCGGCCACTTCAATTCGGGCGTATCGATCCCCGCCTCGGAAGTCTATGCCGAGAACGGCGTCCTGGAGATATCGCCTGCATCAACCAATCTGCAGTACACTGAGCGTGGCCTGTGGAATACCTTCCGCACCTGCGGTCGCGACGACCAGCAGGGCAAGGTCGCCGGCGACTATATCGCCGCGAACTTCAAGGACGCCAAGATCGCCATCGTCCACGACAAGAGCCCATACGGACAGGGACTCGTCGACGTGGCGAAGAAGGTGCTGAATGCCGATGGCATCACCGAAGTGATGTATGAAGGCATCAACATCGGCGACAAGGATTTCTCAGCCCTCATCGCCAAGATGAAGGAGGCCGGTGTCACCTTGATCTACTTCGGCGGCCTGCACACTGAAGCCGGCCTGATCATGCGCCAGTCGGCCGATCAAAGCCTGAAGGCTACCTTTTTCTCAGGCGATGGAATGGTGTCGAACGAATTGGCTTCGATCGCTGGTGACGCCGTTGTCGGCACGCTGAACACATTCTCACCGGACCCGCGCAAGAATCCGGCAGCCAAGGATCTCGTCGAGAAGTTCCGCGCGTCCGGTTTCGAGCCGGAAGCCTATACCCTCTACTCCTATGCGGCGGTGCAGATTGTTGCTGCCGCCATCAACAAGGCGGGTTCGGTCGATGATGCCAAAAAGGTCGCTGAGACGATCAAGGCAAGCGGACCGTGGCCGACCGCTATCGGCGACATTAGCTATGACGCAAAGGGCGACATTACTCGGCCGGACTACGTTATCTACGAATGGAAGAAGGATGAAAACGGAAAGCCGACCTATTCCGAAAAATAAGAACTGAGGGTCCAAGGATCACTTACAAGATGCCCGGAGTCATAGCCGAGCCTCTTGTAAGTATAGAACAATGTCGAAGATTCCCCGGCAATTGCACGCATGCAGAAGAGAGTCTAAGTCGTCTACGGGCTCCACCTCCAGGGACACTATTCCGGTTGTCTTGTGGCTGAGCTGCCGCTAATCCAGATTTCGGCGATGCGATGGCGAAGGTCGAGCTAGAATTATGCAACGATGCGGGCTGGCGGCTTTGCATGGATCAGTTCTGGCATTGAAGCAAAGAGCTTCACGAATACGCACCTAGGCAACAATGAAGTTGGTCCCGATTTTTTATATTGTTTAGGTAGGGAGCGGGCGTGTGTAATATCTGTATTAGTGATCTACAGCATTGGCCGTCTAACGACTTGAAGGGACTAATCGAATCCCACAAGCATTTACTTGTAAAACTTACGAAAATCAAGCAGAAGGAAATGACCACTATAGCGCACCGCAGCCGCTATTACGCTACGGTGATCGACGAAAGGCACCTTAGAAAATGCATCATTAACTTTGTACCGGACAATCGTCCGGACGCCATCATCAAGATGGCATACCTTTTTGGCTTAATTGCCACAATTTCCATCTATATTACCGATGAAGAGTTGAGAGAACTGGCTATGTCAATTAAGCCCTTCAAAGACACCTCCTACTCTCGGTAACGAAATATTTCTCCGCCGGGCGAAGAAACGTATTTCTTGAAGGAACGCAGCGCTTCGGCAACCTCGGCATGGCGATCCACTTCCCTGTTCTTGTACCGAGCAAACTTGTGATGACGGCTAACGGTCGGTTCGTTTTGGCTTCTTGCGCGCCTCGACAAACCGCGGAGAAATCTCACTTTCGCGCTCGCTGAGCAGGTTGAAGTCGGCGATCGGCTTGCGCGAAAGCGTGGTGTCGACCGCCTTGCGGCGCCACTCATCCATGTCGAGGACGTAGGTCGCCCACATGCCGTAACGTGCGGCCACCGCGTGGCGCTGTCGGGTGAGGTACGCGGGATTGACGGGATAGGGCGTTGCGACACGCGCCCATCCAACTCGCAGCATTTCCAGGGCAAGATCCGTCCCTCTGACAGTGCATCGCGCGAGGGGCGCACCGTCGCTGTCGTATGCCACGAAGTCACAGCGGACGATCGAGCGACCGATCGTCCGCTTCAGCCAGGCCTTGGCCAGAGGCCCACAGGGCACGGGTGGCGGAGCCTTGATCCGATCGCGTTCGTTCCATTTCGGATCGAAGGCCCACTGTGGCAGTTCGCAGGAATCAATGTCGAGGAGGCGGACCTTTGCGGCATACTCGGGAAACCACAGCGTGCGCCCATCCATGACGGCGACGCGACCGCGATAGACACCTGTCACCGCAGGCGCCACAGCTTCACTGCGACGTTGCAAAGTCCAGTTGGTGGTCACGTCGGCCGCAACGGCTGGCAGGACCAGCGTCGCGCTGAGAGTGAGGCCGGCTGCCATCCCGGAAAGCCTCATTGCCCGGCCTCCCGAGCCCTCTCGTTCGCCGCCCGTGACAACAGGATCGAGGGATGTTGCACGTCGTCGAACTGCCAAAGTCCGGCGCGGCCTTCTCGCGCCTTTTTCTCGACCACCGCGTAAGGCGCGTGAAAAGGCATTCCGCCGGCGTCGAGGGCCGCGAATGCAAATCCACTGGCGATGAGAATGTTGGCAAGGTCTAGCCGCTCGCGACCAATCATGGCGTAACAGGCAACAAAAGTGGTGTCGGCGCTTTTGGCTACGGGAGCGCAGACCGGGCTGGTGTCCCGGATGTAAGCGGCAAGCATGGCAAGCGACGCCTCTCCACAATCCCGCTTCTCCCCGGAACGATCTGTGTAGGCTGTTCCGCGTAGGCAGGATTGAACGCCGTAGAGTCGGTAGCGCCATCCTTCTGCAATCCAGGTATCACCGGTTTCGAGCGTCACGCCGGGCTGAAGGTCGAAATATCCCTGAGGTGCCGCTTCCGCCCATCCGCCAGCAAAGGCCAGGGCGGCAGCGCAGAGAAAGGCCGTTCTCATTGGCCCTTGATCCTTGGGTCAGCCCACATGCCGAAACCGGCCTTGCCGATCTTCTCCGCATCGACAAGGTCGGGACGCATGGGAGACCCGTCCGGCTTGCTGGAAATCCTGAGGGCGCCAAGTGCGAGAAGCTGCTCCTCGAACATGTCGATCGTGTCGAGGCTGCCGGGATAGTTGTAGTAGCCGTAGCAGGTGGCGTCCTGCCTCGGCGCGTTTTGCTCGCTGACGAACGCTCGGCAGAAAATCACCTTCGGCGACTGCAGCATGATTGCGAGTTGCTGCTGCGCGAAGTCGGTGCATAAGCCTGCGAAATTCTCGGCTTTGTTGACCATCTCGCCCTGGCACGGCTCGAGCCCGTAGAGATGCAGGACGGTCTTGTCGTTGACCCTGATGTCGGTTGGCGCGGATGCCTTGAAGCCTGTGGCCGAGGCATACCCCTTGCGCTCGCCGACCTTGCCCCGACCGTCATAGTACTCGATGACCAGCACGGTTTTTCCGGGCGCCGCCAGGGACCTGATGTAGTTCTGATCGATCTCCCCGACGGCAAACGCGGGCAGCGTGTACAAGCCAACGCTGAGTAAAGTCGCGACGGTTCGCTTCGTCATCTTGGCCTCGTATCGCCGGCTCCGGCAACATGCCCTTTTTGGATAGGCGATTTTGGCTTTTCGTATCATGAAAATCGGTGTATCGCTAGTCCAATACGGTACAGCGCACTTGAAGATTTTATGCTGCACCCGTGGTGACCTCAACACCCGACTTGGGGATGGATGCGGCTATGCAAAGGGTTATGAGGCAGATTGGGGCGGTGTCGACGCTGGTTGCGGCGGGTCTGATCGCCAACCATGCGAAGGGTCAAGATTCCTCTCAGGATGAGCCGTTCATTCCGAAATACGTGGACTCTTCCGCGGCGAGTAACGCCAACGACAACGTTGTGAAGGGCGTTTTCGAGCGGCGGTGGGATACGACAAGCGTCGAGTACGTTCTCGATCCAGATGGAAGGCTGGCACGGCCCAACGCTAGGGCGAAAGCTGCTTCCAAAGGGAAGCAATTCGGTGCCTTTGATTCGCTGTCGGATGTCTCCGTAGCGTCCCGTAACTATATCATTACGGATATCTACGGCGGCGGTGCGTGGCCGCTATCGACTTCGTCCGACCCGGTCGACCGCAACGTGTCCGAATGCGGACCCTCTCCAGTCGAACCGGCCGGCATCAAAGCGTTGGTCGAGGAAGCGGCAAACCGGCTTGGTGTCGACCCCGGCTTCGCGGTGGCGATCGTTGCTACGGAAAGCGATTTCGATCGCGACAGGAACTCTCCGAAAGGGGCGCGCGGCCCGATGCAGCTGATGCCGGCAACGGCCGATCGGTTCGATGTCGAGGATGTCTGTGACCCTGCCGCCAACATCGACGGCGGCGTCCGATATCTGCGAACGCTTCTCGACGAATTCGGCAATCCGCTCCTCGCCGCCGCCGCTTACAACGCCGGCGAGAAACGCATCTACGAGTATGGCGGCATACCGCCGTTCGCCGAGACCGTGAGCTACATCGCGAAAGTCGTCAATCATCAGCTTGGACTTTCGATGCCAGCCGCCAGGAAGGCGAGGGCACCACGTGTCGCCGACGATGCAAGGGGTGAGGTTGGTGTCATCGCACCGAAAAAGACCGGATCCTTCGTCGCCGGTGTGATGCATTTTTGAAAGGAGTGGGACATGAACCAGGCAGTGCTTCGATCCTGGAACAGGCGAGCAATTCACTACGGCATAGCTGTCGGCATTCTGTTTGCAGTTCAGGTGGCCGGAGCCGACCTTGCTTTTGCTCAAAGCGGAGGCGGAAGCGGTGCCTTTGCGCCGTTGCAGACCGCGGTCCAGATGATCGTCGACTTCATCACCGGTCCCTTCGGCAGGCTCCTCGCGATCATTGCCGTCATCGGTCTCGGTTTTCTTGCCTTCGCCGGAAGGCTTTCCTGGTTCACCGCCGGCGCGGTCGTGATCGGGATGGGTCTTGTCTTTGGCGCGCCGGCAATCGTCGACCAGTTGATCGCCGCAGTCGGGAACAACTAGTCATGGCCGATCATGTCGATGAACGTCCCGCTCTCACGCCCCTCGTCATCGGGTTGACACGATCGCCGACGCTGTGGGGCGTCCCCTATATGGCGATCGTCATCATCATCGGACTAAGCATCATCGCCTGGCTGGTGACCTACACATTCTGGTCGCTGCTGGTGGCGCCGCTCAGCTACCTCTTCCTGTTCTCGCTCTGCACTTGGGACAGTCGCATCCTTGACGTCCTGCAGGTCGTGACGCGCAAAACCCCTCGAACGCGCAACAAGGTCTTTTGGGGCGCCAACTCTTACGGCCCGTAGGAGAAAGCGATGCTTAAGGTCGTCAGGGAAGAGCTGGGCTTCGGCAGGGTCGCGCACAACGAGCGGCCGATGGCCACGCATATCCCCTATTTGCGTCACGTATCGGACATGGTGATTAACCTCGAAAGCGGGGCGCTCCTGTCGGTCATCAAGCTCAATGGCCTGTTCTTTCAGACGGAGGATCAGGCGGAGCTCAATATGCGCTCGGTCGTGCAGAACACGATGATCCGCGCGCTCGGATCGAGCCGGTTTTCTCTCTGGTCGACAGTCATCCGGCGACAGGTCGAAACCGAATTGGAGGGGTCGTTCGACGATCCCTTCTGCGACCTCCTGAACCGTCGCTATATGGGTGAGCTGCGCAAGAAGCGCATGTTCACGAACGAGCTCTACCTCACCATCGTGCGATCCAGCATGCGTGGTGCGCTCGGCACGGGCGAGACCGTCAAGCGGCTGCTGGATCGAACGGGCGGCCGCGCCGTCCAGGACGAGAAGCTTCGGGAATCCGTCACCGAGCTCGAAGACCTGGTCGGAAACATCACCAACGAGCTTCAGAAGTATGGCGCACGCGCCCTTGGCATCTCCTATCGGAATCGCGAGCCATACTCCGAGCCCTCGGAATTCTTCAACACGGTCCTGACCTGCGGAGTTCCACGTCGCATGCGCCTGCCGCGCATGGGGCTGCGCAACTATGTCGGCACGTCCCGGCTGCATTTCGGCAAGCGGACCATGCAGGCCCAGGCGGCGATCGACGAGGAAAACCGCTTCGGTGCCATTCTGTCGGTCAAGGAATACCCTCCGTTCACCGGACCGGGGATGCTCGATGGCCTGCTGCAGGTCAACCACGAGTTCATCCTGACGCAGTCATTCACGATTGCCGACAAGCCGATTGCGATGGAACGCATCTCTCGGCTGCAGCGGCAGATCGCGGCGTCCGACGAGGCGGGCAGTTCGGTCGAGACCGACATAGACCATGCCCTGAACAGCCTCATGAACCAGGAAGCGGTGTTCGGCTTCCATCACCTGACGCTGCTTTGCCTTTCCCGTGACCTCGACGGCGTCAGCAAGTCGGTTTCCGAGCTCGGCGCGTGCCTCACCGACATGAACATCAACTGGGTGCGTGAGGACGTGAACCTTGAGGCGGCGTTCTGGGCCCAGCTCCCCGGCAACCACAGCTACATCGCCCGCAGCGCGATGCTGTCTAGCGCCAACTTTGCCGGCCTTTCGTCGATGCACAATTTTGCGACGGGCCAGATCGACCGCACCCATTGGGGTCTGCCGATCACTATCCTCGAGACCACGTCGCAGACGCCCTACTGGTTTAATTTCCATCGACGCGACATCGGGCATTTTCTGGTCACTGGCCCCACCGGCTCCGGCAAGACCGTGGTGCTGGCCTTTCTTCTGGCGCAGGCCTTGCGAATCTCGCCGGCGCCGAAAGGCGTCTTCTTTGACAAGGATCGCGGCGCTGAAATCTTCATCCGCGCGATCGGCGGCGACTATGAGGTGCTGACGCCCGGAACGCCGACCGGGTTCAACCCTCTTCAGCTGGAGAACACCGCGCCCAATCGCGAGTTCCTCCTGCGCCTCCTGAAGGCGATGCTGCGGCCGGCCAACGGACAGACATTCCGCCAAGAGGAGGAAGACACGCTTGAGCGGGCAATCGCTCGGGTTTGCCAGGAGCCGGTCGCTCAGCGCACGCTCGCCAATCTGGCAGGTCTCCTGGTCGGGCGATCTCGTGCCGACGCGAACGATCTGCATTCTCGTCTACGACCTTGGATCGAGGGTGAGAAGGCGTGGCTCTTCAATGCGCCGCACGACGTCTTGTCCTTCTCGGGACGGCGGGTCTTCGGCTTCGACATGACCAACATCATCGGTAACGAGGATCTGCGCGCTCCGGCCCTGATGTACATCTACCATCGGCTTGACGAGCTTCTGACCGGCGACCCAGTGATGTTCTTCATGGATGAGGGCTGGCAGCTCCTCGCCGACGAGACATTCTCGAGCTACATCGTCGACAAGATGAAGACGATCCGCAAGCTGAACGGGATCGTCGGTTTCGGAACGCAATCGGCGGCCGACATCGCGCGGGCCAAGGTCTCGCACACGCTGATCGAGCAGTCCGGGACAAACATCCATTTTCCGAACCCACGCGCCGACGAGGAAAGCTACATCCGGCGCTTCGGACTGACGGTGAAGGAATTCAACTTCATCAGGAACACGCCACCCGAAAAGCGCACCTTCCTGATCAAGCACGGCAATGACAGCGTCATTGCGCGCCTCGACCTGTCGGCCATGCCCGATCTCGTCAAGGTCCTCTCCGGCCGCAAGGAAACGATTGAGGAGTGCGAGGCGCTCCGAGCACGCTTTGGCGATGAGCCCGAGCATTGGCTGGCAAGATTCTGCGGATGGGAGGTGGAGCAATGAGGCTGTGGCTCATGGCAATTATCACCGGCCCTGCACTTGCCATGGCTACGCCGGTGCTCGCCGACATTCCCGTCAAGGATCGGACGGTGCTCGACGAGCGCGAGGAGCGGGACGAAAAGACCTCGGAGATCGAGACGGTCGACAAGGATCGCTTCACCGTCAACAAGAGCATGACGTGCTCGATGTATCGTCCAGGCCGCAAGGACGATCCGGTCGGAGCGGCCAACGCAAACCCGGAAATCGCCGGACTGGTCCGCCGCATCGCCCGTGAGGAAGGCGTCAACGAGAACGAATTCCTGGCGCTCGTCTATCAGGAAAGCCGTTTCAACCCTTGCGCAAAATCTGGCGCCGGCGCCATCGGGCTCGCCCAACTGATGCCCGGCACGGCCGACGACCTCGGCGTCAATCCGTACAACATCGAACAGAACCTTCGGGGTGGCGCACGCTATTACAAGCAGCAGCTGAAGCGCTTTAACGGCAACGTCAATCTGGCGCTCGCGGCCTATAATTCAGGACCAGGCAACGTCAACAAATACCGCGGCATCCCGCCCTTCAAAGAGACGCAGGGCTATGTCCGCAACATCACCCAGAAATGGCTTCCCGCTTTCGGCGGCTCCGACAAGGGCGCGATTCCGCTGAACTTCGGTGGCGGCGACACAGCCTATACCGGCATGCGTGATTCCACCCTCAACGCCATGGCGGCATCGAGCGCCACCGGCGAAAGCCTCGGCAACGTCGCCTCCTGGCTCGAGCAGCTGGCGGCCATGCAAAGCGGAACGATCCACGACAGCTGGGATCACAATTCCGCGGCGCGGAACTCCAATCTCGAAATGATCAACGCAGCGATCCGCATGGGCACGGCGATGGCCGACCTGATCAACTCGCGCAATGCCGTCACCACATCGGGCCTGTCCGGCTCCTCGCAGACAACCGACTTTCCGGATCGTGATGACGATCCACATGAGACCACTGGCCTCTGCGATGTGCGCGCGGGTTTGGAGTGGGATGCTGAGGCAAAGGCCTGCGTCGAGAAACGCGAGCAGGAATCCGAGGTTCAGCTGCTTCTTGAGACGCAATGATGGAGAGAGCCATGAGACGACTGATCATCTCGTCGACCGCTATGCTGGTCGCAACCTCGGCCTTCGCCGACATCCCGGTCATCGACAAGACCAACTACGCTGTCGCCCGCCAGACGGCCGAAACGACCGACAAGATCCTCGGCACCAACAAGGAAATCCTGACCACTGTCGAGGAGACCCTCAAGGCCGTTACCGGCGACCGCAGCAGCACTGCCAACCCGATGCAGAATCTTGCAGTCGGCAATGGGTTCAGCGTTGCCTCGATGCCGTCCTTCGACAGTTTGCTGCAGGGCGGCGTGCCGAACTTTGGCGGGATGAGCGGCGACGTCGCCAAGGTTGCGACGGCCTTCATCAATGGGCTGCAACTGGTCAAATCGCTCTCCGGCAAGGAGAACAGCGATTTCTCGGGCGACAAGTCCTACGAGCAGCTTTTGACGACGGTGCTCGGCGTTGCCGCGTTGATCAACGGCTCCCAGCAGGCTGTCGAGACGCGCAAGAGTGCATTCGAGCAGGCGAGTGGTGAGATCGGCACGGCCGAGGACATCAAGGGCTCGATCGACCAGAATACCCAACTCCAGGTGCAGGCTGGGCTCACCATCAACGAACTGATCGGTGTCATGAACGGCGCCGTATCCTCGCTGCAGGCCGACAACCAGCGGAGGCTCACCGATATCTCGAACAGCAAGAAGGCGCTGACCTACGGTGACGATTAGAGACCGCCACGCCTCATGCCCCCTTATTGTTCTCTTCACGATGGGCCTGCTCGCCGGCTGCGGAACGCCGAAGGAGAAAACCGCGCCCTGCAAACGGCCCGCAAACCTTTTGTCCTATGCCTCCGAACCCAGCGCGCATTCGCCTGTCCCGGTTCCGACCGAGGAGTGCGGTCCGATGCGACCGGCGAATACCGGCCCCGTCAACACAGGTCCTGTCAAAGCAGATTCGAACACCGCTGATAAAGCGATCGAACGGCTCTCGGGCGATTAGGAGGAAGCCATGGAAGACTTCCTCGGGGAGCTTCTTGATCGCATAGAGGCCTCGGGAGCCAATTTCTCCGAACAGGCGTATGGGGTCGTCGGCAGCGAAGTCTTGCCGCTGCTCCAGGTTCTGGCCATCGTCTATGTGGCCTGGTACGCCGTGCAGCTCCTCGTCGGATCGGCCCGGATCGGGGTTGGCGAAGTCATCGGCCGCGTCGTGCGCATGATGCTCATCCTGGCTCTCGTAAGCCAGTGGGGACATTTCAACACCTTCTTCTATTCCTGGCTGAACGACACACCCGAGGACGTCGGCCGCGCCATCCTGGCTGCATCTTCGACCGGGATCACCGAACCGACCAACGGGCTTTCGATGATCTGGAAGACCGCCAACGACGCGGCATCCGCCTTTGCCGAGCAGTCCGGCTACTTCGCCGTCCTCCCTTCGCTGATCGGCTTCCTGATCATGGCCTGCACGGCGATCTTCATGGCGGTGGCGCTTGCGATCCTCGTGCTGGCAAAGGTCATGATGTGGGTGCTGATCGGAACCGCCCCGATCTTCATCGCCTGCATGCTGTTCGAGCAGACGCGCAATTACGGCATCGGCTGGTTCAACCAGGTCATCATCTACGCGCTGGTTCCGCTCTTCATCTACGTCATCGCCGCCTTCCTGATCGCCGCCATGGATCCGGAACTCACGGCGATCGAAGCGGCCGCGGAGAGCCGGACGCTGAAGCTTAGCGACGTCGCCGCGTTTGTTCTCCTGTGCGCCGCGGGCGCCTTCATCCTGCTGCAGATCCAGACCATCGCTCAAGGGATCGCCGGCGGTATAGCTGCCGGGATCGGGCAGATGGGTTACGGCATCGCCAGATTTGCGGGCGTGCAGGCTCCGCGCCACGCTATGCGGGGCGGCCTCGCTGCAGGGCGTGCCGGATATCGACTCTATGGCCGGTACCGCGGACAGAGCGAGCAACCGCCGAACGATCCGCCTCGACCGCCCGCTGGCGGCGGGGCCGGAGCGGCGTTGGCCATGCAGAACCGGATCAGCGCCAACAGCACGCCGCGATAGCGCGGGCAGGGTACATAAAATGCGAAGCGACGTAGTGAATGGCTGAAACCAAGCAAGACTCCCTTCGGACCTACTTTCAGGACGGCGAGCGCTGGGAGCACGAGATCGTGCGCAAGGCGAAGCGTTCGCGTGCGCTTGCCTGGTTCGTCACCACAATTTTCGGCGCAATCACGCTGCTCAGCCTGATAGCGCTCGTCATGCTGGTCCCGCTGAAGAGCTTTGAGCCTTACATCGTCGAAGTCGATCGCAACACCGGCTATATCGAGGTGAAGACTGGTCTTACCCGGCCTGCAAACTTGACCGAACAGCGGGCGGTCACCCAGGCCAACATCGTCCGCTATATCCGTGCCCGCGAAGGCTACGACCCATACGCAATCGAACAGAATTTCGGGATCGCGGCACTCCTGTCGACGGCTGAGGCCGCGCGCGAACTGCAGGAGCTTTACAGCAGTGCCAACCCGCAGAACCCGGCGCGTCGCTACGGCCGGCTGAGGAAGTTCACGGTCAACATCAAATCGGTGACTTTTCCGAACACCAGCACGTCGATCGTCCGGTTCGCCGTCACGGAGAAGTCGGACACCGACACGATTGTGCGCGATTATATCTCCGTGGTCCGCTTCCGCTACACGGACACGCCCGCCACCAACGAATGGCGCTTCGAGAACCCGCTTGGCTTCCAGGTCTACAACTACCGGCGTGATCAAGAGACCGTCACGCCGGAGGACCGATAGTATGAAGCGGTTTTTCGCATGCGCGGCGATCAGCGCCGCTCTCGTCTCCGCCACCTTGGCGGCGCAGACGCCGGCGCCGGGTCAGCTTGATGCGCGTGTCACCACCGTCACCTACCAGCCCAACAATGTCGTGAGGGTCTTCGCCACCTATGGCATTTCGACGATGATCATCTTCGACGAGGAGGAAAAGTTCGAAACGCTTTCCCTCGGCGACACCGACAGCTGGCAGGTCGTCCCATCGGAAAAGGGCAACATCCTCTTCGTAAAGCCGGTCGCCAAGAACGTCGTCACCAATATGAACATCGTGACGACCAAGCGCATCTACTACTTGGAACTGCACGACTTCGCGCCCGAGGCCGGAAAGAAAGTGTTCGGCATCCGCTTTCTCTATCCGGAGAAGAACCTCAATGCCGAGCTTCGTAAGGAAGCGGAGTTCCGCGCCGCGAACCCCAACATTGCCGGGATCGACAAGGCCAACGTCAACATCGACTACTCGTTCTCGGGCGCACCAGCGCTCAAGCCGTCGATGATTTTCGACGACGGCAAGAAAACGTTCATGAAGTTTTCCGGCCGTGTGCCGGCAATCTTCGCGGTCAATGCCGACTTCTCCGAAACCCTGCGAAACTTCCGCAAGGAGGGCGACTACTTCGTCATCGACGGCGTGGCGACGCAGTACACGCTGCGCGACGGCAATGAGTGGACCTGCATTTTCAATCTGCGCCAGCCGGATTTTGGCGCGCCTGATCCCGACATTCTTGGCCCGGCGGAAGATCCCGTCGCCAGGAAGCGCTGGAGGAGCGGCAACAAATGAGACGTGCTCCCGAACTCGATGCCATGCTGTCCGGCGACGAAGCCGCCGTTCGCGACAGAAGCGTCCGCCGCAACCAGCTGCTGGGCGGAGCCTTCCTGCTGCTTACCGGCGCTGTCGCCGCTTATTTTGTTCTGACCGCAGGCCAGGATCGGCCACGCGACATGCTGGAAGGCGACGAGGAGTTCACCACGACCACCTTCCGGCCGCCTTCCTTCGTGCGCGAGGGAGAAGAGCCTCCGCCCGAACCGGAGACCCCGATCATCAAGCTGCCCGAGCCGCCGCCCGCGGAACCCGAGCCCGAAAGCGATACAACGCAGTTCGATGTTCCGCCGCCGCCGTCCGTTGTCGTCACCGATCCAGTTGCTCCGGCGGCTGAGGAGCCTCCGGTCGACGAATTCCCGGAGCGATACAAGTCGAAGCAGATCGTCCTTGATTCCGCCAAGGATGGCGAGGGCGGTGCGCTCTCAGGTGAAACCGGAGACGGACTGACGGTCGCGGGTGAGGATCGTAACAGCAAGTATCTCGCGGCCGCCTCGAGCCTGGCCGACCGATCGGCGACTGCGCGTCAAATCAAACGCATCGACGCGTTTATCCCCGAGGGGACGATGATCCCCGGCATTCTGGAGACAGCGATCGTCAGCGACCTTCCCGGACAGGTCCGGGCGATCGTCTCACAGGATGTTCATTCGTTCGACGGGCGACGCATCCTGATACCGACCGGCACCCGCCTGATCGGCGAGTACCAGTCCGAAATCACCCGCGGCCAGAAACGCATTATCGTCATGTGGTCTCGGTTGATCCGCGATGACGGTGTCACGGTCAGGCTGAATTCGATCGGTGCCGACAGCCTTGGCAGGTCCGGCCTGACAGGCCGCGTCGACAACAAGTATCGCGAGCGTTTCGGCTCGGCGATCCTGCTATCGATCGTCGGGGCAGGGGCGAGCTATCTGACCGGTTTTGGCAGCGGCCAGGCTTTCGGCAACGACAATGACGACGCCGCGGATGCCGAAGCATTGGCCCGCGAGACCATCGCCCAGACGTTCTCCGACATGGCTAACCAGGCCCTTTCGGAAAACTTGCGCATTCCCCCGACCATCAGCGTCAGTCAGGGCGAGCGCATCTTTGTCTATGTCCGGCAGGACCTCGACTTCTCCGCGCTCTACGATGATCCCGTCACCGAAGCCCTCAAGGAAATTCGTCGTGAACGTGGCTACCAGTGACATAGGCCGCGCGGTCAACAGTCCGCACTATTTCCTCTACCGCGCCCTCGACCCGCTGAAAGCGTTTCTCGATGACCCCGCAGTCATCGAGATCGCCATCAATCGGCCGGGCGAGGTCTATGTCGAGCGCCTTGGCGCCGACTTCATGGAGCATCACCGCATCGAAGGTCTGACCGCCGACGAGATCCAGAACATTGGCGAGCGAGTGGCCGGCGTCACCAGCCAGTTCATCAGCCGCGCCAATCCAATCCTCAGCGCCGCGCTTCCGAGCGGCGAGCGCATCCAGGTCATCTTGCCGCCGGCGGCCCCGGATGGCGGCGCGATCTCGATCCGCAAGCAGGTCGTCAGCAACTTTACGCTTGAGCACTACCGCGACAGCGGCGCGCTCGAGAAAGTCGCCGTCGCCGTCGGCGGTCTCAACGAGACCGATCAGCGCCTTATCAAATTCCTGCGCTCGAACGCCATCTACGATTTCATCGACACGGCCATCCGTCAGCGCGTCTCGATCCTGATCAGCGGCGGCACGTCGTCGGGAAAGACTACGTTTCTCAACGCCTGCCTCAACAGCATCGACGATAACGAACGCATCCTGACGCTGGAGGACACCCGCGAGCTATTTCCGCCACACGCGAACTGCGTCCATCTGCTCGCCTGCAGGGGTGATCAGGGAACCGCCAACGTGACGATCCAGCAATTGCTGGAAGCCTCGCTCCGCATGCGGCCGGATCGCATCTTCGTCGGTGAGATCCGCGGCGCGGAAGCTTTCTCGTTCCTGCGCGCGATCAACACCGGTCACCCCGGTTCGATGTCGACGGTGCACGCCGACACGCCGCTCGGCGCCTACGAACAGTTGGCGATGATGATGCAGCAGGCCGGCATGTCGGTCGGCTACTCAAAGGACGACCTCATGTCCTACATCCGCATGGTGATCCCGATCGTCATTCAGCTGCGCCGCGATGGCGGCAAACGCGGCGTATCGGAAATCTATTTCGCGAGGCAGGAGGAATGAGCAGGGACCTGCAGGCCTTCTATCTGCTGTTTTGCGTCGTCATAGCCCTGGCCGCCTGGACACTATTTTACGGTGCCGGCCTTTATTTGATCCATGGCGACGCTCGGATTCTTGAGCTGACCATCACCACGAATCCGTTCGCGCCTGCCCAGCAACTGTGGCTCTATGCGAACAGCCGCGACCTGCAGATCGTCGCCCTGGTCGCAGTCGCCCCGGCCGTGGCGCTGGCGGCAGCCGTGGCGGTGGTTGGCTTGCGTATGCCCGAAAGTCCTCTGGGCGACGCGTCGTTCCAGACTATCGCGATGATGCGACGCCGAAACTGGTTCGGCAGGCATGGCCACATTTTCGGCCGCATGGGTCGGAAAATCCTTCGCGCGAATGACGATCTGCATCACCTGGTGATAGGCCCCACTCGCTCGGGCAAGGGCGTCGGGTATGTCAATCCGAATGCCATCGCTCATCAGGGTTCGATGATCGTCACCGATCTCAAGGGCGAAATCTTCAAGGCAACGGCGGGCTATCGCAGGCAGGCCGGAAGCCAGGTCTTCCTGTTTGCTCCCGGCTCTGATCGGACGCACCGCTACAACCCGCTGGACTTCATCCGCACCGAGCGGGGAAACCGCACGACCGATATCCAGAATATGGCGAGCATCCTCGTTCCGGAGAATACGGAGTCCGAGAATTCGGTGTGGCAGGGTACCGCACAACAGGTCATCGCCGGCGTGATCAGCTACATTCTGGAAAGCCACCACTACGAAGGCCGGCGCAACTTTGGTGAGGTCAATTCCTTCTTCAACAGCGGCATCAACCTTCAGGCGCAGATGGCCCTCATCAAGGAACGGGAGCTATCCCTTTCCAAGTTTACGGTCGAGAGCTTCAATGCCTACCTGGCACTGTCCGAGAGAGCGGCAGCCTCTGCGCTGCTCGATATTCAGAAGGCGTTGCGGCCTTTCAAAAATGACCGGGTCATAGCCGCCACGACGGTCACCGACATGGACTTGCGGGCAATCCGGCGGCGACCGATCTCGATCTATCTGGCCCCGAACATTACCGACGTCGTCCTGCTGAAGCCCCTGCTGACGTTGTTCATCCAACAGACCCTCGATATCCTGATGCGTGAACGCCGATCGAAGTCGTTGCCAGTGTATTTCCTGCTCGATGAATTCCGGCAGCTGAAGAAAATGTCGGACATCACCGACAAGATGCCCTACGTCGCCGAGTACAACATCAAGATGGCGTTCATCATCCAGGATCTGAAAAACCTGGACGAGATCTATGGCGAGACGGCGCGCCATTCGCTGCTCGGCAACTGCGGTTACCAATTGGTGCTCGGCGCCAACGACCAGGCCACGGCCGACTACGCTTCCCGCGCTTTGGGAAAACGAACGGCTCGCTACAAGTCGGAATCGCGGACGATCGAGCTGTTCGGGCTGCCGAGGCGGACTAAGGTTGAGCAGATCCGCGAGCGAGATCTGATGATGCCTCAGGAGATCCGCCAGATGCCGGCCGACAAGATGATACTGATCATCCAGGGCCAAAAGCCGATCGTTGGAGACAAGCTGCTATATTACGAAACCGAGCCCTTCAAAGCTGCCGTTGCTTATTCCTACGCGAACATCCCCGAGGTTCCATCGATCGAATATCTACCAGAACGGCCTGTCCCTGCAACGACGGAAGCCTACGCAGGGCAGATAGCGTCCACGAATGGGCAGTTCGTCTCCGCGGCCGTAGGCGACGATCAAACTGCACACCCACCGAAAGACATTTCCGCTTCCCAACGACGGGTCGGGATCGAAGCGGTGCCGCAAAAGACAATACCACGAACTCGGCCGAACGATCAGGTCCAGAGCGCCAAACCAACGATCCAGCTGCGAAGCCCGACGGGATTGCTGAGAAAAGGTTCGAGCTCTCAGAGCAACGGTGACAGGGGCGATGCGCTATCGATCGGAGAGCGGGCGAGGCATGCCGAGGAGCGTCTGAAACCGACTGCAGAAAAGTTGAGAAAGATTGTGGCTGAGAAACTCGAGGATACTGGTTCAGCACAACCACAACGACGAAAAAGCTACCTCGAAATTTTCGATGCAACAGTACCCGATCCGCTTGAGATCGGACTGGCTCTTGAGTGAACCTTGTCAGCGAGGCCGGATACGCCAAGAGCCTCTATGCCCATTATGACTGCGTTGGCCTCGACGCGGCTGAAGTGTTGACGTAGGTCACGGCTGGCACGCCCGGATAGCGCTGCCGAATCAGCCGAACGTTCGCGGCGGTGATCGAGTCGGCCAGCGAGCAACCGGCGCCGAGGTCCGGAATGAGCACGGTCTTGGCCGGATTGAGAAGCTTGCCCGTCTCGGCCCTGAAATGCACGCCGGCGAGCACGATGACATCGGTATCGAGCGCAGCCGCGCAATGCCGGGGAGAGGCTTGCACCGTTTGCGCGGGTCGCCTCTTCCACGAGAGCGGCTTCGTAAAAGGAGTTCGTAGCGCTGCAGCGTGAACTCCTCATTCCAGGCGCGGTCGCCGAATCCGATGGCGATTGCGGCCCGCTGCCGCCGTTCGTGCCGCATCTGGGCATCGTCGGCACCTTCCACCCAGCCGACCAGACGTGGCTGCAGGACGTCCGCGACTATAGCCGGAACGCCGGCGCGGCGGTCCTCTCACGGGAAATAGTCGTACCAGCTGCGCCAACTGCGTTTGGGCCAATTCGCAGCCTGGTCCTCGCGGGTGAGGGCCAGATGGCTGATCGAGTTGACGCGCTGCTGGCGCTCATCGCCGATCCGGTCGCGGTCGGCGAAGGTGTAGAGTTGCTCGATGTAGCCCAGCCGGTGACCGGTCTGGTGCTCCACCCATGCCCTCAGCCCCGACTGCAGGGGGCGGCGGCCGAGCTCGAACGGACCAGAGGGCAGGGCATTGGCCAGCCGGATGGTGAGTACGCGGGGTTCGCCCTTGGCGATCGCGGCGACGACCGCGATCAGGTCCACATTCGCTTCGTGGCCCTTGCCGGCGGCTCGTCCCTTCCTGGATCCTGTCGTCTGGTCTTGCATGTTTCCCCGAAACGGCTCGGTCCCGCTTCGAGGCAGTGCAGGCGACCGTGGACTGCGCTCGTCAACTCGTCAACGCTGGGCAGCGATGCGGCCATTTGGCTCTTCGCATTTGCACAAAACTGTGCCAAACGCGGCGCCACGGATTGATGACGCGTGGGAAGGAGGCGCCATTGAGTGCGACTGGCGAATTGAAAGCCGTGACCCCGCCGGATGTCGTCGCCCGCAAAGGTGGCCAGCCGCTGGTGTGCCTGACCGCCTATACGACGCCGATGGCGAAACTGGTCGACAGGCATTGCGACATCGTTCTGGTCGGAGACAGCGTCGGCATGGTGCTGCACGGCCTGCCTTCGACGCTCGGCGTCAGCCTCGACATGCTGATCATGCACGGAAAGGCCGTGCGCCGCGGCTTGGAACGCGCGCTAATGGTCGTCGACATGCCGTTCGGTTCGTACGAGGAGGGGCCGGAGCAGGCCTTCCGCAACGCAGCGCGGCTATTGACCGAGACCGGTTGCGCGGCCGTCAAGCTGGAGGGCGGCGAGAGCATGGCGGCAACCATCCACTTCCTTGTTGCCCGCGGCGTCCCGGTCATGGCGCATATCGGTCTCACCCCGCAGGCGGTGAACACGTTCGGCGGCTATCGTGTGCAGGGACGAGGCGGTGATGCCGAGCGAATCGCGCGCGACGCCGTTGCCGTCGCCGAAGCGGGCGCCTTCGCGGTCGTGCTAGAAAAGGTTCCCGAGCCGCTTGCGCGACGCATCACGATCGAGATCGCCATTCCCACCATAGGCATCGGCGCGTCGCATGCCTGCGATGGCCAGGTTCTCGTGATCGACGACATGCTCGGGCTGTTCACGTCGTTTCGGCCGAAATTCGTCAAGCGCTATGCCGAACTCGGGGAACAGGCGGAGGCCGCGATCGCCGCCTATGCGATAGAGGTGCGCGAGCGGCGCTTTCCGGCTGCCGAGCATGTCTTCGGTGATGCGCCAAGGGTCGCCCGGGAAGGCGGGAGCAACAGCGGAGACGCGGAATGAGCGTACCGATCGTCAGGACCCCTGCGGAGCTACGCGCGACGGTCGCTGAGTGGTGGAGCCAAGGCGCACGTGTCGCGGTCGTGCCAACGATGGGCGCGTTGCACGAAGGGCATCTCAGCCTCGTGCGCGCCGCGCTGGAGAAGGCGGACCGCGTTATCGTCACGCTGTTCGTCAATCCGAAGCAGTTCAACAGCGCGGCCGACCTTGCCGCCTACCCGCGCACCGAGGAGGCGGATGCAGCAAAGCTCGCTCCACTCGGCGCGCACCTGCTCTATGCTCCCGACGCCAGCGAGATGTACCCGAAGGGTTTTGCCACCGCTGTCTCGGTGACCGGGGTCGGCGAAGGGCTGTGCGGCGCGTTCCGACCCGGCCATTTCGACGGCGTAGCCACAGTGGTGGCCAAGCTGTTCCTGCAGACCGGCGCCGATTTCGCATTCTTCGGCGAGAAGGATTTCCAGCAGCTTCACGTCGTGCGGTGCATGGCGCGGGACCTCGACATTCCGATTCGCATCGTCCCCTGCCAGACGGTGCGCGAGGCCGACGGGCTGGCCCTTTCGTCGCGCAATGTCCGTCTTTCATCGGCCGAACGGCAGATCGCACCCAAGCTAGCCTCGATTCTGTTTGGCGCCGCTGAGCTGATAACCGGTGGGGCGTCGGTTGCCGAAACGCTCGTCGATGCGCGGTTGATGATCGTGGCCGCGGGTTATACGCGCGTCGAGTATCTCGAGTTACGTGCGGGAGAGGATCTGAGCCCGATGCGAGAGTTCAACCGTCCGGCTCGCCTGTTAGTGGCAGCCTGGCTCGGCGAGACGCGGTTGATTGACAATGTAAACGTGCTTCCAAAGCAGAGTCCGCACGGCTCGTAGCAGGTTTCGGACGCAGCTTCGACCGCGCATGACCTCACATTCAGCGCCATCACACGTCAAGCGAAGGAAGGTTTTCTGCACGCATTTTGCAGATGCGGTTGGGGACGCCCATGTGAATGGGGCTGATAATTCGGCCGATCAATCCGGACCTTGCGATTTTTCGCTTTTGCTGCGCCGACAGATTCTCGATGTGAACCGGTCGGCTTATCGCCGGACCACGCTCCAATTGCTAAGAAGGAATACGCATATGGCGACTGGAACCGTCAAGTGGTTCAACAGCACCAAGGGTTTTGGATTCATCCAGCCCGACAATGGCGGTCAGGACGTTTTCGTCCATATCTCCGCTGTCGAGCGCGCGCCTTTCGACCCTCGTCGATGGCCAGAAGATCAATTATGAGATCGATCGGGTGAGATCAATCTGTTCGGCAACGGAAGGCGCGGAACTCCTCGCTGTGTCGCCGATGGCCTTGCCTCGAAGAAGCGTTGCCGGCCGAGCAATCGGCGCCGTCGCGTTCCTTGTCGATCTCCGCGCATCGTGCAGCCAGCTCCTCGAGCTGTGCAGCCGTCGCTTCCGAAACCTCAAACTCTACGCGCTTCACGGCCTCGTCTCGCAAATCATGTCGCATGACTTCTACCATTTGCGCGAAAAACATATGAAACGAAAACTGCCGTGAACCCGATCGTCACCGCCTGCCCACGTTGCAATGGGGCTGCGAAGCCAGAAATCGCCTCTCAGGTCCTCTGCTGTCGGTCATCCGGCGACAATTCCTCGATAAATCTGATCAACGTTCCAGCGGTATCTGCCGGCATGTCCAGGATGCGCAGGATCAGCTTCATTTTGTCGAGCGATTCACTCTCGTTCGTACCGAACGACCGCGGCGCCGCGGCGTGCAGCATTTCGATGGTTTCGGGCAAACCCTTCTTGGCGAGATAGGTCTGTAGATCTTGGATCGGCACTCGGTGTCCTCCGATGGCATTCATCTGTCTCTCCGCCGACCTGATTGTGACTTCGCCTTACGACTTGGTCAGTGACGTGCCCCGGATTGTCAGGCTGCGTGACTCGATTTTCCGCCCGCCCGATCGATGATAACTATCTCTTCCGCAGGATATGCGGCATTGCTGAGGGATACGGTCTCAACGCGCTTGCCATGTTCAACCCGTTGCCAATGGCCGGTGCGAGGACGTGCGACATCGTGTGCGTCGCAAGCCTGTGCAATATGCTGGTCGCGAATTCCATAAATCCTCGCAATCTCTGTCATTGGCTTGGACCAGACCAGTTCGTGAAGTTTTTTGCGGCTTATCCTCAGCATGCCTTTCCTCCGTATCCCAAGCCCACGGTGTGGCATCGCCGTCCCGCTCGATCCTGATCGAATTAAATGTCCTTGATCAGCTTGCCCGCGGCAAGCTCGAAAACGTGGGATCGCTCAGTTTGCCGCGTACGCTCTGTCTTCGCTATTCGGCCGCTTTTGTGCCGGGCTGCAAACCCCAGTGCGCGACCGCGTTTGAGAGAACACATTAAGGGTGACAGCGATCAGGACGAAGCAAGCTCATTTCGTTCGATCACCGGGCCGGAGAAAAACCTGCGGGTGTCTCCATCCTCGATAACGGTACAACCTCCAGGCCATCGACTCAAAACTGTCTGGCAACAGTAGGATCAACTTCCCAGCCAGAGCCCAAGAGAGTCCCACCAAGCGGACATCACACTCACAACCTTATAAAGCGCATGATCGAGGGCCACGAAAAGTACGATCATCATCAGCAAGGCTCCGACAAGCGCGCCGAGAGCGTCGTCCCCGTGATGCTTCTTGGGCTCATCGGGCGGGTATATGTACCAAGGCGTCTTGTTCTTCATGGTGTGTCCTAGCGTTCGAAGTCGTCGCGATCACGATCCTGTTCCCTGTCCTCACGGGCCTTCCGCTCCAGCTCTTCCAGAGGGGGGACGTGCTGCTGGGCCGGGTCGCTGCGGCTTGTTTCGCCCGATTGCGGGCCAGCCTTTGCACTTCTTTCTCTATGCTCGGTGCGGCGCTGCTCACCGTCCGGTCCCCAGGAGACTTGCTGCTCGTCCGGATCAGCCCTGGCGTCCGAACTGCGCTCCGCGGCTTCAACGGCGCGGCGAAGATCTTCGTCAGTCTCCGCGACCTCGCGCATATAGCTGTTGCCGGCCAGAGCAAGCCCGGCGGCCTCATTGAGCGCGGAGGCGTAATCCAACTCCGGCGAGTCGGAGTTTCGCCCCTCTGCCTGGGCTCGATCGATCCGTTCCCGAGCAGCGTCGACCTCGATGAGAAGGTTGTTGGCGCGCTCGACGACCTTTTCGCCGTGCTTGATAACGGCGGCTTCCCAGAGTGCATCGACCTCGTCGCTCTCAATTCGCTCCATCCCTGCTCGAGTTGCACCGTCGGCGCCGTCGCGAACAACCTCGCTACCACTGATCCCAAACATTCCCCCGTTGTCCCCGGCATCATGCTCCGGGTCACTCCTCTCCTCGTTCAACTCGAGAATTTCGCGGCGGACATTGACATGGTCGCGCGCGGCCGTCGCCACCTCTTCGTATTCGGTACGTTCTTCGGGGGTCAGAAGACGCTCGAATTTGAACAGCGCTGTCTCGACGCGCTTCTCATAGGCTTCAAATTCCGGTCGGGACATCTCACGCACGCTCTCGGCCTCCGAAACGATCGCTTCCAACCATACCATATTGGCTCTGTATTTCGAGCCAAAAGTTGAGTCGGCCGCTCGTGAGCCCGTGAGCGACTGTTCGCGAGAAAAGGCGGTTTCTAGCCGACTCTCCTGCTGTGCCGCGAATCCTTTGACCTCATGGTCATCGCCCGCAACGGCAAGCTGTTGCCAAACCTGCCGTGCCTTTACGGCATAGTCCACGCTTCGCCGAGCACGCGCTGTAGTGGGAAGCTCCGATCTTTTCGCTTGATATCGCGAGTGAGCCGCGTCGCTGGTGCCGACATGCTCGGTGCGACCCTGCCGGCTGACTGGACGCACCTGATTGCGCCCGAACGCCGGTGCCGTCGCGAGTTCCCGCCGGTCCGTCATTTCCATATTGATTCCGTGCTCGCGCGCCTTCTCGGCCATAAGCGAGCGCCAGGCACGAAAGACCTGCGGGCTCGTCTCGATCCGCTCTCCGAATTCCGACTTCATCGTGATGATCGCATGGACATGGACATGCGGACGTTTACCGCCCTCGGCTTCTTCCTTTGGATCTTGCGTCGGATCATGCAGCGCGAACACATAGCGATGACCGGCAAACTGATCGCCCAGGAAATCGCGCGCCGCTTCCTTGAATGCATCGACATCGGTCCCGGCGCGGGCCGACATGATCAGATGCATGACGTCGCGGCTCTTGCGGCTGTGCAATTCGTGCCGCCAGTCCTTCTGGACGAGGTCGCCGGCAGCCGCGTCGTTCTCGATTGCCACGCCGCGCTCGTCGTGAATGTTGCCGTCGAACACTTCCACCAATCGCCGTAGCTTCGACGTGCCGTAGTCGACGCCGTTGCCGTAGCCGGCGAACGAAAAGACAGCCGATGGATCCTCGAGCGATGACCTCGTGTCATAACGCTCCTGGACGATCTCGGTCGCCTTGGCATCACCCGTGAGCCGCTCGCCATCTGCGCTGCGCAAGACAACGACGCCGTTGACTGAAAGCGAACCATCGTCGGACCTGGCAATGCCGTAAGCGAACCGTCGTTCGCCAAAGCCCCGCGACAGCGTCTCCCTCACCAGGGCCTGCAGCTCGTCGTCCGGCTGATCCGCAACAGCCTCGATCGTTACCGAGAACACGCCGATGTCACGGCTTTCTTCCCGGTTCTGAAACAGGTGCTCCCACTCGCCACGCAGCGATGACAACCTTTCCCTGCTCTGGATACGCTCGCCGCGATCGTCCTCGACCTCGACCTCGCCGGCGCGCGATACATAGTTCAGCATCGCTCCGAGGCGTATCCCGCCGCCGTAAGATGCCATCTTGACGACCGCGGACTGGCTTCCCCTGGCGATGCCGGTAAAGCGCGCCCGCATCGGTCGCGATCCCCTCCCCGTCGAGCTGCTCGTTCTAGGTCCCCGAGCGCCCACACGACTCTTTTCGGAGACAGGTATAGAGAGGCCGCCGCCGGCGCCTCCCATGCGTCTCCAGTACTCGTCTTCATCCTCGCCACCACCGCGGCGGTCGAGCGTCATGTCATGCAGCAGCGCCGCCTTGCGCCGCTCCCATTCCTCGGTGAAGGCGCCGAAGAAGAACTCCATCGCCTAGCCCTCCCCTCGCCGTCGGTGGCCCGCGCGCTTGGCCAGGGTGCGCAGTTCACTGAGAACCGCGGCCACGACGACCTGAACTTCACCGATGTTCGCATCAAGATCGGCTGGCCGGATGGAGCCACCACTATTCAGCGCTCGGGCCATCTGGTTCAGGTTCGTGCCCACCGCCCGCATCTCGTCAGCAAGAAAACCCATCACCGTCCGGTCTTGCTCGGCCAGCAATGGCTGGATTCCCGCGCCCTCGAGAAGCAGCGATCGCAAAAAGGCGGACATCGTCATTTCGGCGGCCGAAGCGGCTTTCTCAATCGCCGCCAGCTCATCTGCCGACAGTCGCATCCGAACGACTTTGTCCTTTTTGGACGCCGCCCGCCGCACCTCGAAACTCTCCGCACCCATCCCTTTCCGGCCTTCCTTAAGCCGCCGAAGGCGGCGGATCGAGGGCCTGTCCCTCGATCGCCAGGAAAATGTACCACATTTTTCCGTATCCTGCCAACAAGGTAGCCGTCGAAGAAAAAGGTAACGCGCAATCCTCGACCCCCAACCCAAACCCGAGACCGCAAGGCAGGGCCACGAAGATTCCACACGACTTAGAAATGTGTTCTTTCCACATCGTGTGGACATGTGCTGTGGAATAAGTATCATAGGATGTGATCATAGCGTGTGTTCCTAGGTGGCAAGAGGGCCCGTCGCGCGGTCGAATGGGCTTTCGACAGGCCCGGGAGAGACATGATGGTGCAGCGGCTTTCGGTCGTCAGCAGCAAGGGTGGAGCCGGCAAGACAACGGTGGCGATCTTGCTTGCAGGCGAGTATGCGCTCCGCGGCAAGCGCGTCCTGATGATCGACGCCGACAATCGGCAAAACTTGTCGGAATGGTGGAAGCTTTCGCAGGACAAGGACAACGTCCCTGCCAACATCGATCTCGTGGCCGCGTCGACGCAGAGGGGTGTCGAGCAGGCGCTCTCGAAGGCCGAGCACGACGTCATCATCATGGATTCACCCGGCGTCGACAGCGTCATAGCCAACACCATCATCGGCAACTCCGATGTCGTCATATCTCCAGTTCAGGCCAACCAGGATGAAATCCGTTCGGTGGGCCAGGCCGCCGAGAACACGGCCGACATTGCCGAGGATCAGGGCCGTGCGATCCCGCATGGTGTAGTCGTCACACGAATCGCGCTGACAGCGAGAAGCCTGGAGGCGTACCGCTTCATCCGTCCCTTCGTCGCCGCGTTGCGAGAGGCCGGCTATCCGTCAACGCTCCTGCAGACCGAACTGACGGAGCGGAATTGCTATCGCGAGATTCGCAACGGCTACGGAACTCTGCAGATGCTCGATCTCACCGAACCGGTGAAGAAGGGACGGATCGAGGTATCGGCGCTACTGGACGAAATCGAGGGACTTCTTGGGCGAGAACAGGGGACTTCAGGATGACAAGCCGACCGACATTATCCGTGGCCGATATCCCCATCGCACCACGAAAAGCACGCCAACCGGCACTAGCCGAGGCCGGGAACATTATCTCCTCGGACCCTGCGAAAGCGGCGGATGCAGCGCCGGCAGTGGCGGATATCGAAACGAGGAAAAATCGATCCGCGCTACCGAAGCCGAGCACCCAGGAGCGGAAGGAAACGTCCGTTCAGCGTGCGCTCGATCAGGAAAAGGCGCGGACCAGACTGCGCGACCTGAAACGCGCGCACTCCCGCGAGTCGAAGCATTTCGTCAACGTGCCGCTCGACTACGAGACAAAAGTACGCCTCCAAAAGGCGTCCTTCGACAATGATCTGAAGATGACCGTGATCATGAAAGCCGCGATCGACCAATACTTGCGGGACAACGGCTATTGAACGCATCCATTGTGGGTACGTGCGGGCAAGAATCCTGCTGTTGCCGCGCTAGCGAAAGTGCTATGGTTTCGGCGGGGAAAGAATGGGCTTCGGGACAAAAGGGAAGAGGACCGTTGCGTGGGTTCGGATGCGGCTGAACTGCCAGCCGCCTCAAGTCTCTAAAAACCGCAATGATCTCAATACGATGTTGTGCATGACATTCAGCGAATTGCGCTGCTGGGACGGTCGTTCGCCAGCGCCGGTGCATGTCGGGACTTCATTCAGACACATGGAGACGCAGTCTTATGTGACTGTCAACAGCTATGCCTTTTTGCAACCCAAACTCGGTAGAAACAGGGCATCGAACCGTGGCTAAATTTGAAGGGGCGTACGAAGAGTCAATGGGTCTGGTTGAAACCGTGGACCCGGAAATCGACAAACCAATCTTTCGGCGTCCGGGATTCAATGGGATCGACAAGCTCGGCGAGATGGATGAGCGGATTTCGGTCTTTTTGCGGAAAGTGCGCGACGACACCGGTCTGACACGGGAAGAGGTCGCGCGGTATCTTGGGCTGTCGACGCAGGTGTTCGGCCGGTATGAGAAGGCGATATCCAAGCTCCATGTGACCCGGTTGGTGCATCTGAGCGAGGTGCTAGGCTTCCATCCTATGGAACTTGTCTATGCAGCAGCGCCTCACCTGTTCGGCAAGACACCGGAAGAGGCAGCCGATCAGATCGCGCTTGCGAAGCTCATCTGGACCTTGCCGCACAGCACCGTGAGCACTTTGGTCAAACTCGTCGATGAGATGCATGCGATATCGAGTGCAGGCGCGGCGCAGAAGCCGCAACCGTCGCCTGCCCAGCAGCCCGAGAAGGTCTGATCGACCTGGAGCGCCGTCGCCCTTGCGAGACGTCGCAAGAAAGATCGAGGCGGTTCGCTCCGCCTCGATCGCCGGCCTTCAGTTCGGGCCGGCTTCTTCCATTGCAAAAAACGTCTCCGGGTCCTCGCCGGTGCTTTCCCACCATGCCGCCTCGGCCTCGGCTTCGCTGTAGTAGACCTGATCGACGGTGACGCTGACGCCGGAGATGTCCTCAATCTCGGTAATGATCTTGGCGAGACCGCAGAGCTTTTCGGCCGGAACCGGCACCACGATCGGCACCTCTCCGTCCCGGTGATGCCACTCTCCGGTGCGGAAGTCGAAATATTCCCGGCTGAGATCGTCGACCAGATAGTTGTCGAGGAGCGGCACCTGCTCGATCAGCCACGTCTCGTACCAGGCGGTCTGGTAGTGGTGCTGGTCGTAGAACGCATCCTCCTTCTCTGCGGTGCCGCGTGCTGCGGCGAGCGCCCGGTCTGCGGCGAGGATCTTTCGCTGCGCACCGATCATTTCGGCGAGCTTTGCAGCGAGTGTGTCGTGCACGTTGCGCGCCAATTCGGTGTCGCAGCCGAGGCGGTTGGCGAGGACGAGGATACGCAGGCCCGAGAGCTGCGCGATAAGCATGAGAGTGTTGTGTGCCATGTCATGGTCTCCTTCATCTTGCTGACGGAGGCCCGCCGACGGGCAAGTCGAGCATCGGGTCAAGGATCGCGAAGCGACCGCCGGAGGCGGCAAGCGGAGGACCCGATTTTCTGACAGCGCCCTCCTTCAGGGCGATGGCTGAAAATTGGAGGGGCCGCGCAGTCCTTGAGGCGATGGGAGCGGCCAGTACGCTGGGACGTCAGAGAGATAGACCCGCGTCCCCCAGGGGACGCGACCATATCCGGCGACCAGCCGGCGGGGTGCGCGAGGGGTTGCCCCTCGTGGCATCGGGGGCCGGTCGATCCGGTCCACGATGCCCTGCGAGATGCGATCGTTGCCGAAGGCGGAGACCGCGTCTGCGGGCTCCGTGAGCGGCGCGCCAGCGTCGCGAATAGAGCGCGGTCGGCCGCAGGCCGGCTCGCCCGAATACTAAGCTTCTGCACGGTCGAACAGCTCCGCACTGGAGCAGGCGGAGCGACGCTGTGGCGATCTCGATGCATCCGGCATCGAGTGAAGTTGGTGGGGCGGTCGGACAGGAACAAAGAAGGCCCGCTCCGGAAATCCATCCGGCGCGGGCCTTTGGGCGAGTGGCTATTCGGACTGGAGATGCCGCAGCAACGCGGCGAGCGGGCCGTGATGGGCCGGCCGGCCGGACGCCTGCGCGTGATCGCTTACGAGCTGGGCGCGAAGATCGTCGGGGAGCGGCATGAAATCGAAAACCTTGGCCAGCGCCGCCGCGCGCAGGGCGTCGAGCGTTTCGTATTCGCGGTCAGCAGTGCCGAGCCACAGGACGAGATCGTCGCCCGTGTCATCCGGGAATGCCTGCAGGAAGAAGGTGCGCAGCGGCGGATCGTAGCCGATGACGGCGTCCGGGTCGGAGCGGCTGTCGCTGCTGGTGACGGTGATGGTGTAGCGGCTCATGGAAGCCTCCCGGTGGAGTTGGGGCGAAAAAGGAGAGCCGGCCCCTTGGAGGGGCCGGCTCGCTGCGGTTCACTGCGGGTTGTTCCACAGGATCACCTTCTTGTTCTCGTCGCCGCCGGGGGCGGGAGCCAGGTTGCCGAAGATCACGCCGATCTCGGGGGCTTCGAGCTTGACCGAGAGGTATTCCTCGCCCGAACGCTGGGAGATGCGGTGCCACCCGGCTCCGATCTCGAAGCCCGTCCGCTTGTTGACGATGCGGTAGTCGGGAGCATCCTCGCGCGTCTTGTTGGTGTTCGGGATCAGGGTGATCGGGGCGTTGACCCGCAGCGTGGCGAACACGCCTTCCATCGAGCCGTCGGCCTTGGCGGTGAGGTTTGCGATCGTGGTGGCCATGGTACTTCTCCTTCGGTTGCATCGGGACCATTCCCGATGGCGCCGCTGGAGAGGGCCGTCCTGCTGCGGTCACTCGGCAAGAAATTCTGGAAAATTCTATTTTCCGAAGCCGGCGGGCCGCACTTTCGAAGGGCCCCGCTTGCGGGAAGGAAAGTGCCTGGCCCGCAAACAAAAGACCGAAATCGAATTTTCCTGAATTTTTGCCGAGCGTACCCCCAACGGGGGTTGACCGCAAAAGCAGGCGGTCCACTACAAAGGCGACATAACCACGGGAATGGTCCGGATGTGAGCGAAGGCGATGCTTCCGGCCACCATCGCAGATCCCCCGCGCCGGGCGCGGCGGCCGCGGACATGCGTTTGCCCGGCCTGCGGATTTGCCTTTCCATCGCCCTCCCGAACCCGACTGGCCAGCGCGCAGCTCCCCAGTCGCACCCGGCCTCCATATTGCGGAAGGTTTCGTGATCGGACGCGCCAGGTGGCGGTCGGTTCCCGCACCGGCGGGTTCACCCGGCCAAGCGCAGCCCGGGGATGTGCTATCCGATCTGCAACCGCCCTGCCCCTCGCGCGACAGACAGGCAGGATGTCACTGAGGATTACCCGGGGCCGCGAGGGCCGACCTCGCAAGGGGTCGGCTTCGAGAGGAGTCCGAGAATGACCGTCGCGATCAACATAAGCGCAGCGTCGGCCTTCGGCCGGTCACGGCGGGCGGCTGGCGCCGTCCCGTGGTGATCAGGCCGCAAGTGCCAACCGCTCGTCCGCCGTCATGCGCGCTTCGACCTGCCGATAGACATCAGGGCCGGCACCGAGAACCATGGAGCGCCAGTCCGTGGTGCTTTGGACGGTCGCTACCCTTCTCCGCATCGTGTCGTAGATGACGCAGGGGCGGCTGAGCAAGGCAAGGCGCAACACGTTGAGGCAGGTGCCGGGCGATGCGCCGTCCCAGATCATCAGGCCGAAGTCGGCGCGGCGGGCCATTTCGCGATCCTTCTCGGCATGGATGGCGAAGCCCTGTGTGCCGGCCGGCGGCGGTATGTGGTAGGCAGCCCAGTCACCGAGATTGTTGCGCGGCTCGGCCCGGGCATGGAAGACGCCGACATGCTCGTAGTTGTAGCCCGCGAGCAGGCCCTGCATCTCGGCATCGGCTCCAGGCGCATCGCCGATCAGCACGCCATGCTCGGCCGAGACGATCGTGCCGATCCGCTCGATCGCGGGGGCCGGCAGCTCGAAGATATCGCGTGAGCCGCCCAGGAATATCATCGCCATGGTCGCTTTCCCTTCTCTCAAGGCATCCGCCCTGCCCCCAGCCTCCCTCCCCCTCCCCGAAGGCGCGGCGTGGACGGCTGGCTGCGCGCGAGGGATCGTTACCGAAGGCCGAGACGGCGAAGCCGGCTCGGGGAGCGGCGGCACGCCGCGACTAGAGCCCGGCCGGCCGCAGGCCGGCGCGTCCAAGCCCCACTGCCACCCTCGGCGTCGATCGCGCGAATCGAACCCTGGACGCGGATACGTGCCGCGCTTCGCGCGGCGGCTTCCGGTGCGCGAAGCGCGGCACGAACCGACCGCGGACGGTCGGGTTCGATCGTGCGCGGATGCGATGGAAACCGGCGCTCACGCGCCGGCCTCCGTGAACCGCCAGACCGGAATACCGAGGCGGCGAGCCTTGTCGGCGAGGTTTTCGGTGATGCCGGATCCAGGGAAGACGATCAGCCCGTAGGGCACGACCGACAGCAGCTGATCGTTCCGGCGGAATGGGGCGGCCTTGGCGTGCCGGTTCCAGTCCGGTTTGAAGGCTATCTGCGTGACCTTGCGGTTCTCGGCCCAGCAGGCGGCGATGCGTTCGGCGCCGCGCGGGCTGCCGCCGTGCAGCAGGACCATGTCGGGATGCTTCTCGCGGGCCTTGTCGAGCGCATCCCAGATCCGCTCGTGCTCGTTGCAGTCGAGGCCGCCGGCGAAAGCGATCTTGGTGCCGGCGGGAACCAGCACCTCGGTCTCGGCGCGGCGGCGTGCGGCAAGGAAGTCCCGGCTATCGATCACCGCCGACGTCATTGCCTGATGGGAAACCTTGGAGCCGGTGCGCGGCCGCCATGCCGAGCCGGTCTGCGCCTCGTAGAGGTCTGCGGCCTCGTCGCGCATGATTTCGAGCACGTTGCGGCGCTCGATATAGGTGATGCCTTCGGCGGTGAGCCGTTCCAGTTCGACAGATTTCACCTCCGATCCGTCCTGCTCGTTCTGGCTCGAGCGCTGTGCCTCCTCATTGCGGTCGAGACTGCGGGCGACACGCTCGGCGGCGCGATGGAAGACGTTGGCGAAGCTCCAGAGCAGGTCGTCGAGGTCGGGTTCGAGCCTGGTGTCGCCGAGCATGCCGGCAAAGGTCTCGACGATCCCGGCGAGGCCGGCACGGATCACCTCGTCGTCAGGGAGCGGGCGAGGATCGGGCTCGTCCTGATGCGGGCGATGGCCGTACATCTGCAGTTCGAGGATGACGCGGTCGGTCGGCGAGGAGGCGTGGTAGGGCTCGTAGGCGTCGTCGAAAGGAAGCTCGTAGGTCATGGCGTGTCTCCGTCGGTTGTTGCCGCGCCCATCGCGGCCTGACAGCGAAACCCGGCCGCGCACCGGGCGCGGCCGCACCGAAGGCCGGAGCGCGAGCGGAGGACGGCGCAGCCGTTGCGGCCGTGACCGGGGGGTGGCAGGGATCGCCTCTCAGGCAGGCCGCGGGCGCGGCCTCCCCGGTGAGCCTCCCGCCATGCCTGCGGGATTGCCGGTGACGCCGCCCTGCCCGCCTGCCGGCCTCGCGCATTGGTCATGCGGGCGGCAGGAAGACACGGGCATCCTCAGGGGCGAGCTGATCACCGAGCCATGCCGCGAGATGTCCGGGGCCGAGATGGCGCAGATCGTCGTTGAAGTCGCCGAGCTGCGGCCGCAACGCCAGAGCGAGGATTCCGGCCTCGCCTGCGCGCTGGCTGAGACGCTCGATGCCATGCCGGCCGGCGGCATCTGCATCAGCCGCGATGTAGAGGCGACGGCAGCCGGGCGGGAAGGAGAGAACCGAGAGGTGATTCGCCGAGGTGGCGGCGGCGACCGGCAGAGTCGGCATCACCGTGCGGAGCGAGGCCATCGTCTCGAAACCCTCGCCAGCGGCCATGACCGGGACGGGCGTACCGGGCGCAAGGCCGAGCCAGATGGCGTTGCCGAGAAGATTCCCGAGCGAGCGGCGGGGATTGGCGAGCTGCGCCTTGCCCGTGCCCGCAGGATCAAGCCAGGTGCGCTGCAGGCCGGTGATCCGCCCCTCGAGGCCGGTGACTGCGGCGATCAGAGCTGGCAGCGTCAGCGTCTCGCCGGTCACGAGGTCTCGGTAGTAGCAGCCGGGATGGAAGCGCAAGGATCGCTCCCGCGGACTAAGCAGGATGCCGCGGCCGGCAAGATAGCGTTCGGCCAGCGTGCCGGCGATCGACTGGGACATGGCGAACAGGCGACGCGCGGCGTCAGGGGAGCCGCGTGCTGCGGCCGGCTGGCGGGACTGGTCGGAGACCAGCGGTTGCGGGCGCGGCAGGGCAAGGAACCGGCGGGCCTCGTCGACGATGTCGCGGAACTCGACCAAGCCGCAGCTTTCGCGGATGACGTCGAGCAGGTCACCATGTTCGCCCGAGGCCTCATCGACCCATTTTCCAGAAGGCCCCTTGGCGTTGGCCCTCAGCCGGACATGCGTGGAGCGGCCGCGCGTGTTTCGGACATCACCGACAATCCAGTGGTTCCCGGAGCGATACCCGTTGGAGAGATATTCGCGGCACACCGCCTCGGCATGTTCGCCGAGACGACGTGCCAGCTCGGAGGCCGAGCCGGTCATCTTCGCCTCCCTCGCTCAAACCGCCGATCGATCGGTGACGCCGAGCAGCGTATGGCGATCGAGAAGGGAGGCGAGCATGGCCGACCCCTGCCCAGAGGTCGGAATAAACAGCCTCAGCTTCCAGGAGATGATTTCGGAGATCAGGCCGAGCGCCTTCAGCCGCGGGATAATCGCATCGGTGAAGCCGATCAGTTCGACGCGGTAGTCGTTCATGACGCGGCTGCGGCGCAGGACCAGGCCGTCGGCAAGTTGCAAGCCGATCTTGCCTTCGATCAGGCCTGTCCATGCCTCCTCCGGCGCCAGCGTCGGCACATGATCGACGCCGAGATTGCGGAGCAGCGTGGCGACCAGCGTCGGCGCGATGTGACGGCCGATGATGCGTTCGCCGGCATCGGTCTGGATACGGTAGACTTGGCAGTCATGCTCGGGAAGGCGCCGCCAGATCGGCAGCAGCAGTCCCGTAACGATGTGGAAGGTGCTGGTGGCAAACTCCGGGACCGTAGCAACTTCGGCCTGCCAGAGTTCGCAGAATAGTTTTCGGTCCGCAGGCTGCCAATGGGTCTCGGCAAGGGCATCGAGACCGAAGCGCAGCTCGTCGGTCGGGCGCAGCAGGCGCACGCGGTGTTCGATCGCGCCGTCGTCGAGCATGAGGCTGGCCGTCGGCAGCTGGATCGCTGCGCGGTTAGAGCGCGTGTTGACCAGCAGGACCGACTGCGGCTCCGCGCGGGCTATCGCCAGTGCGTCGGGCAGGCCGAGTGGCAGGATGCGGTCCTTGCGGGCCACGGTCAGCACATGCGACTGCGCACCGGAGACCGGATGGGTGTAAACGGTGCGCCGATCGGTGATGGTGATGCTCTCCGCCGTGATCGTCTCCAGCCCTTTATCGTAGTTGCCGGCGGCGATGGCGCCTTCGACCTTGGCCGTCATCAGCTGCTCGAACACCTCGAACAGGAGATTCTGGGTTTCGATCCGCAGCGCCAGCAGCCGGTTCAGCCAGGTCGTGATCGGCGGCAGCTCCTCGCGCAATCCGCCCTCGTCGGTGATCAGCGACAGACCGGTGACCGCTTCAAACGTCGTCAGCGAGCAGCCGTCGATTTTGCCCTGGTGGAGCAGGTAGTAGAATTGGCGTAGTGCCGCGCGGGCATAGGGGCTTTCCAGGTTGTCTTCTGCGCGGAACAGCCCTGCCCCGCCAGTCTGGCGCTGGCCGCGGGTGATGGCGCCCAGCGTGTCGAGCCGTCGGGCGATGGTCGACAGGAAGCGTTTTCCGGCTTTGACATTGGCGGCCATCGGCCGCAACAGAGGCGGCTGCGCCTGGTTGGTGCGGTGGGTTCGACCAAGACCCTGGATGGCGTTGTCGGCGCGCCAGCCGGCTTCAAGCAGATAGTGCTTGCGCAGCCTCTGGTTCCTGGCTCCGAGATCAGCGTGGTAGGAGCGGCCGGTGCCGCCAGCGTCGGAAAAGATCAGGACGCTTTTGTCGTCATCCATGAAGCTTTGGGTTTCGGCAAGATTTGCCGAACCTGCGCGGTTCTCGACGGCGAGCCGGTCAATGCCGTCGCGGCCGGTCCTCCTGACGATGCGCCGCGAGCGGCCGGTCACCTCCGCGACGACATCCGTTCCGAAATGGTGGATGATCCGGTCGAGCGCGCTGCCGACCGGCGGCAGCGAGGCGATCCTCTCGATCATCTCATCGCGCCGGCGAACCGCCTCGCGGCACTGGACGGGATTTCCGTCCGCGTCATGCACGGGCCGCGAATAGATATTGCCTTCCGCGTCCGAATACTCTTCGAAGAGCTGCGTCGGGAAGGAGTGCATCAAGTACCCTCCGACATATTCCCTCGGCGTGACATCAACATGGAGGTCGGACCACTCCTCGGTCGGGATCTCGGCCAGCCTCCGTTCCATCAGGGCTTCGCCGGTGGAGACGATCTGCACGACGGCCGAATGACCATCGGCGCGGTCCTGCTCGATCGCACCGATCAGCGTCGGCGTCATCATCGAGATGATGAGGTGGGAGAAGAAGCGCTGCTTGGTGCTCTCGAAGGCCGAGCGTGCCGCCGCCTTCGCATTCCGGTTCAGCGTGCCGGTCTCGCTGGTGATGTTGGCCGCCCCGAGCGCGGCGGTCAGATTGTTATGGATGACCTGGAACGCGTCGGCATAGGCATTGTAGATGCGGATCTGCTCCCGGGTCAGCGCGTGTTCGAGCAGGTCGTATTCGACGCCGTCATAGGAGAGCGAGCGCGAGGTGTAGAGACCGAGCGATTTGAGATCGCGGGCGAGCACCTCCATCGCGGCGACGCCGCCATCCTCGATGGCCGAAACGAATTCGGCGCGGTTGGCGAAGGGAAAGTCCTCGCTGCCCCAGATGCCGAGGCGCTGTGCATAGGCCAGATTCGCGACCGCGGTGGCGCCGGTCGCCGAGACATAGACGACGCGGGCGTCGGGCAGCGCATGCTGCAATCGGAGTCCCGCCTTGCCCTGCTGGGAAGGCGCGACATCGCCGCGTTCGCCTCTGCCGCCAGCGGCGTTCGCCATGGCATGCGCTTCGTCGAAGACGATGACGCCATCGAAGGGCTTTTTCGTCCCTGTCGGGCCTTCGGCCCTCCCCGCCTCTTGCCCAACCCAGTCGAGGATCTGGGCGATGCGGGATTTTTTGCCGTCGCGCTCCTGCGACCGCAGCGTTGCGTAGGTCGTGAAGAGGATGCCTTCGGCAAGGCGGATCGGCGTGCCCTGCCGATAGCGGGACAGCGGCTGAACAAGAAGGGGTTCCTGGCCAAGCGCCGACCAGTCGCGCTGGGCGTCTTCGAGCAGCTTGTCCGACTTGGAAATCCAGATCGCACGGCGTCGGCCCTGCAGCCAGTTGTCGAGGATGATCCCGGCGACCTGCCTGCCCTTGCCGCAGCCGGTGCCGTCCCCCAGAAACCATCCACGGCGGAAGCGGACAGCATTGTCGGCTCCTTCGGGTGCGGCCGAGACGATGTCGGAGGTCTCGTCGACAGTCCAGGCACCGGCGAGATGGCCGGAATGTGCCTCACCGGCATAGATCACACTTTCGATCTGGGCATCGGATAGCAGGCCCTCGTCGATGATGACATCAGGCAGGAGCGGCCGGTAGGAGGGTTTCGGCGGCGCGACCGCGGCCATGGCGGCCGACTGTACCAGCGGCGTCGGATGGGACTTGGCGCGCGGGATGTCGATCGACTGGAGCGCATAGGGCTCGTAGATCGAATCGGTGAGCCGGCCGCCCTCTTCCGGCATCCAGTCGCGCAGCGCATAGGCGAGCGGAACGACCGGGCTGCTGCTCGACGCGAGCGGCCGGGCTGGCTTCGCCGGGGGGACAGGACGGACCGGGCTGACAGTTTTCCGGGCGGCTGCCGAGACGGCGATCGGTGCCGATCGCCCAGCGGATCGAGCAGCCATTTGCTTGGCGGCATTGCGCAGCACGCGGTTCGACAGGGCCCCGATCGAATCCGGAAGGCCGCCCGGTGTACGGGGCGGCAGGTCGGAAATCCAGGAGAGCAGCTTCTCGACATCCCCAGCCTTGCCCGGCGACGCCGCAAATGAGGTCGGGTCGGACGCTGGCGTCTTGTCGATGATCGTCAGGCGGGTCTCGGCGGTGGTGCCATGGCGGGCATAGACGCGGCCGTCGATCGCCGCGGTGAAGACGATCCTGCCGTTCTGCTGCAAGCGCTCGAAGGCGGGCCGCCATTTCGGGTTTTCGGGAGAAAGGCCAGTGCCGGTGATTGCGACGAGTCGACCGCCGGCGCGCAGGCGGGCAAACGCTGAAGAAAGATGCCGCCATGCGGCGTCGGCGACATGGCCATCGACGTGGGCGCCCACGGTGAAGGGCGGGTTCATCAGCACGACGGAGGGCTCGATGACGGCATCGAGGTGATCGTCGATATGGGCGGCGTCGTGCCGGGAGACGGAACTGCGGGGGAAAATCAGGCTGAGAAGATCGGCGCGTGTCGCGGCAAGTTCGTTGAGTACGAGCGAGGCCTGCGCCATCTCGGCATGGATGGCGAGCAGACCCGTGCCAGCCGACGGCTCGAGCACCAGATCGGCCGAGGTGATCCCTGCCGCTTGGGCAGCTACGAAGGAAAGCGGCAGCGGCGTCGAGAGCTGCTGCAGCGCCTGGCTTTCATCGGACCTCCGGGTGTGGGTTGGGGCGAGCTGGGCGATCCGCGTGACCATGGCAAGTGCGGCCTGCGGCGACGCGGAGCGCGTCAGGATCGCCGGTCCGAACTTGCGCATGAACAGGATCTGGGCGACTTCGAGCGCCTCATAGGCGTCCTTCCAGACCCAGAACCCTTCGGCATCCGTGCCGCCGAAAGACGATGACATGGCCGCGGCGAGCACATTGGTGCTGATCGCGCGGCCGCCTTCGAGAGGAAGGAGAAGAAGCTTTGCCGCGCGCAGGATCACTGCGGCGCGGTTCGAGGCCCTGGATCCGGGCACGGCAAGGGAGGGGACCGCCGGGGCGGCGGCCGATGCAGGCATGACGATGTTCATGGAGATGTCCTTCGCGTGAGGAGTGAGCGCCGCGCTGGCACACGCTCTGCGCACCAGCCGGCCCGCACTCCTGCCGGCCCCGCTCTGCCTCTTGCGGCGGGGCGAACAGCTGTCGCGCCGGTGATCTGAAGGGTCAGTCGGAGGCTTCGTCCCGGCATCATCCCGTGGATGGGCGATCGTCAAAGCTTCGCGCGGGTGGACGATAGGACGCGGCCAATGTAGGTGGGCCTCGTGATCCGGTGAGCGGATCGAATCTCTTCTACCCAGGATGACATTGCATGAGGCGGCAGACCCGACCCTTCGTCGTGGAGGTTAAGAAAAAGCGCGGCGATGCTGCGCGCAAGCAATCAATCTGGGGTGGAATTGACCTGTCCGCGATCGCTGCCGAAGCGCCGGAGAGAAAGCCAGAGGTCGAGGCGAAACTGCTGGACACGAAGGTTATAGAACAACCGTTCACATTCGAAGATGTGACGGTTTCACCATCGACGATGCCGTTGCGCGATGCGCAGGTCGTTCCAGACGCCGACACGCGTGATCTCGAGCACCCGCCGAGCGAGGCGGCCAGCATCGAGCCCACGCGTCCGAAACCGTCGCGCAGACCACGTCGAAATGCCGAAACCCTTCCGCGCGGCCAGCGGTGGAAGCGACGGTTGCCCCAGGTGCTGCGCAGGGGGAAGTAAACGCACTTATCTGTCGCGATGGCGATTGCCGGCTAAACCGGCTCATTCATAGCGCGGTCGTGTCTCGGGATAGGATTTCGGGGCGACGTTTTCGCACACCGTGACCATGTGGCGTCCGTTATTGTAGACGACCGACCCGACGTCTCGCCGATGCCGTTGCAGATGCTCGAGAAGGCGGTTTGCGCGGCGTGCGACGACGTACGCCTTTTCCTCGCTCTTTAGGGTGCGCCAGACGCGCACGAGTTGACCGGTATCGTACCACCAGCCGCCTTCTTCGGGTCCTCCATAGGCCCGGTCGATCTCGTAGAATGCCAGGACAAAGGTGGTCATGACGATTCCTCCGGGCCGGCTGACTGGTCGGGGTCGCGGCGTTCCTCGATGATCGCCCTCGCTTTGTCGACTGCCTTGACGGCCTTGGGCAGCCAGCGTTCGAAATCAACCTGGGAGAGCCCCCTCGGCTGGGCGGGATAGGCGAGCAGGTCGAGCAATATGTGGAAGTGGTCGACCATGCGCTGTGCCGTTTCGTCAAAGTGCGAGGGCACCGCGAGCGCCGCGCTTTCATAGGCGGAATCGGTGCCCCTCCAGATGCCGGTGATATAGGTGGAACCCGCGCACTCAAAGTCGGGCAGCTCGCCTGACCAGTCTTCATCCTCGAAGGCCTGACGGCAGGCCTCGTCGGGCGTGGAGGCTTCGTAGGTCCGCTGCCCGGTAGTAGGGCATGCGGTAGGTGGCTTCGATGGTGAACTTGGGCATGGCGTTGTTCCTCTCATGAAAAGTCGATGCCCGGCGCGAGGCCGGGCAGGAAAAGGAAGGTCCTGACGATCAGTGGGCGGCCTTGATGCCGCGCCACCAGGCGATGCGCTCCTCGCGCGTCGCGTTCGCCAGGCGAAGATAAAGATTGCCGTGGCACAGGCGGGGCGCGCAGAAGCACACCAGATCGCAGCCGCGCAACTCGTCGAGCGAGCGCAGCAGGTCATGCTGGTCGGCAAGCCAGCGCTCGTGCTTCGCGACCACGGTTTCGCGATCGCCATCGCAGCCGATGACGAAGCGATTGCCCCATTTCGATCCGCGACCGATGTATTTCGCTCCGGGCGGGATCACATCTGTATGCTTGTTGAGCACCCGACACATTGTTCCGGCTCCCGTTCATCCTTGCTTATCGTCAGGATCGTGATGCCGGCCCCCCTTTCCCGCACCCCGGCATCACCTCCTGCCGGGGTGCCTCGGCCTCTCGCGTGGAGCGCCGGGGCCTAACGATCGAAGGACGGAGGCGTCAGTTGCGAAGCGTGCCAGTGCCCACAATCATCACGTTTGTCCGTTGGGATCGATCTCAGGTGGCGATGTCATCTTGATGCCTCGACCGCATCGCAGAAATCGTCGATCGTCTCAGGATGCGCGACGTCGCAGGCCAGGCGGTCAAGCGTTCCATCGTCCGTTGCTTCGCGAAGAAGGTCAAAAAGGCGCTCGATGGTTGGCCTTCGCTGGCTTTGTCGGATCATCGTATCGGCCACGATGGCGACGCAGGTATCGGCGCTGTAGGAGAAGACCTCATTAAGTACCTGGGCGCGTATTGAAGCCTTGTCATAGGTCGGGAAGAGTTCCAGCGTGAGGGGGAACGAATAGCCGGGCTCACCGAGAACAGCTATTCCGATGGCAAACTGGTCGTCGCGGTAGACCGGTGAGTGAACGGCGACGTAGCAGAAGATTGCCCTCGAAGCGGGCGTGCTCAGCGGTGGTATCGATCATGTCGATGTCTCCCGGAATCATCGGTGATGCCCCTTCCTAAGCGCCGGCTCAGATGCGAGGCTGATGGGCGTGAAGGTCAGGCTACGAAGCGTGCGTCGAGCGCGTTGTCATCGTTCCGCAGTCGATCGGCGAGGGCGAGGAAACTGAGGCATCGGCGGGATAGTCAGATTCGCTGATCGTTCGAGCACTGGTTGATCATGTCGTCGAGCCAGTCCGCGGCGGCTCGTGCTCCCGCCGCACCATCGACGACGTTGCGCGATCTGGCAGCGGT
The DNA here is from genome assembly GCF_052115345.1 of Mesorhizobium sp. 2RAF21. Taxonomy (NCBI): domain Bacteria; kingdom Pseudomonadati; phylum Pseudomonadota; class Alphaproteobacteria; order Hyphomicrobiales; family Phyllobacteriaceae; genus Mesorhizobium; species Mesorhizobium sp. 2RAF21. Next base: position 185,507 of record NZ_JBFRGM010000009.1, on the reverse strand, counting down.
TTCGGCGTGAATCGCGTTTCGGGCGGCCGCAGGGACAGCCAGGATCGCGTTCATGACTTCGTGCGCGGCATCCTTCGAGACGAAGTCGCCGATGGCGGTATGGGCGCCGGCGTCGATTCCGTATAGCGACCAGAAGGTGCGAAACTCTTTGCCCGACGCCTGCGCCTTCGTGAGATCGGCGGCATAGTCCTTTTCATCGGCATAGGACGCGATTTGCCGATAGCGTTCGATGCACGGCCTGACCTCGTAGTATTCGAAGGCCATGGCAGTTCGCATCGCCGGCGAAAGATAGTCACGAAACATTGTCCTCGTTGTCGTACATATTTCAGCGGCGCGAGCGAAGCTTGCCCGATCTGTGGGCTCTCCGTCGCTGAAGTTATTGGCCAGTGTTGGTTGGTGCCGCCGGTGATCTGCGATCAACTCCTCGAGCGTATCCCAGACGATGAAGTTCGACACGCCGGGCTGCTCATCAAAGTTTGACTGTGCGAGATCGGAGACGACAAAGTGACAGTCGACCGGACCGGGTTCGGGCGTGTATGCCTCTTCATCGATGACGAAGGCGGCGAAAAAGGCCTTTCTGGCCATGGCGGCTTCCTTTCCAGGTTGAATTTGCACGCGCTGAGTCACTTGATCAGCGGCGGTGCCTATCTGATGACGATGGTCCTCGGCGGCCGCGGTTCTGCCGATTGGGGCCGGACGACGAAGACCTCGTCCGCATTGGCCTCGAATAGCATCAGGATGCGGTCACCGACGGCGACGCACTCATTGATCCAGTGACGATCGGGATCGCGGTATTTTGCGGCGCGATCGGGCGGCACGTAGACGATGGTGAAATGCGACAGCGTCTCGCCTGTCGGTGCCGCATAGAAGTATTCCTTCACCTCAGCCACGACACCCCCGGTGCCGTAGGAGGTCGAGACCGTGTCTCCGGGCCGCACGAGATCGGCGACGGCCGGGGAGCCGGGTGGTGTCCGCCGGTATCGGCACCTGTCCGGAACTCCAAGGTCGGCAGTGTAAATGGAATGCGCCTCCCAGCTTGGGTTGTCCGCCGGCCGCGGTGGCTTACGATGGTTCCGCATCGTTGCCCCCTCCCCTCCTCGACCGTGCGTGGACTGCCGGCATGCGGCTGTCGATCTCTTCGTCGGTCAGATCCTCCAGCAGCTTGAGGGTGGTGCCCTTCCCGGCGACGAAGGTTAGGATGGTCCGCTTGCCATGATGCTCCGGCGGCCAGGCGTCCGGATTGGTCTCGCTGGCGATGCCTCTGAAGTCCGCATCTGTTGCGGACCAGATCGCTTCGAGTTTTTCCTCGCGCGTCATGCTGTCGACGGCGCCTGTCTCGTAGGCAACTATTGCTGCCCGCATGGCGTCGGGGCTTCGCTTGTCGGAGAGATCGCAGAAGCCATGGAACCACCGTTCGCGGCCACGGATCCTGACCGCGAAGAAGACGCTGGTGACGTTGCCGGCCTTGTATTCGGACATGCCGAACATGCCGGTCCGCTGAAACAGCGGTGGCAGAAGACCGAGCATGAAATGGTACGAGGAGGCCTCGATCTCGAACCACTCCGACGCATATGCCTTGCCGGACAGGGGATTGACACCCGGCGTGTCACGGTGGCGGTTGAAAAGGGCAAACATCTGCGAACGTGTTGCGACTCCGGCGAACACCTTTCGGAACGGGGGATGGGTGGACATGACATGTCTCCGGAACGGGCGACGCTTCCGCCGCGGGGAGGTGCCGCGGCGAGAGACGGTCGATGGATGACGGGATCGGCGGGGCGGTTTCAGGCGGCGTGGCGATCCGCGGAATGTCCCGAGAAATGACCGACGCCTGTGATGGCGCGGACGGCGGCGGCGAGCGCCGGAATATTGTCGAGCATGGTGAGCGCGACGAAGTGATTGGCGCCGCCCGAATAGTCCTTACGGCCCTTGCAGGTGCGTATCAGGATGCCGTGGCCGGAGGACATTCCGAACTGGCCGACCTGGATGTATGCCCGGTCATGGTGAAGGGTAATTTCGCCAGAAACGGCTATGCCCGCCTTGTTCGAGCGCAGGTCGTAAGATCCCGTCGGCAGGCCAAGTTCGGCGGCGAGTTTCTTCAGCCGCGAACGGGCCGTCGTGTGAAAACGTCTCTTCTGCTGCTCGTCATAGGAGCAGCTTCTGGTCCAGTCGAACATGTCTATCTCCATGAAACGGAACAGGCCCGGCAATCGCTGGCGCGACCTCGGGCCTGTCTTCGGTTGAGTTGATGTTGTGGAAACGTCAGGCGGCTGCGCGGCCTTCGATAACGTCGGCGCCGACCTCGTCGGCGGTCACTTCCTTGAGATAGGCACGGCTGTACCGGTTGCGGGCGAGCCAGTGTTCGGCCGCCTCGCGGTTCGCGGCGAGATGCAAGAGTTCCGGGCTGTCTCCGAGGTCCTGTAGGACACGGACCATGCCGATTGCGGGGCGCTCGACGATCACAAAACGCAGGTCGCTCTCGACGGACCAGGTGCGCCTCACCGAGACGACGATGACGCCGCCCTCCCCGAAAATACCCTCATGCAGGGTAAAATATGCCGGCGAGCTATAGGTCGCGCGCGTTTGCGGCGGCTCCTTCTTCACGAGGCGGCCGGAGCCGTTGCGGCTCTGCCACACGGACAGCTTTTTTCTGAAGCGGACCGGCGGCTTCGCCGTGCCGTCGGAATAGCGGATGACACTTCCCAAAACGGCGCAATCGTAAATTGTGTGTGCTGACATGCGAAATCCTCCATGTCGGAATACGAAAAAGGGCCCGGTAGAGGTGCCGGGCCCGGTGCGAAGCGGAATGCCGATTACTCGGCGGCCTGAAGGTGGTCGGTGTCATCTTCGGCGACGGTCATCGGTTCATCGGATGATGTGCCGGCATCGTCAGCGAGGAAGGCCGGCAGCTCGGCGGCGGCGTCGAGAGCCGTCTCATCCGTCACCTCGTCGGTGACGGTCTCGCCGGCATCGGCAACCGCGGCATCGCCATCAAAACGCAACGGCTCGGGCAGCCAGTTCGACCCTTCGAGAAGGCGAGCCGCCTCGCGGGCCATCAGGTCCTTCTTCATGTGGTCGATCAGCTGCGCGGAGCCCTCGCCGCGGGCCTCGCGCACCGCCTGAACGATCCGGGCCTTGGTGACGCGGCCAAGATAGTTGTCGACGGTGGGCGACCAGCCAGCTTCGACCATGTCGAAGCCAAGCGTTGCAGCGAGCGCATCGGCATGGGCAAGCGCACCCGGGCGCTTGTTCCAAGGCTCGACCACAGCGTTGACCGACAGCGAGACGCAGTGCGCGAGCAGCGCCTTGCGGCTTGCTTCATCGAGACCGAGCAGGAATTCCCACAGCTTGTCGCTGTCCGGCATATCCCGGTCCCATGCCTCGTGACGCTCGGCGATCTCCTTCGCCCAGGGAGTCTCGGCGAGATCCTGGACCTGGCCGAAACTGTTGCTCGTCATGTTGATCTCGAGGCAGCTGTTCTTGGCGAAGCGGTAGAACACCTGCAGTACGAGGGCATGGAGAACAGTGACGAAGGCGATGTCAACGTCACCGGCAAGAGCGTTACGCAGCGCCAATGTCTTCTGCGCGGTGAGATCGAAGACGAGCCGTTCGGGCAGCGGCTTGATGCCTTCATCCTCCGGCTCATCAGCGCCGTCGGACGTTCCGTTCGTAGACCTGCCGTTGACGACGACACGATTGGCGGCGTCTTCGTCTGGCTGCGATGGGTCGCGATCGTCGCCGTCAGCCTCCTCGTCGTCGTGGACTTCGGCCCGCGGCTCATCCTCGGGACGGACGAAGCCGGCTTCGACCTGGAGCTGGCCGTTGGCGCCAAGGGTCAGGAACGCTCCGCCGATGGCCTTCTGCTCCGGGTCGTAGACCTGGGGACGATCGCCGAAAGCATCGAGTTCAGCGCCAAGCTGATCGAGCTGGTCCTCGATCTCCTGGTCGGCGTCCTCCATCTCGGCATACTTCGCGTCGAGCGCATCATACTCCCCTTTCGCCGCGTCGTGCCGAGCGATCTCCTCGGCGCTCATCTCCGCCGGTTCGGCATAGACCCGCCGCATGCCGGAGGTGTGGCCATACGGGAAGCTGATGGCCGCCTCGACCCATTTCCAACCGTCGCCGCGAACCGCCTCGGCATCGGCCTTGAGCTTTTCGAAGACCAGCTGCTCGAGCAAAGCCGCATCCTGGAACCAGCCGCCGGAATCCTGCTCGAACAGGTCGCGCAGGATGATGCCGCCGGCAGCCTCGTAGGCCTCAGTGCCGACATAGACCGCACGGCGATCGTCGGCGCGGACCGTGGTTTCGGTCAGCAGGCGCCTGATGTAGTAGGGCTCCTGCATATTCGGGCTTTTGGTGATGCGGTCCCAGACCTGCTCCTGTCGGGCATGGTCGTCGGAGATAGAAAACGCCATGATCTGCTCAAGACGAATCTCATCCTTTTCGTAGAGTTCGAGCAGCTTTGGCGAGACAGAGGCCAGCCTCAGCCGCTGCTTGACGGTCGCAGCCGAGACGAAGAAGCGGGCGGCGATCTCTTCGACGTCTTTGCCCTGGTCCTTCAGGGTGTTGAATGCGCGGAACTGGTCGAGCGGATGCAGGTTCTCGCGATGCACATTCTCGGCAAGCGAGTCCTCTTCGGCCGACGTCGTTCCGCTGCGATTGACGATGCAAGGGATGAGCTCGTTCTTGGCGAGGCGCTTCTGCTTGACCAGAATGCCGAGCGCGAGATAGCGGCGGCCGCCGGCTGGCACCTCATAAGTGCCAGTCTCCTCGCCGTCTCCATCGAGCACGGGCCGAACATTCAGGCTCTGAAGCAGCTTGCGCCGACCGATATCCTCGGCGAGCTGCTCGATGGTGACGCCGTCCTTTATCCTGCGGACATTCTCCTGTGACAAGACAAGCTTGTCGAAGGCGATGTTCTCCGAGGGGTTCATTGCGATCTTCTGAATGGCGCTTTTTGCCATGGTCAGGGTCTCCATGACGGGCGGCCCAGGGTCTCTCCCCGAACCTCCAAACCCGTCAGGAACCCTCCCCTCCGCCCTCTGCCTCTCGCGGCCGCCGCGCCGGCGCAGGCCGCCCGACTCAACTCGGTTCGGCGACATCGATCCGTCCAGCCTTGCGCAGCGCCTCGAGCATGCGGGCGTGGTCCATGAGGATGTGGATGAGCGCCTGGCGATCGACAGTCACGGTCTTGCTGGTGCTGCGTGTGCGATCGTGGCGTGCATGCAGATCCTCAAACTCGGCAAGAGTGGTGTAGAGCTGAAGGAGAGGCCGGCCGGTCATGGTGCCGTCCTGCGTTCGGCCGGCACGAGCGTGGTTTCGATGCCGGGGATGTTCCAGACCTCGGCGCCGGCGGTAGCATAGCGGATGGCGACCGCGTGCAACGGCGCATAGGAGAGGCCATGCCCGGGGGCTGGGTCGGGCTCGCGGCCGACAGCGACCAGTGGTCCCTCCAAGGTCAGTTGCACCACGACGTCGAACGCCACACGGCGGCTATCGATGATCGGGAGGCCGGCAGCGATGCATTGTGACTTGATTGCCTCGCAGCCATAGCCCGAGAGCGTCGCCCCGTCGCGATAGTGGAGCGTGAAGCCGCCGCGGCCGATCGAGAGGTGGCCTCCCGGCGTTGCGAGGGCGGCGGCGATGTCGGTGGAATAGTCTGCTGTAGGTACGGGCTGCAGCATGCTGGAATCTCCGTGACGGCCGACGGACGAAATCCGCCTGCGAAACCGTCACGGGGATAGCCACCCCCTCGGCCAAGGGGGTGGCTGGAAACCCGACGGGGCTGGCCGCCAAGGCGATGCCGCTGCCTACAGAGGCGTGTAGATGGGCCGGGCGGCGTTAACCCGGTATTTTTGGCGGGCGCTTTGATGGCCACATCCTGACGCTCAATCTTGCGCCGCAGCCGGTCGAGATCGACCGCAGCGTTCCTGATTAGCCTATCCAGGATGTGGAGGTAGGCATCCTCGTCCAAGCTGGTCGAGTTGGACATGCGGCGGTTGTATCGACGTGCCTTCGGCCGAGAGTCGATGGTTTCATCCTCGGCACGCTCTCGCAGAGATCGTTCAAGCTCGAACAGATTGTGGCGCGTCTCCCGGAGGCGGGCTTCCATCCGGGTCAGCGCCGTGCAGGCCTCAGGATGATTCATCATTGCGGGCTCCCCGCCGTTTGATCATGGCGCGCCTCCCTGCTTGTCGGTGTCAGAGCGTCGACCCGCCGGATGACGACGGGTCGGGTATCGGCCTCTTGAGCAAGCCGGCGGATCAGCTCGAGCTCGGCATCCGAACAGTCGCCGCGCACTTCGAGATCGATCCAATGACCGGCCCTGCCGACATGCGAATCCCGCAGCCGGTGGCCGGATGAGGTATAGAAACTCTCATGCGGGTCGTTGAGCCGCACGCGGGTGCGCAGGAAAAGGATGCCCGATCCGAGATTGCCGCAGAACAGGAACTCGTCAGCAGCTGTCGTCTTCGGGCCGCCGCCGACTTTTCGATGGCCGATCTGGCGGAACGCTTCATCGAATTTCTCGGGGTTCGGCGTGGTGCGCGCCGTCAGCTTGCCGTCAAAGACCCAGGGCGGCCGTTTAGGATCGACTCGACCGACAGTGATTTGGTGCAGCAGGTCGAGCAGATAGGCGGGATCGGCGGGATACGGGCAACCCCGCCGGATTTTCCGGACCGTGTTGCGAAGCTCGTCAGACAGCGCGAACAGCCGGGCTCGGGCGGCGCGCCAGCGTTTGGCGCGCAGGGCGCGCTGCTCGCGTTCGCGCTCGTCCCACCAGACATGGCGGCGAGCCATTTCTTCGTCGACGCCATGCTGGCCTGCAGCGATCATTTCCGCAAAGAGTGGCAGCGCCTCCCATTCGAGGCGTTGCTTGCGTTTGAACGCCGCGCGCTTACGCGACGTGTCCCGATAGGGCTCCGGTTTGGGCCACGGACGGAAGCGCATCAGGTTCCCTCCCCGTGCTGTGCCCGCGCGGCATTGGAAAGAATGCGGATAGCCGCGGCGATGCTTCCGGTCTCATGCGCGGCTTCGGCATAGGCCGAGATCGGGAATGCACCAGTGAAGAAGACGTCACGCTCGATATGCATGCCGAAGGGCAGCTCGAGCGCGGCAAGCTCTCGCAGGCTGAACGTTCCAAGCTCCGGAAAACCAATGTCCGCGAGACCGAAACAAGTGTCCTGGTCTGCATCCAGCTCTGTGGCAAGCCATGTGCCGATGCCGACGGGATTGAAGAATTTTACGACCGGAACATGGTCGCGGCCGCTCTGACGACCATTGGCAAGGAGCTGCTCGCGCTGGTCGGACGTCAGCAGGGGCATTGGGCTCTCGGCGGGATCGTACATGGGTCGCACTCCATGACGGGCAGCCACAGGTGCGCTGCGACCTCCTGACCCGTCACGACGAAAAGCGCCGTCCTCCTAGCCGGGAGGACGGCGCCCCGAGTGGCGATGATCGGCCTGGTGGAGGATCAGTGGACGAGGTCGAGGAGCTTCTTGGCCTTGCCTTCCATTTCGAGCCGCACATCCTGGTGCTGTTTGTCGCGGGCAACACGGGTGATGCCCTGCACGAAATCGAAGACCGATGACGGCGGATGGCCTTCGTCGGTGAGCACGGCATCGATGATCTTCGTGGTTTCGCCCTTGGAGAAGCCACGCTTGCGGAGGAATGTCGTGCGATCGTCGTCGTCACGAGCGACGACACGCTCGCGCGCCGCCTTGATGCCGTTGATGAAGGGCATTGGCGAGGACTCGGCAAACTGGATCAGCGCCGGCTCCGCTTCGAGCGCAAAACGTGAGGCGGCATATTTGGAGTGCCGGATGGTGATTTCTTGGAAATCCTCGACGCCCCATAGATTCCTGTTGCAACAAACGGCACGCAGGTAAAAGCTTGCTATTCCTAATGTTTTCGAGCCGACCTCGCTGTTCCACGCATAGAAACCGCGGAAGTAGAGATCCGGTTCGCCGTTCGGAAGCCGCCCGGCTTCGATCGGGTTGAGATCGTCGACCAGGAACACGAAGATGTCCCGGTCGGAAGCATAGAGCGTTGTCGTATCCTTCGAGATATCGACATTGGGATTGTAGATGCTGGTCGACCAGTCGAGCACGCCGGGCACTTTCCAGCGCGTGTCGCCGGTGCCGTTGCCGGCGATCTTCTGAACCGCATCGACGAGCTCGTGGTCAAAAATCCTGCCGTAGTCCGGACCCGTCACAGCTCGAAGCTCAAGGCGGCCGTTCTCGATCTCCAACGTCTTCACCTGCTCGGCCCGGTGCGTCGAAAGTCCGTACTGCAGGTTGATGCCTGCGAGTGCCGCGGGCAGCTGGCGGAGATACGTCGCAGGTGCCCCGACCAGGCTGGCGAGCTGGCCAAAGCTCCAGTGCGTCGGTGCGACCGGCATGTGTGAATCGGGCAGCATCAGCGTCAGACGCTCGGGATTGTCGCGAGACGCTTCGACGCGGATCGCTTCGCTTTCCACTATACGCGTCTTGCTGCGCTCAGACCGCCGCTTCACCGCATTGTTCAGGTCGGTGAGCGACAGGTAGCGTTCGTCATCCGGGCGGTTGAACCATTCCGATGACACGCGACCGATGCGCTGGCCGCGGCTGACGTCAACCTTGTAGCCGTTGGGAGCGATGCGCGTCGGCGCCTGGATTTCCATTTGGGTCATGGTCGTTCTCCGCGACGGGCGCCGGGAGCCTCTCTCCTGGCTTCGACCCGCCATCGCATCTCGGCCTCCCCTCTGCCTCTGCCCGCGCCAGCCGGCGCGCGAAGCGCGCCACCGCCGCGGCGCCCGCGCGAGCTTCATGACGGTTGCATCGCCGGTGAAACCGTGAATCAATGCTCGACAGGGGATGCGGCGGCGTCCGGAGCGATGGAGGCGATGCGACGATTCAAACTTGCTGATCGGATCATCGGGGAGACAGCACCCGAGTTCTCAGGCGCGTTAGCTGACGCTTACCGTAAGCGAATGCGGCCATTTTGCCTCTGCAAGGATGGCGGGCTGGCCATGTACATCGCGCAGGTCGGCGATCAGTACATCGTCAAGCGCATGCCGATGTCAGGCGGGGGTCATGATCCGGGCTGCGCTTCATATGAACCACCGGACGAATTGTCGGGGCTCGGCGTGTTGATGGGCAGCGCAATCCAAGTCGATCCCGAGAGCGGGATCGCTGCGCTGAAGGTCGCCTTCAGCCTGACGAAGATAGGCCGACGAGCGGCACCGCAGGCGGGAGCCGATGGCAGCGACATGGTTGCTGGTGACGCGAAGAAACTCTCTATACGCAGCGTGCTCCATTATCTCTGGCACCAGGCCGAGCTGACAGCCTGGACTTCGCGATGGGCCGGCAAGCGTCACTGGTGGAACATTCGCTGGCACCTGCTCGCGGCGGCGGGTCAGATGACGGTGAAGGGCGGAGCACTGACCGAGATGCTGTTCGTGCCTGAGCCGTTTCGCGCGGCGGATAAGGCGGCAATCGAACAGCGTCGGGCCGCGGCGCTGGTTCCGGCACTGCCGCCAAAAAGCGGACCACGCAAATTGATGATCCTGGTGGGTGAGGTGAAGGATTTCGCTCCGACGCGCGCCGGCCACCGGCTGATCGTCAAGCACCTGCCAGATTTCCCGTTGTTGCTCGACGAAGGCCTATACCAACGTCTCCAGGGGCGTTTCGAGAACGAGCTGTCACTGTGGGAAGCCGACGAGGCTTCTCACCTGATGACGATCGCGACGTTCGGCCTGACGCCCGCCGGCCTTGCGGTCGTCGAGGACATGGCTCTCATGGTCGTGGCCGAAAACTGGGTGCCCTATGACTCCGTCTACGAAAGGAGGCTCATTGATACGCTAGCCAAGCTGCGTGACCGGAGCGTCAAAGGGTTGCGCTATAATTTGTCGGCAGAAACACCAACTGCGGCTGCAATGCTGCAGCGTCAATCGCAGCCGATCGCCCTCTATGTCGTTCCGCCCTTGGCGGGTGATGCCTATGATGAGGCGCTGGATGAACTGATCTCGTCCCGGCCGGAAGTCGGCGCGTGGATCTGGCGCCCAGGGGAGGAAGAGATGCCGCCACTACCTTTTCGGTAAAACGATTTTTGACGATCCGATGGATGCGCGGGGAAGCGTCGGCCTGCTTTCGAGGAGAAATAACCGACGCGAATGTAATTATCGATATGCGCACCCCGCAAATTGCTTATCGCACCGGCGAAATCGGCGTCTGGACCCTTCCATGGTGAAACCACCTTCGAACTGCCGCGATGGTCGCGTGTCAGTGGACCGATAGCCCGCAAGTCCTTAGATTGCATCCATCCTCTATATCTCCTATAGATGCCAAATACAATCTAACGAGCGGAGCGATCCATGCGAGTCAGTCGTGCGCAGGCGGATGAAAACCACCAAACTGTCATCAATTCAGCAAGCCGTCTGTTCCGAGAGTACGGCTTCGATGGCATCGGGCTCAAGGATCTGATGAAGACCGCCGGCCTGACGCAGGGCGGCTTTTACAAGCAGTTCGCATCCAAGGAAGACCTGATCGCGCGGGCCTCGCAACGTGCAATGGAAATGGCGACCCGCCGATGGTCGGATGCGGTCGGCAGCGATCCGCAAAGCCCTCTTGAGACGGTGATGGCTTTCTATCTCTCCCCGGACCACCGTCAGGAAAGGGGTGATGGTTGTCCGATTGTTGCACTGGGCTCGGACGCTGCTCGTCAAAGCACGGAGGTCAGAGCGACGTTCGAGGCCGGAGTGAAAGCTCATCTCCAGATTCTCGATGAACTGCTGCCTGCGGATGAAGACGAAGGGCCCCGTGCCAAGGCGACAGTTGTGCTTTCACTCATGATTGGTGCGGTTTTGTTGTCCCGTATCGTCAACGACGAGACCCTCGCACAAGGTTTTCTTCAAGCGGCGAGATACGAAGTTCGGCACATGACGACAACCCACGAGGCGTAGAGCGACAGTAATCGAACGGCTGCAATGGCGCAGCGGTGCCGTCCGCACCGTTGAACGTGGTAAGTGTTAGGAGACGGAATGCGACGTGTCGTTGTGACGGGCCTGGGTGCCGTCAGCCCTCTGGGCGTAGGTGTTGAGATGTCCTGGTCCCGCCTGTTGGATGGGCGCTCTGGCTTGAGGAGACTTTCGGATGACGTCGTCGGCGAACTGCCGGCTAAAATCGGCGGCGTCGTGCCAACGCGGGATGACGACGAAGAGGCGGGGTTCGATCCCGATCGAGTGCTCGATCCGAAAGATCAGCGCAGGGTCGATCGCTTCATTCTCTTTGCGTTGGCTGCTGCGGATGAGGCACTGGCCCAGGCGGGCTGGAAGGCCGTTTCGGAAGAAGATCGGCTGCGAACGGCAACCATCATTGCCTCGGGGATCGGCGGCTTCCCCGCAATAACCGAGGCAGTGCGCACGGTCGATCAGCGTGGCGTACGGCGGCTGTCGCCGTTCACCATTCCCTCCTTCCTTGTCAATCTGGCAGCGGGTCAGGTATCGATCCGTCATGGCCTCAAAGGACCGATCGGCGCTCCCGTGACCGCGTGCGCGGCGAGCGTGCAGGCGATTGGCGACGCAGCCCGGCTTATTCGCAACAACGAGGCCGATGTCGCGGTGTGCGGCGGCACGGAAGCTTGCATCAACATCGTCAGTCTCGGCGGTTTCGCCGCTGCGCGGTCGCTGTCGACCGGCTTCAACGATTCTCCGAACCAGGCGTCAAGGCCGTTCGACACAGCTCGTGACGGCTTCGTCATGGGCGAAGGCGCCGGCGTCATCGTAATCGAGGCGTTGAGCCATGCGCTTGCACGTGGTGCGACCCCCATTGCCCAGGTAGTCGGCTACGGCACCACGGCTGACGCTCACCATATCACCTCGGGGCCGGAGGATGGCAGCGGGGCGCGGCGCGCCATGGAAATCGCCATCGCCCAGGCCGGAATTTCGCCGTCCCAGATCAAACATCTGAACGCACACGCGACGTCCACGCCGCTTGGAGACAAGGGAGAGATGGCGGCGATCAAGAGTGTTTTTGGCGCGAACCGCTCCATCGCGGTCAGTGGCACGAAATCGGCAACAGGTCATCTGCTTGGAGCAGCCGGGGGCCTCGAGGCAATTTTCACCATCCTCGCGCTGAGGGACCAGATCGCGCCTCCGACGCTCAATCTGAACGATCCCGACGCCGCCGGCGACGGTATCGACTTCGTTGCAAACCAGTCCCGAGCAATAGATATGGACTATGCAATTTCCAACGGATTCGGATTTGGTGGCGTCAATGCGAGCGTGGTTTTCAGGCGCTGGAGCAACCATCTCGCCGGGGAAAGTGGCCGCGATGCACGGGCTTGAAGCGTCTGCGTTTCTGACCCACGATGACGAACGTGCCGAGTGGCTCTGCGACGCCACCTCCAGTGCGCGTAGAGCGAGCGCCGTCCCTCGTCGCTCCATGGATGCCGACAAGAGGGACGGCGCTGGTCTCTGCCGCTCGGCGACGCTTATCGTGAGCCGAACACCATTGTGTCGATGAACGCAATTTGAACGCTCGATCTCGCTGATGTCCCAGCGTCCGATCCAGCAAGGAGCGCAAACTGGGCTTGTATGGCGAAAGGTGGCGACATGAAGTGGGGCAGCGCGGCTGTCGCTGAGGATAGTGGCTACCTGGTCGTCAACGATATTACGGCTGGCATATGCACTGCAGCTTGTTGCAAGAGATGAGACCGATCGCGAACTCGCGGGGCAGGAAGGCGCGCCCATGTCGTACGCACCAGTGGCATTCATGTCTCCACTGGGGTTCCTACGCCGGTGTGGCGAGATGGGAACGATTTGAAGGAAAACAAATCCCGTAGAGGGCCCTGCTTCCGATTGCGATGCCCGAGGACCCAACGCGGTCGGTAACCAGACGGAAGTTCGCCTACGCTGCTTCGCTTCGCATGAAAGGAATTGGGCGGCAGATCAGAAGTTTTCCGACCACGGTCGCAGGTCGAGCTCCTGTGTCCAGGCACTGCGATGCTGATGGTCCAGGGTCCAATAGGCCTCGGCGATGGCGTCTATGCTCAGAAGTCCATCAGGGCCTCTGCTTTCCAGAAGCTCGGGTAGCCGGGAAAGAAGTCGCTAGCCGGCGATCCCTCCGTCGATCACAACGTGGGCCACATGCACGCCCCATGGTCCGAATTCCCGCGCGAGCGACTGCGCGAGGTTTCGCAGCGGGCCCTTGGCGGCGCTGAAAGGTGCATACCTTGCCTTGCTGCGCAGGCTGCCACTGGCTCCCGTAAACAGCAGGCTGGGTCCGTAACTGAACGGTTCGTCAGGGTTTTGTCGGGCAAGAAGCGCCGGAAGGGCGGCGCGCGCCAGATGGTAGGCGCCGAGCGCCTGCTCACGCCAGTGAACTTCGAACTCGTCCGGCGGCAGTTCGAGAAAGGGTGCGGGCCGATTGCTGCCGGCATTGTGCACGGCGACCGCAAGCGGCCCCAGCGCCTCGGCGGCCGCGACGAAACGCTTCACATCCTCCTGGTTTGCGACATCGCCGACCGTAGCGCTGACGGAAATACCGTCGGCTTCCAGCCGGGACCGGGTCGCTTCCAGCTTTTCGGCATTGCGTCCGGCGATCGCCACCGGATAACCCTCCTGTCCGAACCGGCGCGCTATGGCGGCTCCCAGCCCCTTGGCCGATCCGACGCCGGCGACCAGAACGCTTCCACGGATCGGTGCGAATTCGGCTTCCAAACCGGATGTCATGCTGATGGTCTCCATTTCCTGTGCGGGCGGGGCGGCATACGGCGTCGGCTGGCCTCATTCAGCATCGGCGACCCGGACGATCAGCTTGCCGAAATTCTTGCCATCGAGCAGGCCGATGAAGGCCGACGGCGCATGGTCGAGACCATCGACGATGTCTTCCCGGTAGCGAACCTCGCCCGATGCGATCCAGCCCGCGACGTCGCGCAGAAACTCCGGGTACTGGTCGACGAACTCGGTATTGATGAAACCGCGCAGCAGAAGGCTCTTGCTCAGGACGGAACGCATCAGCGTCGGCAGGCGATCAGGCCCGGGAAAAGGGCCTCCGGCGTGGTTGTACTGGGCGATCAGTCCGCAGACGGGGATCCGGGCGAACTTGTTGAGTAGCGGAAAGATCCCGTCCCAGACCGTTCCGCCGACATTTTCGATGTAGACGTCGATCCCGTTCGGGCAGGCGGATGCAAGCTCGGCTGCGAAATCCGGTGAGCGATGATCGAGAACGGTGTCGAACCGAAGCTCGTCGCGCACGAAGGCGCATTTGTCCGGGCCGCCGGCAATGCCGATGGCGCGGGCACCCTTGATCCGGGCGATCTGTCCGACCAGTGAGCCGACCGGACCGCTGGCGGCCGCAACGACCACGGTTTCACCGGGCTTTGGCTGCCCGATCGTCAGCAGGCCGGAATAGGCGGTGAAACCCGGCATGCCGAGGACGCCAAGCGCCGTGGTAACCGGCGCCTGCGATGGATCGAGCTTTCGCAGCCCCTTGCCGTCGGAGACAGAGAAGCTCTGCCAGCCCGAATAGGAAAGCACGATCGCCGCTGGAAAAACCGGGATGGCGCGACTGGACCACCTGGGCGACCGTGCCACCCTCCATGACGTGTCCGACCTCGACAGGCCGGGCGTAGGATTTTGCCGCGCTCATGCGGCCGCGTGTAGGGATCGAGCGACAGGTAGAGGGTTTTCAGGAGCAATTCGCCTTCGGTCGGTTCGGAGGCGAGCAGGTCCTCGAAGAGGAAATTCTCGGGCGTCGGCGCGCCGTCTGGCCTGGAGGCGAGAAGGACACGGCGGTTCATGGTGGATGAGTTCGTCATGCGGTTTGCTCCTTGATGTGCCGAATGAAGGCGGACATGGTTCGTGTTGGTCGGGCGCGTGTCACAGCACCTCGAGCGCAAGCGCGATGCCCTGGCCGCCGCCGATGCACAGCGTGACGACGCCTTTCGACAGCCCGTCACGCTTCATCGCGTGCGCGAGCCGCGTGGCAAGGATCGCCCCGGTAGCGCCGATCGGGTGCCCGTGGGCGACGGCGCCGCCCTCGACATTGACGATGTCTTCGGGCAGGCCGAGTTCCTTGATGACCGCCAGCGGCACGGCCGCGAAGGCCTCGTTGATCTCTATCCGCTCGACGTCACCAAGCGTCCATCCGGCACGATCGAGCGCCTTGCGCACGGCCGGAACGGGGCCGAGGCCAAACAGGCCCGGCTCGACGGCGGCGACGCCAAACCCCGCCAGACGCGCAAGCGGTTCGATACCTTTGGCCTCGGCAAAGCCGCGCGCGGCGACAATCATCGCTGCGGCGGCGCTGTTCAGTCCCGGTGCGTTGCCGGCGGTGATCGTGCCGTCCTTGCGGAAGGCCGGCTTCAGCTTCGCGAGCGTCTCTGCCGTGGTATCTGGGCGAGGCGCTTCATCGGTATCGAAGATTTCGGTTCCCTTGCGGCCCTTGATCTCGACCGGAACGATCTCATCGGTGAATTTGCCGGCAGCGCTGGCGGCCGTGAAGCGCTGCTGCGAGCGCGCCGCAAACGCATCCTGCGCCTCGCGGGTGATCTGAAGCTGGGTGACGAGGTCTTCGGTGTGCCAGCCGGAGTGCTCGCCGGAAAAGGCGTCGTTGAGCCCGTCCGTCAGCATGCTGTCGAGGATCTGCGCAGGTCCCATGCGATAACCCCAGCGCCCGCCGTCCATCAGATACGGCGCACGGTCCATGTTCTCCATGCCGCCGGCGATGGCCGCATCGCTCGCCCCGGCCGCAATCTCCAGCGCCGCGCTCACGATCGCCTGCGCGCCGGAGCCGCAGACACGGTTGACGGTCAGTGCAGGCACGGACACCGGCAGGCCGCCGCCGATCGCTGCCTGCCGTGCCGGGTTCATCCGGTTGCCGGCCTGGATCACATTGCCCATGACCACCGTGCCGATCGCGTCGCCGGACAGCCCCGAGCGCCGCAGGGTCTCGCGCACGGCGATCGCACCAAGCTCTGTCGCCGCAACGCCCTTCAGCGTGCCGTTATAGGCCCCGATCGCAGTGCGGACGGGATGGGCGAGGATGATGTCGGATGCGCTCATGAGATAGTCTCCTGTCGGTTCGGGGGGCACAGGCGGCAGGCTTGCGGTTTCAACCGCCCGATCGGCCCTTCTGCCGCATCACGGTACGGGCATATGCCCGTTTTGGGTCGCAAAAATCAGAACGATCGAAGAATCTCCTCCAGCGCCGTCACTTTCACGGGACCAAGTCGAGCCTCGATTTTCTTCTGGCACTCCTCCCAGATCGGCTCGACCTTCTGCAGAATCTCGACGCCGCGGATGCACAGCGTCACGGCTGCTTCCCGATGATCGTTTTCGCCGCGTTCCATTGCAACAAAGCCGAGACGTTCCAGGACCCGGACATTGCGGCCAACCGTGGAGCGTTCCAGTTCGGCGCTGCGGGCGAGTTCGGTCAGGCTTACCGGCTGGCGATGCTCGATGGTCCTCAGCAGCGCGTACTGGGCAATGTTGATGCCCAGCGGCGCGAGCGCTCGATCATAGACCGATCCCAGTCTTCGGGTCGCCGAGCGCAGCAGGGAACTGTAACAACGGGCCATTATCCGTGTATATACCCTCATTGGGGAAATGTCGACCAAGGTAGATGTCTTTGCCCAGCGTCGAGTTGCCGACAGACATCTGGCTGGTCTGTTGCGGCCGTGTGCGCTTTCGGTGCAAGCGCGCACGGTCGGCAGACTGCCTAATTCGCCAATGGGCGGCGCGAGGGCGTACTGCGGCGCGAAATGGAGCCGGCCTTGAAGGTGCCGGCGGACCATCATGCCTGTTCTCCAGGCGACGAGACCGGCTTCGGCATGAAGGCCGCCAGCGCATGGGGATCCCGATCGAGCGGCTCCAGCCGCCGGTTGGTCATCGATCCCCCGACATGGCGCTCAAAGATCTTCCATGCGCCATCGACACGCCGAAGCCTGTCGAGCATCGGCGAATAGATCCAGATCGCCGGCAGGTCATCCTCGCTATCGAGCACCTTGCCCGTGCCAAGGCCTGGCGCCGCATCGACCGGCGCGTAACGAACGAGCAGGTTGTGATAGCGAACGGCGACGCCATCGCCATCCGCATCGACGATGTGATTGGTGGCGTGCCGGCTGACCCCGGGAATGAGATAGGGATAATCGACCTCGAGGAAGTGGCGCGATGCCCTCAGGGCCGCTGATCGTGCCGTGGAAATGATGGGTGACGCTGTCTGGCGTGAACGCCTCCATGATGCGCTCGACATCCCAGGTCTCGAACTGCCAGTTGACGCGGTTGACGAAGTCGATGGCGCTGGCCTGATCGGCGGGATCGACCCGGCTCGTCAGTTCGACGCGTGGAAAGGTGGGCATGGCCGTACTCCTTGTTGTCGCTCTGGTGGTGTCGCCAATTGGCGTCGATGCGGGTCAGACCTTCACGTCGCCTGGCGCGGACTCCTTTGCGTGGAGTTTAACGAAGGCGTGCATGCTGGTCGGTTCCTGTCCGGCCAGCCGGGCAAAATCGTCGGTCAACCGGTCGTAGCGGCCCTGATGGTGCAGCTCCGCCATCACCGAGAGATGCCGGACGACATGTGAGGGCACGCCAAGATTGCTGAGTGTTTCGGCCCAGGCCGTGATAGGGACGTCGCGATAGCGAATGGTCCGGCCGAGTGCATCCGAGAAGATCCGTGCATAATGCTCGGGATCGGTCGCGAGTGGGCCCGGTCAGATTGTAGATCTTGCCGATATGCGGACCTGGATTACTGAGGATGGCGGTGACGGCCTCGGCGACGTCGACGGCCGAGACGGGCGACGTCCGACTGTCGCCGAGCGGCAGGATCAGTTCGTCCTTGTCACGGATGCCGGCTGCGGCGAAGCGCAGGAAAAAGCCTTCCATGAACACGGTCGGCCGCAGCGTCACCACCGGAAGGCCCGCCCAGTCGAGCGCCTGCTCCGCCAGCCAGTGCAGCTTGTGCTGCGGGCTGTCGGTGATGCTCATCTGCGTCACCGTCATCTGCGACATGTTGACGAACGCCTCGACGCCGTGATGGCGAGCGACGGCCGCGGTATTCACCGTCGCCTCCAGATAGGTGGCCGAGACCGACATGCCGAAATAGATCCGCGACACGCCTTCGATGGCGCGGTGCATCGCGGTCAGGTCCGTCAGGTCGGCGACCACGACCTCTGCGCCGAGTTCGCGCAATGCCGCCGAGCGCTCATCCTCGCGCCGCACCAGCGCACGGACGTTAAATCCCGTGGCCAGCAGGCCGGTCGTCACATTACGGCCGATCGCGCCGACGGCGCCGGCAGCGCCTGTCACCAGGATCGGGCGGTTATGTTTGTTGTTCATTCGTGCCTCGTCATGTTGATCAGAACCGCAGCGGTTCGTCCGGCTTCGTTGCAGGGTTCGGTTCTGCCGCATCAGTGTCGGCCGCGCCGGACGATGCCGAGTTGTTGCGCAAGGCCTGCACCTCGTCTTCGAGGTGGCAGACCCTCTTCTCCAGTCTGAGCAGATAGTCGCCGCGCGGATCGTCGATACCCTCAAGGGCCTCCGCCCAAAACTTCAGTCTCGCAAGCCATCGCTTCAGCATCTCAACCGTCCTTCTGCCGTCTGTAGCCAGGCGTTTGTTTCTGACTGTCCTGGCCGGCCCGTCGCGATCGGCATTGGGCCCGACGGGATCGAAGTGTCCAAGACGCTGCAGGGCGCCCTGAAGGGCGGCGAGATCGGCGTCGCCTTCGAGGCATCCGCATAGCGCCGCATCGAAGGTCTTGAGGACATGGCGGGCATGCTTGCGCAGCACCGCGCCATCGGCCGTCAGGCTGATGTTGCGAACCCGACGGTCGCCGCCATCGATGCGGCTCTCGACCAGTCCGCGCGAGGTCAGCGGCCCAAGGTTCGCCGTCAGCGTGGTATGATCTTTGCCGATGATATCGGCGAGCGCGCTCTGGCTGAGCGTGTCATTCTCGCCAATCACATCGAGGATGATCATCTGGCGGCGGGTCAGTCCGACCGGGCGCAAGGCATCGTCAAGCTGTCGCGAGATGATGCGATTGGCCCTTTGCACCAGGAAGCAAAGGCTATCGCTCAAGATGTCGCCGGCCTCGCCATCCCGGTGGGTGACCCTGGACCTCGTTGACCGTTGATCGTCGGATTTTTGCACGGCCGGCTCCTTTATTCCGCCGCGCGTGCGAAACGCAGGTCCAGTTCGACCTCTTCGCCCAACGGGTAGTGCACTTCATTTTCGGTCGGTTTGATCCGGAACCATGCGGCGTAGAGGGCCGGCAGGAAGAGGAGGATCATCACCGTGCCGACCGCCGTGCCGCCGATCAGCGTGTAGGCCATCGAGCCCCAGAACACCGAATGGGTGAGCGGGATGAAGGCGAGCACGGCGGCGAGCGCCGTCAGGATGACGGGCCGCGTCCGCTGCACCGTCGCCTCGATCACGGCGTGATAGTCGTCGAGCCCTGCCGCCTGGTTCTCCTTGATCTGCTCGGTCAGGATCAGTGTGTTGCGCATCAGGATGCCGGCGAGCCCGATCAGGCCCAGGATGGCGTTGAAGCCGAACGGCTGGTCGAAGACGAGCAGCGTCGGGACAACACCGGCAAGCCCGAGCGGTGCGGTCAGCATCACCATCGTCATTGTCGACAGGCTGCGCACCTGAAGGACAATGATGATCAGCATGGCGGCGATCATCACGGGGAAGACCTTGGCCAGCGCATCATTGGCCTTCAGAGACTCCTCCATGTTGCCGGCAAGCTCGATGCGGTAGCCCACCGGCAGCGAGGCGATCAGTGGCTGCAACGCCTTCATCACCTGCTGCGAGACTTCCGGCGGCTGCGTCGCCTCGTTCATGTCCGAGCGGATGGTGATGATCGGCGTGCGATCACGCCGCTTGAGGATCGGTTCCTCGAACCGGATCTCCGAGTGTCCGATCTGGTCGAGCGGCACCTGCCGGCCATCGCGGCTCATCAACGAGAAGTCCGCCAGGCGTGCCGGATCGAGCCGGCTTTCGCCGGCGCTGCGGGCAACGATAGGGACGTTGCGGATGTTCTCGCGAACCTGGGTCACCGGAATGCCGCTCAGCAGCAACTGCATCTGCTGGGCCGCTTCCGATGGCGACAGGCCGATCAGGTTGAGCCGGTCCTGGTCGAGAACGAAGCGCAGCACCGGCGAGCGGTTGCCCCAGTCGCGGTTTGCCTGCCGGACATCGGGAACGCCCTTCATGATGGCCAGCGCCTCTTCCGAGATCCGGTAAAGCTCGGCCGGATCGGGGCCCAGGATGCGGAACTCGACAGGGAACGGCGTGTAGGGACCGAAGACGAGCTGGGTGACGCGCACGGATGCTTCAGGCGCAAGCCCCTCCGAGATCGCATCGCGCAGCCGGTGCTTCAGGACCTCGCGCGCATGAGCGTCGGGGGTCAGCACGACTACCTTGGCAAAGGCCGGGTCCGGCAGCTCCGGTGCCATGGCGAAGAAGAAACGCGGCGCGCCCTGTCCGATATAGCTGGTGACGATCTGCGCCTCGGGCTGATCGTTGAGCCAGCGTTCGACCTTCTCGACGGCGGCGGTCGTCGTCTCGATGCTGGTGCCTTCGGGCATGCGCACCTCGACCAGCACCTCGGGACGATCCGATGTCGGGAAGAACTGTTGCTTCACCCCGCCCATTCCGACGATGGACGCCGCCATGACGACGACGACGACAGCGCAGGTCGCGTATTTGTGGCGCACGGCAAACCGGATGGCACCACGCAGGCGCCGGTAGTTCGGCGTATCGTAGATCGCCTCGTGGCCACCCTCGACCGGCTTGATCTGGGGCAGCATCTTGACGCCGAGATAGGGGGTGAAGACGACCGCGACGATCCACGAGACGATCAGCGCGAAGCCGACAACCCAGAAGATGTTGCCGGCATATTCGCCTGCACTCGATGCGGCGAACCCGACCGGCATCAGGCCGACGATCGTCACCAGCGTGCCCGACAGCATGGGTGCTGCCGTATGGCTCCAGGCGTAAGCCGCCGCCTTGATGCGGTCCATGCCTTCTTCCATCTTCACCACCATCACCTCGATGGCGATGATCGCGTCGTCGACCAGAAGGCCGAGCGCCAGGATCAGCGCGCCAAGGGTGATGCGGTCGAAGAAGCGGCCGGTCTCCAGCATGATCAGGAAGACGACGGCGAGCGTCAGCGGCACGGCGAGCGCAACGACGATGCCGACGCGCCAGCCCAGGCTGACCAGGCTGACGAACAGCACGACGCCAAGCGCCATGGCGAACTTCATCATGAACTCGCTGACCGCCTCGTCGATGTTGACGGCCTGGTCGCTGACCTTGTCGAGCGTCATGCCGAGCGGCAGGTTCTTGGCGATCGCGCTGGAGCGCTCCTGGAGCGCCTTGCCGAGTTCGAGCCCGTTCCAGCCCTGCTGCATGACCGCGGCAAGCATGATGGTGGGCTTGCCCTCGTGGCGGATGATGTAGGTGGCGGGATCCTCGTAGCCGCGCCGGACATCGGCGACGTCGGACAGTTTTAGCGTCCGGCCTCCGGCGACGATCGGCGTGTCGGCGATCGCCTGGATGCTGTCATAGGCGCCATCGAAGCGGATGAAGACCTGGGGCCCGCGCGTATCGATCGAGCCGGCCGGCGTCACGGTGTTCTGCCGTTGCAGGGCGCTGGCGATGTCCTGCGCCGAGACGCCGAGCGTCGCGAGCTTTGCATAGGAAAACTCGACAAAAATCTGCTCGGGGCGTTCGCCGAGAATGTTGATCTTCTTGACACCGGGCACATGCAGCAGGTCCTGGCGGATCACTTCGGCCTGCCGCGCCAGTTCGCGCATCGGCATGCCGTCGGCCTTCAGCGCATAAAGGCCGAAGCTGACATCCGAATATTCGTCGTTGACGAAGGGACCCATGACGCCGGGCGGCAGGTTGCGCGCCTCGTCGCCCAGCTTCTTGCGTGCCTGATAAAATTCTTCCTGAACGGCGGCAGGCGGCGTGTTGTCCTTCAGAGTCATCGTGAGGAAGGCGAAGCCCGGACGCGCAATGGTCTCGACCCGGTCGTACCACGTCAGCTCCTGTATCCGTTTCTCCAGCGGCTCGGCGACGAGATCCTGCATCTCGCGCGCCGTCGCGCCTTGCCAGACGGCCGTGACCGTCAGCGTCTTGATGGTGAAGGATGGATCCTCGGCGCGTCCGAGCTTGACGAAGGAATAGACGCCGGCGGCGGCCAGGAGGATGATGAAGAACAGGGTGACGGCTCGTTCACGAACCGCGAGCGCGGACAGATTTAAGTTCATCAATTCGCGGCCTGCGCCCGGGTGTAAGGCTGCGTGTTTGGCTGGGTGCTGGTCCGGACGGTGGCGCCATCGCTGAGCAGGTGCGCGCCGAGCGCCACGAGTTCCTGTCCAAGCTCGACACCGGTGACGATCGCCGTCTCGCCGCCGAGTTGCCTGACCTGGATCGGCGCGAAGCGAACCGTCGAGGCCCCACGATCGAGAAGCCAGACACCGGTGCGGTTGCCGTCATTCAGAACCGCTGCGATCGGTATCGCGACTTCCGAGCGCCTTTCGGCATTGGTGATCCTGATGGTGACGGTCGAGCCAAGCGGCGCCGAAGCCGCATCGCCGTCGAGCACGTAACGCGCCTCGTAGGTGCGGGTCTGGCCGTCAGCGGCGTCGGAGATCTGCCGCAGCCGCGCTTTGCCGCGCAACTGGTTGCTTCCGTAGACGCTGGCTTCGGCTTCCGAGCCGAGCTGCGGACGGATGGTTTCCGGCAAGGCGACCAGCGCTTCGCGCGGACCGGCATGGGCCAGTTGCACCACCGTCTGTCCGGCGGCGACGACCTGTCCGGGTTCGCCAGACGTCGCGACAATCGTTCCGTCCGCTCCCGCCACCAGCGTCGAATAGGTCGCTTCGTTCTCGGCGACGTCCGCTTCCGCTTGCGCGGCGGCAAGCTGCGCCTCGGCCGTGTCGAGCGCCGCCTTGGCCTGCTCGTAGCGTTGCGGCGTGGCTGCCAGTCCACCCTTTACCAGGGTTGCATAGCGCTTCTCGTCGGCGCTCGCTTGCACGAGCACCGCACGGGCAGCGGCGGCGGCATTGCGCCTGGCGGTCAGCGCAAGACGCAGATCGGTATCGTCGATGCGCATCAGCAGCTGCCCCGCCTTGACCTGCTGGCCGACATCGACCAGCCGCTCGACGATCTTGCCGGGCACGCGGAAGCCGACATTGCTCTGGATGCGCGCGGCAACTGTGCCGGTGAAGGAGCGTTCGACGCCGGCCACAGTGGCGGCGCTCGCCACCTTGACCAGGATCGGAGCGGCGCGGGGATCGACCGCGGCCGATGCCTGATGCTGTTGTCCCTGTGACACGAAAACGAATGCCGCGATGCCGGAAGCCGCCAGCACAACCGCGCCAATGATCAGAAGCCGCTTGTGCCTCATGCCCTTTATCCTCTCGGTGAGAGGCGCGATGCCGCGCCCATTAGATTTTGACCGACATCTATAACTGACTTAAAAGTCGATCACAATCTAAAATCCGTTGATGGCAACCGGATAGTGATGGCGGCGATCACCGGGGGCCGGGTTCGAAGGCGCCGTTCAGCCGTCTCGACCGCCCTGGGTCCGGACGGTCACAGGGCTCAGATGACCCATCAGGCAAATAGCTTTCGTTCGAACTCTATGTCGGATATAGCGTCAGATCACAATCTAATAGCGTCAGATCACAATCTAAATGTGAGGTCACCATGCGTGTCAGCCGCGCCCAAGCCCAGGAAAACCGTCAGACCGTCATCAATGTCGCCAGCCGCCTGTTCCGGACGCATGGCTTTGACGGGATCGGCCTCAAGGATTTGATGGAGGGCGCCGGACTGACGCAGGGCGCCTTCTACAAGCAGTTCGCCTCCAAGGAGGACCTGATCTCGCGCTCGCCAGCTTCTCCGGTTGAGGAAAGGCCCTGGGCATAAGATATCCCTGCTTCACGTTCAGCCTGAGCGTAGGACGATGGTCGTCAATTCCGACGGAATGCCCAGTCGGATTGCAAAGCCGACCCACAAGCCCGTGCCGTTGCTGACATAGAGCGGCATGCCCTCGACATCATACAATCCAGAAACGTAGCCATTGTTGAACAGTTGGATGAGACGGTGCAGACCTATGATCTGACCCCCGTGGGTGTGACCGGAAAGTCGCAAGGCCACGCCTGCCCGAGCGGCGAGAGCGGCGTTCTTTGGCTGATGATCGAGCATGATGATCGGGATGCCTTCCTGTATCCCTCCAATTGCCTGTTCGACATGCGGTCCCGGCAGGCCGACACTTGCGGCCGCGGGGTCGTTCACTCCAGCTGTGGCAAAGCTCGTGTCGCCGCGGCGGAGAATGACGTGGCCGTTGCTTATCGTCGTGATGCCCAGCTCGCCAAAACGCCTCATCCACTCCGGGTGACCGTAATAGTATTCGTGATTTCCCGGGATCGCGAAAACGCCATCGACCGCAATCAGATCTTTCAACGGCTCGGTATCACGTCTGCGCGCATCAATGGTGCCGTCGATCAGGTCTCCGGTGGTCACAATGAGATCGGGATTGAGACTGTTGGTGTCTCGAACGACAGTCTCCACCCACGGCGCTTCGAAGAGACGGCTGATGTGCAGGTCGGTCAGTTGCACAATGCGATACCCATCGAGCTCTCGTGGCAATCCCGCTATCTCGATCTCGACCTGCTTGACGGGCGGAAGTCCAATGGCCTGGGTGACGCCGATCGCCGCCAGGATCAGGGCGCAGATCGCCATCGTGTAACGAACCGAGACCGGGATGCCGACCCGGCGTCGGCGCACAAGGGCAGTTAACATGGCGAAAATGTCGAGAATGATCTGGAAGATTATCAACAGCAGGATCGAACTGACGACCCAGTTCACCGCGATCATCACCTCCCGCGGCACTTCGGGCGAGAACCTCGACCCGAAAGCAAGCTGGCTCCACAGATGGTGAAGCGAGATCACCATGATAACGGTCGCCATCGCGACTTTTGAATACCTGGACCATGGAAGAGGCACGAGAAATCGAATTACGACGATGAAACCGACAAGCCCCGGCATGAAAAGTGACATGGTGGAATCCTGGTCGGTTTCGATGCGCCTTGCGGGACATCACGAGGTCGATGCCCTTCCACGCTGTCGCAAGGGCAGTGCCGAAGCGCTCTTCGGACGACCCTTTCGACAGTTGTCAGCGGTCCAGATGGCGTTCGGCCGCCACGTCTACTCGGCCAGAAAGCCGCGCGCCTGCTCGACGAACAGGGCGTGGTACTGGAACAGCCCGCCATGGCCGGCATCGGGATAGATGCTCAGGCGCGAATCCGGGATAAGCCGCAAGAGCTCGAAGGACCGCTCGGTCGGCACCATGACGTCGCGATCGCCGTTGACGATCAGGGTCGGAACTTTCAACTCCGTGAGCCCAGCCGGTTCCCCCCGGTTCCACTTTCCGATCGCCGCCGTTTGCGCCTGGATGGTTTCGGGAGCGACAGCGTGGTCGCGATCCTCCTTGCGCTCGTCGAGACGCGCCAGGAATGCGTTCGCCTCATTCTGTCCCGCCGCGGTCTGCGTGAAGAACAGAAAATGCTTGGGATGCTTTCCGGCGGCCTGCGCTTTGACGATCACGCCTTCCAGGTCGAGCGGCGGATTGGGTGTTCCCGCATCGGCCAAGTCAGCGCCGGCAGGACCGGTGCCCGCGAGGATCAGCTTGCGCACGAGCCCCGGATTTCTCACGGCGACGACCTGAGAGATGAAGCCGCCAAGCGAGAAGCCGACCAGATCGACCGTCTCGTGCCCCAGCGTTCGGATGAAGGCGGCGGCGTCCTTCGCCATCTCCTGCACGGACGCAGGCGTCTCGCCGCCACTACAGCCCACACCCCGGTTGTCGAAGATGATGACATGGTGGTTTTTCGAAAGGCCGTCGATAATGCGCGGGTCCCAGTCCTCCAGCACGGCGGTGAAGTGATGCAGGAACACGACCGGCACGCCGCCCGGTGTGCCGATCTCGCGATAAACGAATGGCGTTCCTTCGACATCGACTGTTCTGGTTGGGGCATTTGCAAAAGTTGTGGTCATGGACGTGAAACTCCTGTGTTAAGGTCGAAAAGCGCTGTCAATGAAGAAGGACGGGGTTCGCAAACGCTTGCTGCTCAGGCCCCCAGGCCCTCGTGAACATCGTCGAAGCATGTTTGGGTCCTGGAAGAACGTCGGGCATGGCGGCGGCACGAATGAATGACGACAGCGGCGCCTCCAGGGCGGCAGGGAGTTGGCTCAGCAGTGCAAAGGCGCCGGAAGCGTCTTGCGCGAGGGGGTCGACATGAAAGGACGTTGCGGTGAAAGACTGCGACGACCTATCCGCGTCGTCATCGACCCGACGAAGGAGGTCTGCTGCCTGATTTCGAAACGGCGTGATGATCTCATGTTCGACCTGATTAAGCTGACGGCGCGTGGCCAATGACTCGTCGAGCAAATGCACGATGTGCTCGGCTACCGTCTTGTCGCGGAGACCTATCGCCGTCATGCCGAAGATCGCGTCGGCGGCCATCAGCGGATGACGGGCGCGCCTGAGCGCGGCCGCATAATCCGGAAGGACCTCGGCGCCGACCTCAGCCGCTGTCCTCGCCGCAACGGCGCCAAGCCACGGGTTGCGCTCTCGCACCAATGAAAAGCTTGGCGTCCATGTGCTCCATTCGACGCTTTTCGCAGCCCCTGTTAGCCAGGGTCTCGAGCCGGGCGTTGTCGCCACAAGCGTTGCCCGGCCGAGCATATTTGCATAGTCCCAGTAGCGCCGAGCCAGCCCATGGTTTCCGGATTCTGATACATTCCGGCGAACGGTCGATCTGATCAGATCGATATGTTCGACAATCCTGTTCGCCAGGATATAGGCGGCAACCTCCACAAGCGGCGCCATATCAAGCAATTGACGTAGCGCGTGCCGATCATTCTGAAGCAGCCCCTTGACGACGGCGGCGGCCGATCGATCCGCTCTTTTCCAGGCGCGTCCGCGCCGGGCGTTTTGCGCCAGGATGTCATTTCGAAGGAGCCCGCTGTAGTTGCGCTCCGGCAGATCGGAGAGGTTCTTCCGCTCAATCCGCAGCGTGTCCCTGTCGATCAGGAGCCACGCGGCGCCCGTCGACGCCGCATAGGTGGCGGATTGTTCACCCTCGAGCAAGGCGACGCGCGCCGCCTCATCGGTCGCAAGCCACATCACCAGGCGAACATGCTCGTGCAGATCCGCGAGCGCGGCCCCTATGTACATCTCGGTTGTGGGGATTGGCATGAGAACGTCCTGATATTCGGGAGAATGCCTGAGCCCATCGCCGCCATCCGGCTGGCGTTGCTGTCCGGATGGGTTGCGTTGTTGAAGGCCAATCAGGCCGGGTGCTCCCTCCATGGTTCCGGCCTCCACGCCGTGTAGAATGAGCATCTTGTAATCATGACACACATCATGATTGACAAAGATTGCAGGCGCAATCTATTCTGTCAACCAGTCACGGCACTGTGAGGCGACGTTTCCCCTCAGCCGCTATCCCGGAGAACTCGAAAGATGAAAGTCAGTCGGAAGCAGATGGCGGAACACCGCCTGCGCATTCTGGACTCGGCCGCTATGCTGTTCCGCGACAAGGGTTTTGAGGCGGTTACCGTCGGCGAGGTGATGAAGGCGGCGGGACTGACCCATGGTGGGTTTTATGGGCATTTTTTGTCCAAGGACGATCTGGTCGCGCAGGCGCTCACCCACAGTCTGACAGCAGGCGAAGACCGCAGGACCGACGTTCGCGCCTTTTTCGACAGCTACCTTTCACGGCGTCACCGCGACAATCCTGCTACGGGATGCCCGACGGCCGGACTGGCTGCGCAGACCCGTCACCAGAGCCCCGCGGCGCGGGCGGCGATCACCGAAGGGGTCCGCGGACAGATCGACAGGTTGAGCAAGGTATTTGACGGAAGCAACGACACCGTAAAGCGCCGCGCGGCGATAGGCAGCTGGGCAGCCATGGTGGGTGCGATCATCCTCGCCAGAGCCATAGACGATCCCGTTCTTTCCGACGAAGTTCTGGAGGAAACGCGCGCCTGGATCGGACCAGCGGACAGCCAGACCCTCAACCTTCCCGAACGTGCGCCATGACGGATACCACTTCCCCTGGTCCTTCGGTCATCCGGCTCGACGCCCGAACGGCCCGTCTCCTCGAGGCCCCCGTCCTGCCGCTGCTTTTGAGCATGGCGTGGCCGAATGTCCTGATCATGATCGCCCAGGCCTCAACCGGCCTGATCGAGACCTGGTTCGTCGCCAAGCTCGGCACGGATGCGCTGGCCGGCATGGCGCTGGTGTTTCCGGCCGTCATGCTGATGACGATGATATCGGCTGGCGCCATGGGAGGCGGCATCTCGTCTGCGGTCGCGCGCGCACTTGGCGCCGGACGCCGCCAGGATGCCGACGGCCTGGTGCTGCATGCCGTCGTCATCAACATCGCGCTTGGCATCACATTCTCACTGGTCTTCCTGCTGTTCGGCGAACCCATCTATCGCGCAATGGGTGGACAAGGGGGCGAGCTCGAAGCCGCGCTGATCTATTCCAACACGGTTTTTGCCGGAAACATCTTCATCTGGCTGATGAACGGTTTAGCCAGCGTCATCCGCGGCACGGGCAATATGCTCTTTCCGGCAATCGTCACCTTTGTCGGGGTGTTTTTCCTGGTGCCGATCTCGCCGCTGCTTATCTTCGGCTATGGACCTGTGCCGCCCTTCGGGATCGCCGGCGGCGGCGTGGCGCTTCTCGTTTTCTATTTTGCAGGCACCGTCGCCATGGCGTGGTACATCCTCGCCAGGCGCAGCACGGTCCAGTTCCGCTGGGTAAGGCTTCGATGGAGCGCCATGGTCGCCATGCTGCGGGTCGGGGCACTTTCTTCGATTGGCGCAATTCAGACCAATCTCACGATCGGCGGGATCACGGCGATGGTCGCGTCCGTCGCCGGAGTTGGCGCGGTCGCTGGTTTCGGAACGGGCGCACGTCTCGAATATCTTCTCATTCCCCTCATTTTCGGCATTGGCGCGCCGCTTGTCGCCATGGTCGGCACCAATATCGGCGCCGGACAGCCCGAGCGCGCCGTCAGGATCGCGCTGACCGGCGGCGCGCTCGCCTTTGCGATTACCGAGGCAATCGGCATCGCCGCAGCGATCTGGCCGCAGCAGTGGCTCGGTCTGTTCAGCGCTGACCCCGAAATGATCGAGACCGGCAGCGCCTATCTGCGGATCGTCGGACCAGCATACGGGTTCTTCGGTCTGGGGCTGTCGCTCAACTTTGCCTCGCAGGGCGCGGGGCAGATGTTCTGGCCAGTTGCCGGAGGTTTTCTGCGCATGGGAATATCTTTGATTGGCGGGTGGATTGCCCTGAAAATGACAGGCTCTGTCAACGGTGTCTTCGCAGCCATCGCCGTGGCTATGGTAGCCTACGGGCTGATCATGCTGGCTGCCGTGCGTTCTGGCGCCTGGTTTCGATAAGTGGGGCATCAGACCGAACGGAGCGCGATGCCCTTTCGCAGACGCTGGACGGTAATCCGTCGTCGTCGTAACCGGTGATAATTGTTACGCATGCAGTCGACGACTATTTTTCTCCGGCCAGAGATAGGCCTTGTCTCGTGAATAGTGCGTATTTTCTGCCCTGACGCCTCTGTTCGGAGCTGGCCCGTTCCACGCCTTTTTCCAAGCGATGTTTGTGTGTCTTCCTGGTGCTCGGACGATGATCGAGCCCACGTTTCGATCAAGACAACCGCTTTGGTCAAGAGCGTGGGCAGGGTATCGCGTTCCGAGATGATACGGGTGATGAGATGCCCGGCCATGATCACCTCATTTCGTTCGCCAGAATGGGGATTATCTCTGACTGATTTAGCGGGAGAACCTGCCACCATGGCCTTCGGAGTGAAGGCTATCTTGCAGCTCTCACGCTGCTTGATGCTGACCTGTACCGGATTGTGGCATGCAACGATCTTGATCTTGACGCCACGCAAGCAGCGTCCGGAGGCCCACGACGGGGAGCCTGGGTTGAGGGGTTTGGGCTCTTGATGATTGGCGCATAGCTTGGCTGATTGAAACCAG
Organism: Mesorhizobium sp. 2RAF21; assembly: GCF_052115345.1. Taxonomy (NCBI): domain Bacteria; kingdom Pseudomonadati; phylum Pseudomonadota; class Alphaproteobacteria; order Hyphomicrobiales; family Phyllobacteriaceae; genus Mesorhizobium; species Mesorhizobium sp. 2RAF21. The sequence goes on along the minus strand of NZ_JBFRGM010000009.1, from coordinate 155,448 downwards.
CAAAGGCTTCCGCGCCTTTTTCTGTCGCACGACCGAGTTATATTAATGCCGCGCTCCCGTTTCCTAAGCATGCGTGAAGTGCCGGTGGCCAATTCCCAGAGACAGAAACTCGCGCACTCTCACAGTTCGCATAGCGCAACATATTAAGCTGATGTCCACATCCTTTGTCGGGCATTCGCGTGGTCGTAGCACAAACTTCTCACGCACGGCGGCACAAAGAAACAAAGTCTACTAGTTTTGTAGATAATGTCAGGCCAAGCTCATTCGCTCACCCGGAGGCGCTTCAGGCGCTCCATGAATTTGGGGCGCGCTGGTAGATTCGTGTGCCTGATAAAACCGCAAGGATAGACCATGAGTAAAGCGATACGCGAACTTCACCTGGGATGGACCATCTGGCCTTCAGGCTTTCACCCGGCAGGTTGGCGTCTCGATAAGGCGCTCACGGACGGGAACGTTAGCCGCGAGTTATTCAAACGAACCGCGCAGCTGGCGGAAGAGGGCAAGTTCGACTTCTACTTCATCGGCGATCAGGTCGTTGGTCTGCCCGAGTGGCAGTATGAGCGACCGAACCAGGTTCTTCGGCCGGAGGCGATTTCGCTTGCCGGCTTCGTGGCTGGGGTGACCGAAAAGATCGGCATCGTCGCCACTGTGAATGTGACCTACTCCGAGCCTTACAGCGTTGCGCGCGCAACTGCTACATTAGACCACCTGAGCAATGGCCGGATCGGCTGGAACATCGTCACCGGCGAGGCGGAGGCAGCCGCCCAAAATTACGGACGCAAGGAGCATTGGGATAACAATCAGCGCTATGAATGGGCTGGGGAATTTGTGCAGGTCGTGAAGTCCCTGTGGGACAGTTGGGAAGATGATGCCCGCGTCGCCGATAAGGCGAAGGGCCAGTTCATCGACGAGTCTCTCGTCCACCGTATTAGCCACCACGGCAAGTTCTTCAATGTCGAAGGACCGCTCAATGCGCAGCGCCCGGTCCAGGGCCAGATTCCGATCGTCAATGCCGGTCGATCCGACCGTTCCGTGGAGTTGGGTGCAGAATATTCGGACATCAAGTTCACCAATTCCTCGACCCTTGGGCTGGAGGGCGCCAAGGCGTACTACGCCGACCTGAAGGCTCGCGTCGCACGTGCAGGACGTGATCCGGACGAACAATTCATCATCCCCGGCATTGTCGTCTACACAGGCGATACGGGCGAAGAAGCGCATGCGCTTTACCGTGAGATCCAGGGGCTCTGGACCATCCCTATCGACCTGTCCGAACTGGAAAATGGTCTAGGCGTCGACTTGGGAGGAAGAGATGTCTCCGAACGTGTGAACGACATTCCTGCATTCGCGGCGCTCGAAGGACGCGCACTCGAATTCGTTCAGATCGCCAAGGAGCAGTACGGCTCCGATGACATCACGCTGACCGATCTGTTCCGGTCGTTCCATCGCCGCGGCGGCTTCGCGGAGATCGTCGGCGGACCCAAGAAGATCGCCGACGTGCTCCAGCACTGGTGGGAAGAACGCGCCGTCGACGGCTTCATGATTTTCCCGCCTTACCAGATCGGCGCGCTGGAAGATTTTGTCCGTCTGGTCATTCCCGAACTGCAGGCGCGTGGCATCTACCGCAAGGACTACACGGGATCCACACTGCGCGATCATTTCGGACTTTCCCGGCCCGAAAACAGCTTCACCCAACATAAACTGGCGGCTGAGTGACACTCAAGTCGACCTTGGGCGTGCCTGCAACAATTGGAGTCAAAATGTACCTAGGATATTTGAAGACAGCGATGCCTGACCGGGCAGGTTCGTTGCTTGGCGCGATCACCGCTGCCGCCCTGCTTGCTGCTTCCGCCGGGGCGGCAGTGGCCGAGGAGCCGGTCCGTTTCGGGGCAGTCGGCGGGCTCAGCAGCAGCTCCGCCGGCCTTGCGCTTGCGGTCGAAGAAGGCAAGCTGAAGGCGGCTGGCATCGAACACGAAATTACGGAGTTCAAAGGCGGCGGTCCTGCCGTCCAGGCTCTGGTTGGCGGCGCAGTCGACATCTGCGTCTGCGCTCCCGAACACGTCGTCCGTCTTCGCAACCGCGGGGTCGACGCAGTCAACCTGGCGCCGCTGTCCAATCGACTGACCTACGCGATCTTCGGTCCCGTCGGCAGCACCGACAAGGGGCTCGAGAGCCTGAAGGGAAAGAAGGTCGGCATCACGAGCCCGGGCAGCAAGACGGACACGATCATCCGGCTTGCGCTGAAGCGTGCGGAGATTGAGGCAGATGCCGAGGTCGAAATCGTTGCGATCGGCGGCACGGCCAGCCAGATCACAGCGCTCAAGACCGGCAACATTGCTGCCGGCTTTATCAGCGGCATCGACGCGCTGAGTGCTGAAGCGGACGGCTATCCCATCGTCTTCGATTGGCGCGACCAGTCGGTTCCCGACCTTGCCCTGATCGTCACCGAACAGTGGATCAAGGACCATCCCGAGACCGCCAGGAAGATCGCGGCCATCACCCATGAAGAAGCCGTGCGAATTTCAGCCGATCGCGCGCTCCGCGGCAAAACGTTGAAGTGGCTCTATCCGCACGTGACCGACGCGGTGATCGAGACCGCCACGGATCGACTGAACTCGGACACCGTCACGACGACGACTTTCGACGAAGCCTCTTTCGACAGGCTGCAGAAAGACCTCATCGAAGTCGATCCTGCGCTCAAGCCGATCTCATATGATCAGTTCAGCCGAGACTTCACCAAATAAATCACGGTTGCTCCATACCGTCCTTTCCGTCGAGAGGTCCTGTGTCTGATGTTAAAAAAAGTCGACTTGCGTAGCCGCCACCTGGTCTCTGCCGGGGAGCTTTCCGAAGCGCTGGCGTCGGAGAACCCGCCTGTGCTGCTTGACATCCGGTTTCAACTCGGAGGACCGGAAGGATTAAAAGAGTATCTGGCCGGGCACATACCGACTGCGGTGTTCGTCGACCTCCCGACAGAATTGGCGGGTGTCGAGAAGGGCTTCAGCGGCCGCCGTCCCTTGCCCGAGATACACGATTTGCAGCGCGATGCCCGGCGTTGGGGCGTCCGCGAAAACAGTGCTGTGGTGGTCTATGACAACAATTCGGGCCAGCAAGCTTCCCGCGCATGGTGGGTATTGCGATGGGCGGGCCTGACCGATGTCCGCCTGCTCGACGGTGGCTTCGCCGCCTGGCAGGCAGCCGGCCTTCAGGTTACCCGTGACGTTCCGCTGCCTTCGCATGGCGATGTTTCATTGTCAGCCGGGCACCTGCCGACGATCGACGCCGATCAGGCGGCCGCTCTGCCAGGCGAAGGCACGCTCCTCGATGCGCGCGGTGCGTCGGCCTACAGGGGAAAGCCCACCGAACCGGGGCAACCCGGAGAGGGACACATACCCGGGGCGGTCAGCGCTCCCACGACGGAAAACCTCGATCCGACGACCGGTCTGTTTGCATCTGAGAAGGAGCTTCGCAGCCGCTTCGAGACCTTGAACGTCACTGGTGAAACGCCGCTCGGCGTCTACTGCGGCGGCGGCGTCACCGCGACGCATCAGTTGCTAGCACTCGCGACCATTGGCATCGATGCAGCCCTGTTTCCTGGGTCATGGTCGGCCTGGAGTTCAGATCCTTCGAGGCCTGTGGCGCAGGGGGACACGGCCTGATGTCGGCAATCTCTCTGGAACGAGCGTCAACCGCCGGCTCCTCCGACGCGACGCCGTTCCAGGTCCGCTGCGTGGAAACTCAACGCCTGGCGCGTAGCGGTTCTCTTCATCGCACTGGCCATGTGGGAAGGTCTGGCGCAGACGATCGTCGATCCCCTCTGGATCAGCCAGCCTTCGGCGGTCGCGGTTCGCTTGTGGCAACTCGCCGGCTCAGGCCTGTTGTGGAAGCACACGTCGACGACGCTGATGGAGGCCGGGCTCGGCCTGGCGCTGGCCTTCGCGGTGGGCGTGCCGATCGGCATCTTTCTGGCACGATACCGCTATTCGGGCCAGATAGCTGATCCTTTCGTGATGGCTCTATACAGCACGCCGCGCGTCGTTTTGGCGCCGCTGTTCATTCTCTGGTTCGGGATCGATCTGTTCTCCAAGGTGATGATGGCGTTCTCGATCGTTGTCTTCGTATTCATCCTGAACATCTCGGAAGGGCTGAAGACGATCGACAAGGATCTCCTCGAACTCATGCAGACAATGCGTGCCTCGGAGGGATACGTTGTTCGCAAGGTCATCATCCCGTGGATCATCCCATGGGTGATCGCATCCATGCGGCTCGCGATCGGATCAGCGCTGATCGGAGCGCTGGTGGCGGAACTTGTCGGATCGAGCGCAGGCCTCGGCTGGTACGCGGAAAATTCAGCGGGCCGTCTCGACACGACGGGCGTCTTTGCTGCCGTGACGGTCCTCGTCGCCATTGCGGTGGTGGCGAACGCGGCGTTGGGCCTCGTGGAGCGACGCTTCCTCACCTGGAGGCCGACGATATGAACGTGCATGTCTCCCAGCTCCCGATCGATCAGAAACCAAAGGGCGTGATCGCCTTCAACGATCTGACCGTCTCATTTCCCAATGACGAGGGAGACGATCTCACAGTCATCTCGAACCTCAACCTCGCCGTGGAGCCGGGCACGTTCGTTTCGATCGTCGGACCCAGCGGCTGCGGCAAGTCGACCTTGCTGAGGGTTCTGGCCGGACTGGTCAAGCCTGCATCAGGCAATGCGCTGATCGACGGCAAGTCGGCTGTCGAGATGGATCGCAGGCTCGGGTTCATGTTTCAGCGGGACACGTTGCTACCATGGGCCAGCGTCGTGGAGAACATACGCGTCGGCACGGATCTCGGGGGCTATCCCGCCAAGAAAGTGCAGGATCGCATCAGGGAACTGGTCTCGTTCCTGAAGCTGCTCGGTTTCGAGAACCATCGACCACATCAGTTGTCGGGCGGCATGCGCCAGCGTGTCTCGCTGGGCCGCCTGTTGGCCTACGAACCGGACGTCTTCCTGATGGACGAGCCTTTCGGAGCGCTCGACAGCCAGACAAAAATGGCGATGGGCAGGGAGTTATTGCGCATCTGGGCCGCTGACATGAAAACGGTGGTTTTCGTGACCCATGACATCGAAGAGGCTATCACTCTTTCGGACAGGGTCATCGTGATGGCCGCCAAACCCGGTCGTATCGTTCTTGACCAACCCATCGATCTGGCGCGGCCGCGAAATGCTCGTGAGGTCAGAAAGGATTCGTCATACCGAGACTTGGTCGATCATATCTGGCAACATATCGACTCAAGATAATTGAGCGATTTTCCGTTGTCCATCCATCCGTCCATCCGCCTTCGTGAAGTCCTGAACACTCCCGTCGCAACGCAAGCAGTGAGCGTGTTCGACTCTTTTTCAGTCCGCAGCGCAGAATTGCTCGGACATGAGGTCGGCATGCTCGGCGGGTCGATCGCGGCTATGGCGCTGCTGGGCGCGCCTGACATCGCGCTGATCACCTCCACGGAACTCGCCGATCTGACGAGGCGACTTACGCGGGCGGCACCCGGATTTCCAATCCTGGTCGATGCCGACCATGGGTACGGTAACCCAATGAACGTGTTCCGCACCATCGGTGAACTCGAACATGCGGGGGCTGCAGGCGCGACGATCGAGGACACGCTGCTCCCAGCAGGCTTCGATAGAGACGCGCTGGGAGCTGATTTCCATCGAAGAGGGCGTTGCCAAAATAACGGCGGCCTTGGCGGGCAGAGCCAATCATGAATTCGTCGTTGCAGGCAGAACAGCGGCCGCGCGCATCACCGATGTCAATGACGCTGTCCGGCGAGCTTTGGCCTACTAGGAAGCCGGCGCCGACGCGATTTTATCTCAAGGCGTCATTAATCGCGTCCGGTTCACTGACGTCGCCGAGAGCATGATAGCCGCAACTCGTGGCTGGAGAACGTCATCGCAGATGCACTTAATTTGAGAATTCGTAAGCCAAGATTCTCACAATTAAATGCCAAGTCTGAAATTAACCGGCACATTCTTACAATTAAGTGCCAAACGACAGGAGTTATCGGGATCTGGGCGCCGATGTCGATCACTTTTGCGATCTGAGGACCACGTGGACCTTTTTCCACCGTGACAGTGAGCTGCGTCCCATCGGAAAGATCGTAGCCGCCAGCTGCCTCAAGAACCCGAATGTGTAGATAAGCCTCGGCGCCGTCCGACAGCTTGACGAAGCCAAAAGCCTTGCCGGCGTTGAACCAGACCACTTCGGCATCAACAGTGTCAGGGGTCACGCTTGGCGCGTCTTGAAAGTAGCTCGGTTCGTAAACCGGCTCCGAAAAGGATCCCTGCTCACTACCATGGCGCTTGCCCCGTCGTTCGCGATGATCTCTATACTTGCCCATTTCCGCCTCGGTATACGTCCAGAGCATAGTTCACCTCCCGTAGGATAATCTCCGTCGATCGACGCATTTGAGTCAAATGACGATTTGCTCACGAAACGATGTTGAAGCAAATTCGCTGGCTGCTGCTCCCGCTCCAGGCGCTAGAAATTCCCGAACCACTTCCAAGGTCCCCGCATCATCCCGCCTTCCTTTCTGGCGCGGAGGAATTGGCCTTGAACGCAGCCATGAGCATGGGTCCGACAGAAAACTGCCCTGCCCTGGCTTTTTCCGTCAGCGCACGCAGATACCCGCCGGCGGAGTCGATATGCTGGGCCCGTTGCAGGATGCAGGCGACGACAATTGCTGCTACTTCCGGCCCCATGACGTGGCAGGCGTCCTCGTAAGCTGACGGCGAAATACCAAGATAGCCCCTCACCTGCGCGGCGGTCGCCATCAGATCGCGCCAGTTTGCGATTCCGCCGGCGGCATAACCCGCAATATCCGGACAGGCTTTCAGCACAAGTCCAAGGTGATACGTTTTTGGCGGCTCCGCCGGTTGTGGTCTAGGCTCTACGGCGCCCCTGGCTTTCTCGAAAGCGAGTTCAAATTCAAAATGAGATTCGGGATTTGAATCAGAATGCTGCTGCTCATTCTGAGACTCATTGGCGCTCGGATTCGTAACATTCATGAAGTTATTCAATGCGATGTCGACTTCATCACGGATCGCGTCCAGCTCCGCTGCGAACGGCGCCAGCTCTTCGATGCTCGCTTTCCTTGGAAGCTGGTCCACGACGGCCCTGAACCGTCTCCAGAGGTCCTGCCAGGCGCCCGGGGCGCCCTCCTCGATCGCGGCTTCGATCAGCTTGGCAATGTCGCGGCGCTGCAGCGTGATGCGCTCACGCATCAGCTTCAGTGCACGACCATCGGCACGGACACGCTCGGCCGCTGCGTGGAACTCGTCGGCGCGTGCCAGCAGGGGAGCTACGGAGAAGCCAAAGGCGTCCTCCAATTCCCCTCCCCTGCCCTTGCGGGCATATCGCTTCCCGTTGGGACTGTCCCTGCGCAGGATAATACCGCAGTCGAGCAGCGCCGCCAGGTGCCGGCGGAGCGTGGCGTTTGCCATACCATGCGAGCGCAGCGATAGCTGCTTGTTCGACGGGAAGACGATCAGCCCGTTTTCTTCAGACAGTTCATCGTCCGGATGGCATGACAACAAGCCGGCCAGGACGGCCAGCGATCGATCGCCGATGCCTACAATGGTCTTCCCCTCGCAGAGATCGCGATAGACCTGCCATTTTTCGACGGTCTTGCCCTTCGGAATCTCCTTAGCGCCGATTTGCGCTGCCATAAGGGCAAGCGACATCGGCCGGCTCCCGAAGGGAGTCGTTGCAATTTCCCTCTCCATTTTCCTTCACCTTCAATCAGGCAAAAGAAATCTGCTCGCCGAAATGACGCATTCCCTCACGGGACTCTTGACTGTGATTCGCGGAAGTGCGATTCTCTAGGTGCTAACTTGGAGAAGGGCTTCCGGACGTTTTTCGGGGGCCTTTTTCTTTTGCTTTGGGCTAACTCCTATTTCGCTCAAACTGTGTGTTTCCGACCCGACCTACGAGCGCCGTTGGTGTTCGTCGAACAGCCGGGGAACCTCACGCATCACAAACTCAGCGAACTCCGGCGAAGTTCGCCGGTCGATCGTGAGCGTGATCTTTTGTTTAGTCTGAGCCAACCGCCCTATTTCTTTCCCAGCGGGAGATATGAGAGCTTCGGCTTCACGCGTTGCCGGAACGTCGCGCAGCGACTGTACGACGGCATCAAATCGTTCTTTGGATTGAAGGGAACCAAACTGAGGCTGTCCGACAACGGCGCGTGCAGCTTCCACGCGCCGCCTGTCAGAGTCGAACGCATCCGCTAGCGCCATCCAATTTCGTCGACCGACGCCGTGTGCCGGGCCGATGGCATCGATCAGGTCAATCGGAATTTTTGCCGCTACCGAGAGCATATTCGACAAGTCGCTTTTGTAGACGGCCAGCGATGACATGATGACGTCACGCCCAAAGCCCTGCTGCTCAAGCTTCTGCCCAAAACGCACTTTCTCAATGTAGGAGAGGTCCTTTCGTTGGTTGTTTTCCTGTCCTTGAGCAACGACGAGTTCTCGGTCAGTTAAGGTGCGCACTATGGCCTTGACCGGCACGCCTAGTTCCATTGCGGCACGCAGCCGCCTGTGACCAAACGCAACCTGATATCTCTCGGGCTTCTCGGGATTCGGCCGAACTAAAATCGGAACCTGCTGGCCCTCAGATCTGATTGCTTCGACGAACTCTCTAAATTCGTCGTCATTGGTGGGCATCCGATCAGGCACAAAAGACGGGTCGATAGTCATCGGATCCAATTCGACCACGACCTGACCCGCAGCGAGTTGCTTCTCAATTTCGTCAGCTCGCCTGGTGCGCTCGTTAAGTTCGCCGAGCGACTGACCTAGCGCGCCTACGGGAGAGCGGCCTCCGTCATCAACCAAGTCGGGCGAGCCCATGAGTGGCCGAATTCGCGATGGACGGCGAGGCGATTGGGCTTCATGTCGGTCGGCGCGGTCAGCTTCCTGAGCGATCTCTGGTGGTAGCGGCGCCAGCTTCGCAAATATCTGCTTGCGGCTCATGACACCCTCCCCCAAGCCTTCTTGATGAGGGTCTCTATCTCTGCATTGACCTGTTCGACCGACTCGAGGGCGCGATCGTAGGTCGAGCGCGTGAATTGGCTCCGGTCAATTTCAAATATTGTTTGATTGGTAAGACCGGCGTCGGAAACGGCGGTGCTCTTTAGCATCGGGTGGTTGAGGACATGGTCGCCAAAAATCGAACGCAAGAACGCAACCATTTGATTCTGGGGACCGTCGCTCGGTTCGAATCTCGTGATCAGGTATTTCATCCATTGGTAGTGTGATGACGCCCCTGCCCTGCTGATTTCATCAAGCAGTTCCCCAGTCATTGAGAGAAACTGGTTCATCGACATCACATCAAGCATTTGCGGGTGCACGGTGATAAGGACCGATGTGGCAGCGGTAAGAGCAGATAAAGTCAGGAAGCCGAGTTGTGGCGGACAGTCGATAACTACGACATCGTATAGTTTTTGCACTTGCGAGAGCGCTTGCCCGATCCGAGCAAAGAACAGGGTGTCCCCAGGGGCTCGCGTCATGAGCGCCTTCGGGGTGTCATGCTCAAACTCCATGAGTTCGAGGTTGCCGGGTATAAGGTGAAGATCCGGGATGTAGGTCGCGCGAACTATCTCTGCTGTGGGACGGCGTTCGTCGTCGTATCGAATGGCTCCGTAAAGAGTTTCGTTGGGTCCGACGTCCAACTCGGGCTGATGGCCGAACAACGCAGAGAGACTTGCTTGTGGATCGAGATCTATTGCGAGGACCCTGTACCCCTTTAGCGCCAAATATTGGCTAAGATGCGCAGCGGTGGTCGTCTTGCCTGACCCACCCTTGAAGTTCATCACCGTGACGACCTGCAATTGCTCGTCCTTGGTTCGCCAAGGCAAATACCGGCGATGCCCACGGGCTCCGGTGTCAAGGTGTTTGCGGAGTTGGTGGATCGCTTCGACAGAGTAAGATCGCCGACCGCCGGTCGACGTAGTCGACAGATCGTCGGGCATTTCAGTTGCCACTTGTCGCAGGTATCCTTCGGTGATTCCGAGGAGCTTTGCGGTTTCCGCTGGAGAGAAGTTTCGAATACCCTTCTCCGCGTTGGGCGGGAAAGTGCTTAGGTGGTGTGCCTGAAGCTGACCGGCCAAAGCGGCAGAGTGCCTCTGAATGAGCGTCTTCAGCTCATCATCTCGCGGCGTGCTCGCTTGAATGGCTGCGATAGAAACCATAAAGTTATTCCAGTTCGGTGTCAGTTGCGGAACATTTGCGAGAATGCGAAAAATTCCGCAGATGAGGGACTATGCCCGATTCTTTCGGTTCTGCAACAGATTAAGGGTTAACAGATTCTTAACGACCGTCAGCGGATTGAGCCTACGAAAGCAGTTAGCCGCGGCTAACAGCTGCGCTCATCCTTCCAGCCGATCTCTCGTTTGGTCTGGGAGGCCGGCTCCGGGAAGGAGGTTAGAGCCTCGACGATAGATCCGATGTAACCGGGCGGCGGTAGCGATGTCCAAGATGTCGCTCGGCTCTGGCTTCCGACCACGGGATTGGACCTTCTTGGCTATGTTTTCGGGACCAGCCCTCAATCTGCATGAAACCCGCCCTCAAGGTCACGCATCTCAGAGGGCGTTTGTGTCAGCTGTTCGGCAAAGTCGGAGTCTATCTCGCCGGCGTTGTCGAAAGCAGCCCCTGAAACTCGAGGGCTGTCATCTTGATGGTCCGATAGCGCGAGATTGAAGTGCAGGCGGCCTCGGGTAGGATCGACGAAGTCGGGCCTTTCCGGTTCACCCATGATCTCATGGTGCCCACGTTGACCCGGGATGATTATCGGCGTGTCGCCATTCTAAGTAGTAGACCGCCGGAGCAACAGCGCCGTAGCGCCGTGTCCCTAAAGCGCGCCACATCCGTTAACTAGGGCCCCAGATGTTCGGCCCGCTCTCGGTTCCCGGCCGCACCTTGCCGAATTCACAAACCGACGAAGTAGGCAGTAGGCAGTTAGCCGCGGCTAACTGCCTACGAGTGAGCCGCCCGAACGGCGATTCTCGGTGCCACTTGATCGGTGACCCAGCGCCAAAGACGGTCCGAGCGTCCGCTCAAACCCAGCGCGTCAGATCAGAAGGCCAAACCTTCCAGAAGCCGAAGCGAGACTCGTCTGCACGATACTGCATTTCTCAATCGCCTTCTAAACTGACCCTCGACAGCGCCGATGCACCAAGCTCCGTCGGCACTCGAATGGACACCGTCGGAGGCTGGCTCCCGCGTACGCTTCCGAAAGCCAGTCGGCTCCGTCGCTGGCGCCGAATTCGTCCGCCGTGCCATTTGGGGGTCGATGATGCCTAACTATTAAGTATCCGCCGATGATAGTCTGGACACAGCGCGCGACGTGCTCGTTGCGGCGTTGTGCCATCCAAGAAGACCTGACCAACTCACTCGGCGATCAAAGTGTGGGGAGGCGGCGCCTTTCTCTACAGCCCCGACGCCTTTGTCAGATTCACCCGGAACCGATCACGTCGGCGCTGGTACTTGCGCGTCATCTCGGCGCTTGCGTGTCCAAGCTGCTTCTGAACATAGCGTTCGTCAACCTCCGCCGATGAGGCGAGGCCTGACCGAAGCGAGTGTCCGGCGAACAGCTTGCCGCGTTGGCCCTCCGGCAGATCGCCGCGAACACCGGCGGCGAGTGCCGTCCGCTTGACCAGACGCGCAACCTCCTGGTCGTTGAGCCGCTCGGCGCCGACCGCCTTGCCTTGGCCGGTGACGCGACGGAACAGAGGACCGTGCGCTATCCGACCGAGCCTGAGCCAGGTCTGCAGGGTCACAACGGGGCAGGTGGCATCGGAGGAACCACGCCCGATCTCGACCTCGCGCCAGCCGGTCTTGCCGCGCAGGCGCAACAGCATGCCCTTGTCGAGGATTTCGATCCAGCCGGAAGAATCCTCTGTCTGATCCCGGCCGCAATCGAGGCCGACGACTTCGGAGCGGCGCAAACCACCGGCGAAGCCGAGCAGCAGCATGGCGCGATCGCGCAGGCCGCGCAGGGTTCCGCGGTCGAGCGTTTCCAGCATGGCGATCAGATCCTCGGGCAGCACCGCTTCCTTCTGTCGGGGTGGGGCAGCGTGCTTGTTGCGGATACCGGCCATGACGGTGGCGATGTGGCGGTCCTTCCTGTCCAGCGGCTGGCCGCGCTGCGCATAGTTCCACGTCAGAGATGAGAGCCGACGCTCGATCGTCGACACGGAGTTCGACTTCTTGTCGCCGGTCGCCTTTCCCGAAGCGCACGCGGTGATGTAGAGCCCGACTACCTGGGGACCTGGCGGAAACATCTCGACGCTCTGCCGCCGGCACCAACTGGAAAAATGCTTCCAGTCCGAGGCGTAGGCGCGGCGGGTATTGGCTGAGCTCGCCGCCTCGACATAGTCGCGGGCGCGATCGGCCAGTGCATCGAGATGCGCCGGCAAGCGCGGATTGGCAACAGTTGGAAGAGGGGAGGGGGCTTTGGCTGACTGTTCGTTTGGGCCGCGGCCCATTTCCATCACGACGTCGATGATGTCGGGCAGCTCGCTATCTACACAGTCGTCGGCATCTGAGGCCGCGGGTTCGGCCGACGGCTCCACGGAGGAGACATCATCCGCGGCCCTTCTGCTGAGGGACGGTTCAGCGGCTCCAGCGAGGCGACTTTCGGACTTCAGCTCGACGTTTTGGGCTGTCGCTCGCGTGTCATCGACGGACGGCAACGAATCAGGTTTCGGCTTCATTGCCGGATTCTAGCCGAATCAGCGGATTTTTCGTAATACTTGAGCGGACGAACTACAGCGTGGCCGCTGTGATTCACGAACCCAAAGAGGATGCGATTGATGATGCCTTCTGGAATGAGGGGGTTGCAAGGGAACAGTGATCCTGAGGTTTGCGCCGCTCGACAGTCCAAGCCGGTCGGATCTCCTCTCGGCTTGCCATGAGCGCGGCCCCCAGCGAACCGCGCTTTTCGAACAGATTAGGGCGTATCGTGAACGTCATCCTGCCACTTCGCTGCCGTGTCGTGCAGGAGCGAGGCAAGGCAGCCGGCGGGCCGCACGGCGATGCGCAGGTGATTCAGATATCATGAGACTACCTGCCATGTTGCGTAGTCTCATAATTCCGACTCACCCGGTATCGCAATTGTACTTGGGAAATCTCACAATCGTGCGCGAGATTTCGATCGCAGGCACGGTTGACGCGAATTTCGTTGCTCTGGTCGACGAGAGGCCATCTTCTCGACCTGGTGTCCGGGATTGGCCGCAAACCTCGTCCATTTAATTAGGGTGAGAATCCATCGAACAAGGGCGAGACAGACGGCTGAAATGGCGCATTTCCGAGGTTTTCCAGCGATCCTGGCAAGGGCCATTGCGTCCTGAGATAGCATTTTTCAAACCGACTGATAATGCAACATTATCGTTCGTTTTAAGTTGTCGACAACCGCGGCGCTTTTGACCTTCCCAGCTTGCGCAAAGCGCCGCTCTGATTCATGCTCGTCGACGATGATTCTCCGCCCGAAACTATTGCGCCTGACGCCGATGACGGCGGCCAGCGCCCGCCCGGTCGCGCAGGCCGCTCCCGTGCCGACCTGGCTGCGCAAGGCCGCGGCTGGTCCGGTTTCGCTTGAAGACGCCGCGTTCGCAGCCGCCGCGGCGCTGACCACACTCGACGCCGTTGTGCGCCGGGAAGGGCGATGGGCCGGCGCCTGGCGGCAGCGCCTGGCGCTTGCGGCGGCTGCGGCGGCGGCGAAGCGGGCAGGCCGGGTCGAGGACGCGGCGGCGCTGCGCGACACGCTGCTGCTCACCCGTCCCGGCGACGAGGTCGGGCCGGCGGGCCGCATGCTGCTTGCCTGGCGAACGCTGGCGTCGCGTCCGGTCGCCACTTTGCTCAGCGAGACGGTGTTGGCCGATGTCGCAGTGGACCTTGGCAGCGGGCGCGATGAGGAAGCGCTGGGCCAGATTGGCGACGAAATTCGGCCGCTCGCCGGCGCGGTAGGCAATGCGGTGGCTGGCGTGATCAATGCGATCGCATTGGTTGAGCGTCACGACAGTCGCGCCGCGCGCGAGCTTGGACCGTGGCTCGCCGACGCCATTCTCGCCGACCGGTTGGGGTGGGCCCACGCGGTGCCGCTGTTCGGCACGCAGGCGGTGGCGGGCGCCGGTCGATTGCCACATGCCGGACAACAATCGGAGCAGGCGTTCCGCCAACACATCTTCGCAGCGTATGCGCGCGCTGCAGTACAGGCGATGGATCTTGCAGCCGAGCTTGGCCGCCGCGCCGACCCTCTTCTGGCTGTAGCCCCAAAGCTGCGCGCCAAGGGGTCGGGCGCCGTTGTCGAAAAGTTGCTCGCGGAGGACGCGGTTGTCGCTTCGCAGGACGTGCCGGGCATGAGCGATCGCGGACTGCGTCGCCTGTTCGATCGCCTTGTGGACCTCGGAGCTGTGCGCGAGCTGTCGGGCCGCGCCGCGTTTCGCATCTACGGGCTCTAGAGCGATGGCGGAGGCGGCGCGAAGAAGGCGAGGACAGTTAAACGGAGGGGACGGTCTCTTCGACCGCGAGCTCGACCATCTGCCGCAGGAGGCCCGTTGGCGCGAATGGATGAACCGCGTCGAGGCGGCCATTTTTGCGGCTGCCGAGCCAGTCTCGCGCGACACCCTGTCTCGCATCGTTGGCAAAAACTGCAATCTCGATTTGATCGTCGACGACATCCGCGAGGAGTTGCGCGGCCGCCCCTACGACCTGGTGGCAGTCGCTGGCGGCTGGAAGCACCTGACCCGGCCCGCTTACGCCGACGCCATTCGCGTCGCCGTCGGCGCCGATGAGCGCACGATGGACCTCTCGCAATCAGAAGTGCTGGTGCTGATGTGCATTGCCTATTTCCAGCCGATCACACGCGCCGAGCTCTCCGCTTTCTTCGGCAAGGAAGTCAGCCGCGATCTGATCGGCACGCTGCGCGGCTGTGGCTTCATTTCCTCCGGTCCGCGCAGTCCGACGCCTGGTGCGCCCTACACCTATGTCACGACCGACGCGTTCCTGGTGCATTTTGGCTTCAATACGCTGCGCGATCTGCCGGACATGGAGGCGCTCGAGGATGCAGGACTGCTTTCGAAGGAGAAGCTGCTGGCGAACGAATTCGCAGCGGCGGCCGGTGTTGTTGGCGACGAGGACGGGTAGGTAAATGATCGCGGCGCAATGCCGTTCGCGCCTGCGAGGCAGGGAAGCCAAGTCGACAACAACTCATCGGGCTGCGGTGCAACGGTTGGGCGAGGATGCCGGCGGCAGCGAGACGGCGTGAGAAGCGCCGTCGGCCTCCGGGGCCGACGCGACGTGCAAAATTGCGTCGACGTCGACTTCTGCGCCGCCGGAACCGATGGTCTCCCAAGGACCCGTTGCCGCGAGAACAGCAAGCGTTTCGTCATCAACCTGGTCGTAGGCGGCGAATAGCTCTGAGAGTGCCGGAGGAAACGGAAGCCGGTCTTTCAGCGCGGCAGCGAGGTTGGCGGTACGGATCTGCATTTCGCGCAGAAGACTCTGCCGATCGGCGCGCCGGCCGGCGATCGCGTCCCCGATGATCGTTTTGACGGGCACTACATATCCTGCCCGCATCTGCACCATCGCTCGCCAAGCTCGGTCCTGGTGGCGACTCTGGAGCTGCGCCATGACGCCCTCGAATTCCGCGAAGTCCGCGCTCCGCAGATCGGCTGCGGGATCGAGACGGCTTGCAACGACCGCCAGCGCGTAACCCGTGGAGAGTCCACGATTGAGACCGCGGCCAGGCCAGAAATGCGTCACGCCCGCAGCGTCGCCAATTAGCGCCCCGAAAACCCGATGCGAAGTGCCGGTCGGTGTGATCTCGGCGCTAAAAGCGCCGCGGCGGGTCATGGCAAGCGGGAAAGTGGTGATTGTGTCGAGCGTCTCCTCCGGCATGCCAAAGAGCTTCAGTCCCTCAAGCACGCGCGGCCAAAGGAAGGAAGCAGGATCTCCAGCAGGCACGAATTCGGACCCGCGCCTCGTGCAGACAAATGCGCCGCGCGAACGGTCGGCGCGCCAGGTTACTTGGCACGGGTTCGACTGGCTACAGGTCCGGAATTCGTGCTCTCCTGGCACGCGGCCACGAACCTCGGCCGCCTCCTCGTCGGTGAGGCGCATGTAGAGAAGGCCCATGCCGTCAGGCAGACCATTGAACAGGAAACGCTGCTGAGCGATGGTCATGATGACCGTCGAGGCGCTCGACATCCCGGAGCGAACTCGCAAGCCCAAAACTGTGTCGACCACCTGACGCCCCTGCAGGCTGTAAGGCGTTACGTCAGCTTGGCCGAAGGCCGCCGAGAAGTGCTCGCGCGTTTGAGAGTTGGCACCGTCGGCGATCACCACGAGGTCCCACTCGCCGAGGGAAAGCCCGGCCGCGTTAATCTGCTCCGGATGCAACCGCAGTCGTTGCAATTGCGCCAGTGCGAGGAGGCGATCCTCGAGATCACGAATGCGAACATTCCTCGGATAACCGAGGCGGGTGGGTGATTCTCGACCGGTCGGCCAAATCTCGCCATAGCCACCTGCCGGGAACATAGCCAAGCGGACCGCTGCCGGAAGACGGGTGAAAACAAGCGACTGGATCGTCACCACTTGCTGGCGGCGATTGACGCCCTCGTCCGCGGTCCGCCAGCGAATGCGGCGACCTTCGTAGATCCACCGACCGTCAGCGATCGTGATCTCGACGCGGTCGCCGGCGAGCTCGTGAAGCGACGTGGCAAAGGCAAGGCCCACCGGGCCGCCGCCGATTACGAGAATTCGCCGCTTGGCGCTGGCTTTGATTGGTGCGGCGTGAGCTAACCCGCGCCCGAACATCTCCGACACAGAATTGGCGATATTGCGGCGAAGCATCCCGAAGGTGTTCACGATGAGGCTCCCGAAGTGCGATTCGTCAGACGCAACCTCGTTCAGCACCGCTTCATGGTGGAGGACGAACCTATCGCTTTCGGGAGTAGTCGGAGGATTGCGATCGTAGCACCCACAATTTCTGATTTTGGTATGGCCACTGCCGGAAGGCGGATGCCAAATCTCGCGTGAACCTGAGTTCTGGAGGCCGCCGTGGCGAGACGTCTGCACACCGGAGTGATTGGAGTCGCGATTGGCCGCAAATGCGGCCGAACACAGGCCGGGATGCTGGAACTCGTGGCGACCACGAGCCCCAGCGATCCGCGGCTGGACGAAAAGGCCATCGGCCGTGTTGTCGCCGGCAAGAGCAACCAACAGAGCAAGACGCGCTTGCAAATGATCCCGATCTCGGCCGAGATTCTCGGCCTGCCGCGAGACGCGATTGTCCGAGAGCTGTTCTGGCGCGAGACCTACGAACAGCTGAGTGAGGAGCTCGCGAACGGAGGGGCCCCGATCATGCTCGAGGGCTTCCTCCTGCTTCTTCGTGAACTCCTCGAAGGTGACGGCGCCGGAAGCGCTTGGAATTACGCCACGGCCCCTTACATGGAAGCGGATCTGCAATGGGACGCAATGAGCCGCGCGATGACTTGCCTCGGCGGGCGCACACGGCGGGAGGTGCGCCAATCCTGCGTCCTGACCTTCAAGCGGGCGCTGGATCGTTTTGAGCAGTTCGCGCATCGCATCCGCTCTGGCGTCTACCAGGTTGCCGAGGGTGCAGCCGCGTTCATCGCGGCTCGCGCGGATTCGATGCGGGCAGTTTGCTCAGAGCAGCTCTTCAGCCTGGCACTTCTCAACGAGGAAAATGGCTGGGGGCTCGCCCGCGATGAGGCCGGTCATCCGTTGACGCTGCGATGGGCTGCGGCACTGCTTCCGTCGGAGGCGGAGCTGGCGCAGTTCACCGTTACACTTCTGGAATTTCTGCCGGGGCCAGGTTGGCAGCGCAGGATCTCCAACAACCACGCGGTCCTGTCGCTGGCCATCACGAGCGCTGCCGCCGCCGGACTGACATCCGATGGAACTCCGCAGGACCACGCACGGCTTAAGCGTGTCGTGTCGGAAGCCGTCGCCGAGTTGCTGCGGCCTTGCGATGGTGGACGTGTTCGAGTCCGGGAGCTTCCGACCTACCGTTCCTTGCAGAGTCTTGGCATCATAGAGGCAGTCGCCGCTCCGCTGCCCAAGCCGGTCGCGTCCGCAGTGAGCTGTGCCGCGCTTGCCGTGCTGCTCACAGGTCTCGCCTTCGCTGGAATCGAAAGAATTGCGGAGGCGTCAAACTGGCACACTGCCTCGGCGAGCTCCCAAGCAGTCGCTCAGCCGATCGATACCGGCCACTTGCTCTATCTTGCTGGCCCCGGTGGTACCGGACTGACGGTCGTCGCGGCAATCGGACCGGGCGGCACTGTCGTGACCCGCATGGAAGCCTGAACTGAACACCACCTGCGGTGAGCCGTTTCCCCCCTCAACCGTCCGTCCTTCAATCGAGGGTGAACGCTCTGCAGCACGTCGCGCGAAAAAGGATTCGCGCGACGTGCCGCAGGCTTTTGATTTCGCGCATGTCTTTGTCCCGAAACCGGTGCACCCTTTCGGGAGACGTGCGCTAACTCCAGCTGGAGGAAAAACTCAGTGGCAGGTCACGGTGCCCCCTACCGTCCTGCGTCGGGCGCGTGAGTTTTCTCCACCAACCCAGACCAGATCAGGCGGTAGAGCTCTGCCTGGTAGAGGGCGTCGCAAAGCGCGTCATGGGTGCCCTTAGAGACAGGTTGGACCCGCTTGGCGATCCTGCTCGAACGCGTATCGGCCCATGGACAGCCTGTCGCTCCCATATAAAGCGCCTTGATATCGAGAGCCGTGAAACCGAACGGATTGCTTTCCGTGAAGCGGAGGAAATAGTAGTTCACGAAAGACCAGTCGAACGGTGCGTTGAACCCTACAAAGACCGGTGTGCCGTCCGCTCCCGCGACTTCAGATATCCAGTTCGCAAAGGCACGCATGGCATCCACCGGATCAAGCCCATGCTCGGCCAGCTGATCGAGTGAGAAGCCACTTACCTCCAGGGCCTTCGGGTCGAAATTCTGGTTGATCGGCTTCAGTTCGCAAGCGAAGGTCCTCTCCGGTTCGAAGATCGAACATGCGCCAATCGACAGGAGACTGAATTCACCGGGGATGGGGCCGGCCGTCTCGACATCGACCGAAAGGAAGACCTCGCGTTTGTCGCTCATGCGATCAAGGCCTCCGCTGGAACGAGGGGAGGGCGGTTGCGGATCGCCTGCCAATGTTCCCGAAACGCCCGCCGCCTGTCCTCGACGGTCCCGCTGGTTTTCCATTGAAGGCCGGAGAAGGTCGTGATGTCGAAGGGCAGGGATGCCCCTTCACGAACCATGACCATCGTCGGCAGCCCACGACCGAGCGCGTAGCCGAGCTCGAGGAAACAGTTCGGCCGCGCCCCGGTAATGTCGGCCAGGACGACACTGCTGCGGTGCAGTTTTGCGAATATCTCCTGGTCGATCCGGGCGTGATCATAAGTCTGGCGACCGTCGATCACGATCAGGCGATAGCCCAGTTCATCTTCGATCACGGGCTTCACGACCGTGTCGAAGAAGGTCTGCACATCATTGTAGTCGGGCAGATCCGGGTTCAATAGCCGCACCGCAAACGCTCTGGGCCGCTCAAGCGATTCCAACAGGTCGATCAGCACTGCCACCCGATCCGCAACGGACTGCCGCTGAGGGAAGCGGATCCGGTTGATCCAGTCATGAGCATCGCCATCCCCGGCGATCTGGAACAGGCGGCGGGTCTGGGTGCTGGTCAGCCCGAAGCCATAGAGGCGCCGCGCGCCTGTCGTCTCGGGACACAAAGCAAGGTTGAGCGGCACGACCGGCTTGCCGGCATCATGGTAGAGGTTCGCCAGATAGAGCACGCCCTCGGTCCCCCCGAGCGCAACCAGAATGTCGCCGAACCTGGCCTGGGCTTCCATGCGCTTGCTGTTCATGTTCCATTGCGCCGCGCTCTCAATCTTGATCAACGGCGAGGCGCGTAGCTCGTCCCAGAGACTCTCATATTCCTGCGGGATTTGGTCCTCGGTCTTGTGATGTTGCACGGCGACCGCCAGTGGACCCGGTGCCGCACCCGGCCGCAGGGCTAGGCTTTCCTTGATCGTCTTCCAGATCAGCCAATCGAAACAGATCGGCAAACCGTCGGCCTTGCGCAGCGGCTCGGCGTCGACCGGCACCACGAAATTCGCGCCGCGCCGGATCAACTCGTTGACCAGCATCGCGATCATGTCGCGAGCCGCCTGGACATCGGCTGTCGCCGCGACCGTAAGATCATCCACAACGCTCCCCGAAATGTGGATGCGCCGACCGAACAAAGGAGAACGAGGCATCACCTGTCCTCCATCACCGGCGAAGCATGAAGCGATGCGGCCACCGATTTCAAATGATCGAACTGAAGCGGCTTGTCCGGATAGGCCTTGGCGAGCGCGGCCGGATAGAGCCGGGTGCGGATGTCAGAATAGGTCCAGGTTGGATGGCTGCCGCGGGCGCCCGTGATGGCAACGAGTTCGGCAAGCTGAGGCGCGGACAACCCCAGGCCTGCAAGGTCCATTTCGAACAGCTGCCGGCGCTCGCCCTCCGATGGTCGCTTGAACTCTTCAATGATCGCGGCCCGGCGGCGAACCGCCGCGTCGAGCACCGACAGACGGTTCGTACAAAGGATGACCACGATGCGACCGCCATATTGGCGCAGGTCGTCGATGCCTTGTATCAGCGTGTTGACCGCGACCTTGTCTTCGTGATGGCTATGGTCCTGCGCGCGCGAGGCACCAAGGCTGTCGCCTTCGTCAATGACCAGGATCGCTCGGCGGTGTTTTCCTGCTGACTGGATCACCCGGCGAAAAGCCTCCGCAATCAGCGTGCCCATTTCGCCGACCATGCCGCCGCCACGAACGCGGTTCGACAGCTTGAATAGGATGGAATCCTCGCTTCTCGCCTCCGCCACCAGCCGGTTGGCGATGCATTCGGCCGTCGCGGTTTTCCCGGTTCCGACGTCACCATGAAAAATGACCAGCGGATACTGCTCGGCCACGAGTTCGGCGATGGCGAGCTTGCCGCCGTGGTGTCGTCGGTTCCACTCGGCCAAGCCGCCGACATTGAGCAGGAGGCGGAGCTGATCATGGACACGGGCATAGCGCGCATCAAATCCGAGAAGCGTCTTTTCCCTTTTGATCAGCGCTTCGCTGGGGAGGGGCGTCTCGCTGTCAAAAATGCTTGGCTGGCTCACGCTGCCCAATCCTTCCTCTGCATGCCATAGGCGTTGCTGATATAGTTGCGGCCACCAGAAGTCGTCAGCGATGAGTGGCTGGTGTCGTCGGACGAGGGCACCCAGCCGATCTTCAGCTTGCTCTTCATGGCCTCGCGCGCTGCACCGGTATAGGCGTCGGTATAGCTGAGGATGATGCGCAAGTAGGCTCCGGACACCTTCGGCCAAAGCACCCCGCCGGGCCGGCTCGTGGTGAGCGCTCCTGCGTCGGTGTCGACGTCGAAGCGGACAGCCTTGACCTCGATCCCGTTGCTGAAAAGCGTCACATCGACCCACGCCAGGTAACCGGCTTTCGCAAGCACTTCGATGTCATGGGCATAGTCCGCCGCCTTCGCGGCCGTCCACGCGCCGGTGCTGTCGGCGATCATGATAAGATCGGCTTTCACCCGGCGCACGACGTTTTCGATGTCGACAATTGTGTAGGTGGCCGAGGCAGTTCTCGTCTGGCTCATTTCAGTCCTCAGTCTTGAAGCGAGGGCCGAAGAGTTCCTTCCAGACCTCATTGTCGTTTTCGGCCGATGCGAAATTGGCGGTTTCCCAGGCAGCCTTGGCGGCCGCGACGATTTCCTTGCGCTCAGCCTCGGAGATCCTGCTTGTGACGTTGTTCAGGCTGTAGACGGGATCGAGGATGACCACCGGATCGGAGAACACTTCGAACGGGGCCGTGTTCTCCGGAAAGCTGATCTGATCCTTGAGGCCCGACTGGGCAACGTAGAGCAGAAAGTTCCGGAAGCGCTGTTCGATCGAGCCGGCATTGCCCTGGGTCGCCAGTACATGCGCCATGATCAACTCGATGGCGAAGGATTTGAGCGGCTTGAGTTCGGCCTGGTTGCGCCACTTCTTGGCCAAGCGCACAAGCGTCCGGAAATCGCCGTCCTGGTCCTTGCGGTCGCGGACGAACTTTATCTGGCACGGTGCGCAGGTCTGCAGCTTCGAGCCGTCATGGATGTCGAACTGCCAACCAAAGCCCGGCCGGCTTTCGTCCTCGATCACCGGCACGATGTCGACGCTCAAGCCCGTGCCCACGAAGGTCACGGTCGCTGCCTTGCGCTGGATTTCAAAGTCCTCGACCGACTTGGTCGGATAGATCTTGATAAGCAGCTCATAGATGGTGTCGTTCAGGCTGTCGAGCGTCTCTTTGCTCGCATCGCGCCCTGAAATGTAGAACACGACATCAACGTCGACCGGGTCGACGCTGGTCTTGCGCAGGATCGTGTATTTCGCGAACGACCCTGCCTTCACCACCTTCGTGATTTTGATCTCGGTCTTGTCCTTGACGCTCTTGCGCAGTTCGTCGATCAGCCGATCGACCTGCTCGTGGTATTCCTTGCGTTTGTCCGCAGGCAGCCGCAGGACATTGCCGTCGTAGTAGCGCAGTTCCGTATTGCTGAGCCCCATGGCCCCTCTTCCTTTCGCTCAGGTTCCCGCCGGGCGCGCCAGCAAGACCGTGTGCCTTCGCAGTCACCACATTCGGTTTACAAATGATCCCGCGGTGACGTTCGTTGCCGCACATGGGAAACCAGCAGCGCGATTGCAAGGGGTTTCAGTTTACAAAAATGCGACTATGTAGTAATTATGGAAACCGTTACCAAATGGAGGCTCCCGTGATCGGAAACAAGCTGAAAGTAGCCCGATCAGCATCGGGGCTGTCTCTACGTGCGCTCTCCGATGCAATTGGCGGCATCGTCTCGGCCCAGGCCATCGGCAAATACGAGCGAAACGAGGACATGCCGAGTTCGCGCGTCCTGATTGCACTGGCAAAGACGCTGAACGTGTCTGAAGAATATCTTCTCAACGAGGACGAGATCGCCTTGGAAGGAGTCGACTTCAGGAAAAAGGTGGGCGCGTCGTCGAAGGAGGAGGCCGTGCTAGAAGCGCGCGCTATTCATATGCTCGAGCGCTATCTCGCTGTCGAGGATATGCTGCAAATGCGCAGTGTCGAGTGGGAGCAGCCCCGAAGTTCACCGCATCCGGTCGCTAACATCCGGGACGCCGAAGACGCTGCTCGTTCAGTCCGTGATGATTGGGGGCTCGGCAACGATCCCATTCCGCAGCTTGCCGAATTACTGGAAGAGCGCGGTGTCAAGGTTCTGTCGCTTGATCTCGACGATGTCGACGGTCTCGCAGCCAAGGTCAGGCGCAAGGACCGTTCCGCTGCGCGAGTCATTGTCATCAAGCGGAGTACGTGGTCCGAACGAAAGCGCTTTAATCTGGCTCACGAGCTCGGACACATGGTCATCGCTCCGAGTGAAGGTGTGGATGTCGAAAAAGCGGCTCATCGCTTTGCAGGCGCTTTCCTAATGCCCGCCGACGTCCTGCGGGCCGAGATTGGAGCGCACCGATCCTCGATCAGCATCGGTGAGCTTGTAGCACTCAAGAAACGCTTCGGGGTGAGCATCCAGGCCATTGCCTATCGATGCAAGGACCTCGGCATCATCAGTCAGGCAGCCTTCGTCCGTCTCTTCAAGATATTCGCGGAGCGCGGATGGCGAACTGCGCCATACGAGGAGCCGGAGACGATGGCGCCGGCACTCGAGGAGCCGAAGCGTTTCGAGCGGCTTTGCTACCGGGCGCTCACCGAAGGAGTGATCGGTGAATCCCGTGCCGCGGAGTTGCTTGGCATATCGGTTCGCGAACTGGACGCCAGACTGGACCAGGTGGCGGCTTGATCGGTGCCTGTCCTGGTCTCCGACACCTCGGTCCTGATCGATCTAGAGCGAGCGCAACTCCTCGATGACATGTTCCTGCTGCCCTTCGAGTTCGCGGTCCCTGACCTGCTTTATGCAAGGGAACTTGAGGGCGCGCTCGGCGATCGATTGGTGGGTCTTGGGCTAAGGGTAGAGGTGCTGTCAGCAACCGAGCTCAGCAGAGCGACGGCGGTCCGGCGGCAGAACACCCGACTTTCCGTGCCTGATGCATTCGCCTTCGCAATAGCGCATTCCAGGCGATGGACCTTGCTCACCGGCGACGGCACCCTGCGCGAGCTGGCCCACGCCGAAACTCTCGACATGCACGGAGTGCTCTGGATCTTCGACCAATTTGCAGACGGAGATCATATGCCGCTCAATCGGCTCCATAATGGGTTGAGCGCTCTATCTGCGCACGCGAGATGCCGCCTTCCCGCTGTGGAAGTCCGACGTCGTTTGCTTCGGTACGCAGACCCAACCTGATAATTCGGGTCGCCAAAGCTATGGGGCGAAGTAGGCTGCGGCGCGCGCGGTTCTGTGTCGACTGACGCTTGGGGCGTTGCAGGGGACACTAGGTCGCTCGGCGATCTCATTGCCGCTCTGCTGCGAGCTTCGGCTTGGATTTGTGCACTTCATAGAGGTTGGGTGCCGCCCCGACATCGATGAGCTCGATCTCAGATCCATTCTTGCCGCGCAAAATCGAGAGAGCACCGCAATCGTCACGCTCCTGATCGACCGTCCCAACAGGCCCTTCGATGAAGGCGAGCTGCTGGTGCGCTTCATGTTCGGCCCAGAAACCATCCGTCGCAACCAGCAATGGCCGATCGTCGAGTTCGAACGAGTTCAGATCGGGAGCAATGAAGCGCTTTGAACGGAAGCTACGCGTGAGCCGATGACGCGCGGGATCCTTCGCGAGGCTCTCGATCGCCACAGGCAGCAGCGGATTTGCGAGCGTATGAGGCTGCGTCAGCCATGCGATCCGTCCATCCTCCTCGCGTCGGCCTACCAGGCAATCGCCAGCATGCAGCACCAGCGCCGGGCGCGTCGCTTCAAGGTACACAAGGACGTAACTGGCCGAATCTGTGCGAAAGTCCATCGCGAGCGCCGCGTGCGTCACGCGAAGCTGCACGATCAGGGTGTCGGCAGTTACCGCATCAGCACCGGCTACGAGTCGACCATGCGGCGCGTAATCTCGCGCGCAAAATCGCCGCTGGCCGAACCCGATGTCGATCCATCGACAACGATGGCAAGGACAGCGTCGCCGCGGATGCCTATGCCTGCGTGGTCTCGGTTGTCGGCCGTCCGAGTCCCTTGCCGGCACTGCCACCGGATTTGCAAGGCCATGTCAGCGCGTATCCAAGGTGCTGATCGCGACCAGCCGCTCGTAAACGATGTCGACCCGGCCCGCCGGGCCGCGGATGTTTCCCTCCAGGAAATGGTCGAAGTTCGGATCGTCGAGCAGCGCCGCAATCTGTTCGGCGATGTAGTCCCGGATATCCGGCTCGCCGCCCGCGATCTCCTCGACGATCTCTTCCCGCCCATCGACGAGAAGGAGAATGTCCTCGGCATCGCGGCTGCCGATGAGATCGCCTCCGCCGCGTCCGCGGTATGCCTCTAACTTAGTGGCAACAAACAGCTGCGGCGTAAGACGCCGGATCTCGAGCCCTTCCTCTAGCTGTTCTGGTTCGGCCGTCGCGATCCCCTTTGCATACCAGCGATTGCTGAAGCCCAGGATCGCCTCGTCGTCCGGCATGAAGTCGACCTTGAGCTCTCCGAGTTTCATGCGACAGATGACGGGATCGTCGGCCGCCTCGGTGAAGCCGCGTGCGCGCAAGCGCTCCATCAGCTCGGCCCATTCGGCGAAACCAGCGAGATCGACGATCAGGTCGACATCGTCAGTCGCCCTCACTCCTTCGAGAACAATGGGGTCGGTGATGTAGAGCGCCGTCGTGCAGCCGCCGACGAAGAGCAGGCGCGCCCGTAGCTCATCTCCGAGCGCCTCGGCGACGGCCTTCAACATTGCCTTCAACTGACTCTGCACCGTCATCCCAGCCTCTGGACGAGCAGGTCGGCGGCGTGCTTGCTCTCGCGCTGATTGCCGATGCGAATTGCGTCGACGAGGGCGAGATAGGCGTAGAGCCGGCTATCTGTCTCGCAGGCTTCCGGTACGCTTTTGAACAGCGGATCGACCGATTGACCCATGTCTTTTGCGTGCGCGTAGGGCCAGACGTAGATGAGACTGCCGGCGCTGTGCAGGGATTCACGCAGCACGGGGGCCGCGAACGCCGTCGGCAACCCGCGCTTCATGGCGCCAGGTTTCGCCGGAAAGACGAATTTCAGACCGTGGACGATGAACTCGCGCAGATGGCGCCGGCTCGGCTTGGGCCGCCCCGTCTTCCTGTCCTTGATCGCGAGGCCCGACACAACGCTGCGCTTGAGCGAAGCACTGATCTCCGTCTTGCTGATTCCGAGGGCTGCCTCGAGAGCGCGAACCGAGTAGGGATCCTCGCCCGAGGCTAGACCGGGCGGTACAGATTCGTGATCGATATCCTTTGCGTCGTCTTCCAAGCTCGCCAGCTTAAGCAGGACGACAACATCTTGGGCTTTCATCATGATTTCTGCAGTCCTCTGTCCTCGGACAGAGGACACTAAGCACTGGGCGGCCCTGCCTGTCAACGAACACGAGCAAAACCGGTCCCGGCCGTGCCCTAGCGCAACCGTGGTTCCTTCAGCCTTGTCCTCAGTCCCGGGACAGTGGACAAGCGGCGGACTGGGTGGCGCACACCCGCATCATGCTCCGGTCCGAACACTGTGCCCATTACCAAGAGCCGGTGGCGACGGACGCCGCAAGTGACAGCCGGGCTACGCGGCCTTTTTCGTCCTGCATCGCAAAGGTCGGCACCTGTCTCGCGCGCCGTTTTCCGTACCAGGCCATCGCAATCTTGATCAGATCTCCGTTGAACGGCTTTGCGAGAAACCCGTCCAGCAATTCGTCCGTCAGAGCCGGATCCGGATAAAAACGAAAGTCGCCGGTGTGCACCAAGGCATCCAGGTCCGAAGCTTCCTCGTCGAGGCGCCGTTGCATCATCTTGCGTGGCAGGTTGGCTGATCTCGGGTGGTCAGCGAACGCCTCTCGATAGATCGGAGCCATGAAGTCGATAATATGGGTGTCGGTCTGGAGCCACATGTGGAATGCATCGAGCCCGGACACCAGCTGCCCATCCTCCAATTTCCCGAAGGTGGCAACCTCGCCGCCGCCCTCACCCAGGCAAAAACAAAACGCCCCGCCCACAATCCGCGCTCCGATATTATAGCGCTGGTTGAGAACATAGCCACCGACGGCCGCAAAGAAGAGGCAGGCTTTCTCGGCGGTCGCGTCTGGCACGCCCTGAAGCACGCCATGGGTCACCTGATAGATGCGGTTGTATTCGCTAAGCGGCAGAAGGAACTTAACCATGACACCTCAGGTTTTCGGGGAGCAGAAATCACACTGGCGGCAAGATCGGTGTCGTCACCCGTGTCTAGTTGGCTTCGAAACGGACACGATCCTCGACTATTAGATCTTGCAGCGTTGGTGCCGGCTTATTCGCGTCCGTGATTCGGGTTTGCGACCATAAGATCGACGTCTCATAAACCGAGCTGCATAGCCATTCACCGTTCTCTTCGAACCAATGTTGCGCTTCAGGTAACAAATCGAAGGAGACTGGATGGCGCGCGAAGGGATTATGAAAAACCTCGATCTCGGCGGTCCACGGTTCATAGCCGTGCGGCCAGAGCTCTCGATACTCATCGCCGGTGATATCGAGGCAGAACGGTATGCCCCGCAGGGCGCCGGGTGCTCGGTCGAAGAAATGTCCCAGCCTCGTGTAGCGATAACCCTCAGGCGCACCGCCGCCGGAGATCGCGACCCGATTGAGCTTGGAGATCGAGCAGGCATTCGAAAAGATGACGGCGGATAGTTCGGCATGGCGATCGTTGGCGAACAGGCCCGCCGGGAACTGCGCCGGCCCAAGCAGAAACTCAGCCGGCATCGGCACAGCCTGTCGTCGACCGTCTACCTCGGCCTCAGTCGCGCCTGATCCCTGCAGATAGCCAATCAAGCCCTCGCGGCTCCACATCATCGAACCGGATGCATGAAAATCTGCGACTGCCAGGATGAACGGTTTTCCCACGACATGAGGAAGCTGATCGTATCGTCGTTCAAGCTTGTTTCCGATGGTCTTGGCGAATCGCAGTGCCGCCGTGCCGAAGAATATCTCTTCCTTTTCAGTGGGCACATCCGCGAAGGGCGCGTTGACGTGATTGTATGGCACCTGTGGATTGGCGGTGACGGCCTCGACCCAGGCCTCGTCGCCGCGGCGATTCGTAATATGGAAATCCGGGGATTCTAACGGCTGTTCGACAAGCAGTCCTTGCTCGCGAAACGACGCGAGAAGGTGCGCCTCCCATAAGCGCGTATGAAAGTTGGTGGTCTGGCAGTCACTGACCCAGTTCCGGTCAGGCTTCGGCATGGCGAGATAAAGCTGGTTCAACGCCCACGCCGCAGGCTGGCGCGCCTTTGTGGCAAGCAATCCAAACACCTCGCTCGGCTGCCGTCCAGCCAGATCGAATAGCGGCGGACGGCGGATGGCTCCGGCCGGCATTGGCTCCGGCGGCTGACCTTCAGCGAGAAAGGGCTCCAAAGCGTCGCGCGCGGCGGCGATATTTGCGAAGCCGCTTTCCTGCCGAGCGACGGTCCAGACCGAGTCCACCCGCCGTCGCATGAGAATGGTGTTGAACGCGTCGGCGTTAGCGTCGTGCGTGACGATGCCACAGCCACGACCGTCGGCACCGGCCCAGGCTGCGACCGGCTGCTCGGAACCGAAGTCGTGGCCGCGCGGAAGCGATAAGGCGTAAAAATCAAACTCCCATTGCGGGACTTTGCGCATCCCTTCTCCTTCTTCGCCGATATCTGTTGCTCGGCTAGGGGCCTGCTTCAGATAGGCCGTTAGATCAAGGCTAGATTTCCGCGCCGTGTTTGTTTCGACGGAGGCGATCCAAACGGTTTGAAAGCTTCGCGGCAGGCGCGCTCGGTTCATTGGCGATGTCGCGCGCAACGCTTTCCAGCGCCGCAATGGAATGCTGGATAGCCCCGGTCCTGTCCGGCTCGGGCCGGCGGGGGATGTCGCGCAAAGCCTCACGGATTTCGGTGGCGGCATTTGTGCGTCCGGTCGTTGTTAGGGCCTCGACGGCGTTGATTGTCGCTGCGCTAAAGGGGGCGCTGCCTCGAAGACGATGCCTTCGTGATCCTTCAACTCCCAGCCGATGCCCTTCTCTCGGAAGAATCGGTTCAGCTCGTCGCGAAACTGATCCGCCTGCTGATAGTGGAGACTACGATGCAGGCGTTCGGCGATGTCATAGACCTTGAACCATTCGCAATCTTCGAGCAGCCGCCGAACCTCATCCCAGATGTTCGGGTATTCGGACCAGTTGTTGCGGTCGGGCGCTACAAATAGGACGGTGCAAACCACATCTCGAATGCGGCTCGGCCCTATTCCTGTATTGACCGCGATCTGCGCGACGGCAAAGCGCAAGTCATCCGGCGCGTCTTCTCGGATGGTGATCTCCGGTTCGGTCGGCTTGAAGCCGTAGCGATCTGAAAAATTCTGCGACATGGCTGAAACTATACGATCGAGGCAAGGTTGAAAGCGTTCCGGCACCGGAACATTGAATTTGTTCACGTAGCGGAAAACTCGGTTGGCGTCTCGGCGCGATTTGACGGTCAGCCGATGGAGATTTGGAGTTCCTTCACCTCCACGAGGGCGGCAATCTCCGAATAGAGGTCGACCGCTTGGCCCGATGCAGAGATCGAGATGGCCAGGGAATAGCGCGCCTTGTCCTTTACCCGTTTCTGGCCGGCGTGCGATTTCCACCAGCCGCCAACGGGGTAGACGGCGATGGCGTCATGACCCGCAAGCTCGATCGCACGGCCACGCCACAGATCGCAGTGTAGCGATCCCGCCTGGATGGCCTTGGGGCCGAGCAGCCAGCAGCTTGCTTCCGCTCCGATTTCGGACTCGTCTTTTTCCTGACTGGCGGAGATGCGGCTTCTGAACCGCGCATTAGTCTCGGTGCGTTTCTTCATGTCGAAGCGGAGCCCGAAGGAGCGGTAGGTGTCCGGCCGGGTCGCAGCCTTGCCGGTGAGGTTCGGCTCGATGAAATAGGAGAGCGTCACCTTCATGACGACGATCTCGTTCTCGATCTGCTCCAGCGCCGTTTTCGGCCAAGGAAGATCGTAGAAGTGCATCTCGTTGAAGACACCGCTCCGCTTGTCGGCGCTGAGCGCGAAAGGCTGGATCTCGGATTCGGCGACGAGAGTGACGTCATTGCTTGCCGAGAGGATTGCGCGCCCGACATCGGGCACGCCGTAGCCGAACTCGCGCAGGAGCTGCTGCTTTTCGGTCTTCGCCCCGCTCTTCCAGTGCGCACCGCGCCCGATGAACCGCTTGCGGATCGGCTGTGGCCATCGGGCCGAGTCCACCGTCAGAGCGCGGTGCGTCTCCGGCCATCGGTCAGGCAGGGCCGCGTGCAGAGTGCCAGCGAAGTTCCCGGCCATCCCCACGGCCGCACTCGTCGCCCAGAACGGCACAAGCGGCTCCGCGATCACGTCCGATCCGGGCGCGAGCAGCGAGACGGACGGCCCCCATGCGCAGAATCCGGTGGCGTCGGAGAGCATGTTGCCTGCCTCGAACAGCACCTCGGGCTTGATCGGCGTAAGGTCATCGGGAAGCGATCGCGAGCCTCGGCTGAATGGGCTGCGATTGTTTGCCGGAACGACGGCCTCGAGCACCGGCGGCGGCGCAGGTGGCTGTTCCTTGCAAGTGAAGCCGCCTATCGTCAGCGCGTTCCAGCTCTGTGCTGGGTCTTCGAGCGGCTGCAGTGGTACCACGTTGACCATCATCCCGCCCGATACGTTGCCGGTGGCCGCAAGCACAAGCCGCTTCGGGCGTTTCGATGCCGGCACGTCGTCGGCCGTGTCGCCGGGCATTGAACCGGCAGCAACCTGATCGAGCGCACCGCTCCATGTCGAGGGGCGCCCCGGCGGGAAATCGGTCGCGGTGGCGGCGAGACAGAAGCTGCGGGGGACATTGGGACGCCCGGCTTCCACAAGGGCCACAGCTCCTTGCGTCACAACGCCGTAGCTTGGCGGCTTCGTTGGCGGGAAGCCGTGCGGCGGAAGGAGTTTCATTGACTCGGCAGCATGGGTGAGCGCGACAGGCTGGTTGCCGTTCATCAACGACTCCAGATCGCCATAGAGGACGAGGCCCGCCAGCGGCGTTCCATGCCCGCCGTCCGGATGATGATCGTCCGCTCCCCAAGCATCGTCATAGGCCCAAGCGCCGGCAAGGCCGGGCGCGATCAGCGGATGAGCGGCGCTGACGCCAGTATCGAGTGCGCACACGGCCGGTCCGTGGGCCTTAGGCGGCGTCACGCGGCCAGCAAGCTCGGCCACCCAGTCGTGCTGTCTCAACCCGGTCTCGCCGCGTTCGAGGAACGGCTCGATCGTGCCGGTCGCCTTCCGGATTTCGGTGAGTGCGCCAGGCACTCTCGCTGCGAAGGCGGTGAGCGCTGCTGCTGCAGCATGGACGAACAGAACTATCGTGTCGGGAAAGACCAGCCGGTCGGCGTGGACGTCGAGATTGGCACTGCGCCCCAATTCTGCGAGGTGGTCAGCGATCGCCGAGGGCTGGCGGACCCAAAGTTCCCACCACACGACCTCGGGGGCGGCAAGATCAACGTCGCCGGTAAAGAGCGAAAGGCTCTCCGTCGTGCGCACGGTCTCGACCGGCTCGAACTTATCGACGTCCGGCCGCCGCTGGTTGCCGGGATCACGCCCGTAGTCCTCGATCCGCCCGCGCAGAAAGTTGCGCGCATCGTCCGGGACGAAGAGCAGCGCGCTTTCGGTGCGGTCGTCGTTCCGCTCCGAACGAAGCACGACGACCTCCTGGGTCGGGAACTCCAAGGTCGCCGGCACCTTGACCGCCTTGACGCGTGAGCCTTCGGCCGGCGCGACGGTGGTGACTTCGACGATGGTACCGGGCTTCAGTCCCTGAATGGGCAGGCGCGTATCCGCTCCTGTCGCCGGCAACGCGCCGAGCGCCACGGCGAGCTGGTCGAGCAGCGTGGCGGCGTGTGCGGCATAGTTGTCCCGCAGCGGCTTGCGTTCCTGCTTGCGCGACGGGAAGGTATAGGCTGCCGGTTCCTTGAAGGCATTGATGGAGATGTGCGCCCGGTTACGCGCACCGTAGTCGTCAGGCTCCGCCATAAAACCCTACCTGAATATGAGAGGCTCTGTTCCGTCCGATCGGCAGGGCCTCCCTAACGGCCGGACGACTGGCGGAACTTCCCCTTGAGGGTCTGACGGTTGTGCAGGGCGTCGCGCAGGGCTTCGGCCGACACTTTCGTTGCATCTCCGAGAATGGCGTCCTTGACCACTGCGTCGGTCGCGCGCACCAATTCACCCTGGCTTAGCCCCTCGAGCGCGGGCGCAAGTTCGGACCAGGACTTAGTGGCAATCTTGAACTTGCCGAGTCGGCGCTCGATGATCGCTCGCGCTGCCGTGGTTTCGGGCAGCGTGTATTCGATTACCTCGTCAAACCGTCGCGCCAGCGCCTCGTCGAGGATCTCGACATGATTCGTCGCCGCCAAGACGAGGCTGTCGGTCGAGTTCGGCTCCTCCATGAAAGCCAGTACCGAATTGAGCACCCGCCGGATCTCGCCGACATCGTTTGGCTCGCCACGGCGGGCGCCGATAGCGTCGAACTCGTCGAGCAGATAGACGCCGCGCGTCTGAGCGATCTGGTCGAACAGCAGCCGCATCTTGCCAGCCGTCTCGCCGAAAAAGCGGCTGAACAGCGCCTCCAGCCGCACCGTGAACAGGGGAAGCCGCAGCTCGCCGGCGAGCGCCGAAGCCGTCATCGTCTTGCCGGTCCCCGGTGGACCGACGAGCAGCATGTGCGTCGTCGGCGTTTGCCCATGTTCGCGAAGCGTTGCGCGTTCCTGGTGCTGCCGAACGATGCGTCCCAGGCGCGCACGAACATCGTCGGCAAGCACCATGCTCGCCAGCGTAATCTTCGGATAGGTGCTCTCGACGAGTCCCTGAAGCTCGCCCCGCGGCCGGGCTAGCGGAATCGGTGTCTGGCCTCCGGCGGGTTTTCCGGCCCTCTGCTGATCGCGGGCCTTCTGAACGAGGCGTTTCAGCTTATCGGCCTGTTCGGCATTCCCCTGCCGGGCTTCCTGGGCCGCGACCTGAAGCGCGATAGAGAGGAACTGGTCCTCGTCCCCCTCGATATGGGAATTCAGGAGCGCGAGAAGGTGTTTGGTCGACATACTCGCCTCCTTTCTTCGATTGGGCTGAACTCAACATGACTGCCGCCGCCTAAGATGGGGTAAAGGCGAACAAAACACTAACGGAACAAGGCGAAAAGCGCCAGAGTCGCCGCGACAGAAGTGTGGGAAATCGACTGCGATCAGCGTCGATCAATGATGGCGTGCGCTGGTTCGTGCGTGATGCATACGAACTAGCCGCTCACTCGCCAACGTGCATCCTATTCGCTTCAAAGCCGTTGTCGTGCTTCGCGGTCCATCCGCCAGCGGTCAGTTGCCGAAGTCCGTTCCTCGCCATCCCGCTCATGTAGCGCTTGCTGCGTCCGCCCGATGGATCCAAGTGATCTCGCCGCTCGTCAGATAGACAATTGCGCCGCGTGCGGCGCCTGTCGCGGACAGATAATCATGCAACTGCTGCACATGGGCCTCGCGCACCGCAGGCGTGGGATTAACGTCAGATTTCCAATCGATCGCAGCGTCAACGCGGTCTTCGGTGATCGCCAAGGCGTCAGCGCGGCCGGCGACAAGGCCAAGCTCGTCATGGCCCCATATTGCGATTTCGGAGACCAGATGGGATCGTAGCTCGGCAATCTGCGGCAGGGCGAGCCCACGCAGGGCAGCAGCTGCCATCTCGTTGGAGTCGGGACGAGGTTCGTCGTCATCGTCATCGGAGATCAGTTGATCGAGCAGTTCGCGAGCGCGGGACACGCTTGCGCCGAGTTCTCCCACAAGCTCGCCGGTGAGAAGCTCCTCCATCAGCTTGTGAAGAATGACACCGCGGCGCGCTCCGGCGCCGACCACTTCCTGATGCTCAACGTGGCTCTCTGACGTCACCACGCCGTCGAGAGGGTCGCCGAGCCGATCGGCGTCGTGCTCGCTGGGCCGGCGCCAAACAATCGGCGGCGCGCTTTCCTCGACGGATCGCTGCTCGGCACGAAAAATCTCGGAAGACTGTACGTTCGGCCGGAAGGCCGGATGCTGCGTTTCCTGCCGCGTGAACGACGAAAGGTCGAGCTCGGGAATCTCCTGCTGACGCAGGTCGATGGAACTGAACCAGGAATCTTTGGACGCCTGAGGGATATGGGGGAGAATCAGGACATCTCGCGCCCGGGTGCAGGCGACATACCAGATCCGCTCACGTTGATTGGCATCCTCGAGGCTTTCCGCGGCACGCGCTGCGGCCAGCTCGGGTGGCGCGACCCCGCCAAGCATCCAGTGCAGGCTGTTGTCGGATTGCCGATGCACGAACTGATCCGGGCGGTAGAGTTCGGTCGTGGAATTGACCGGAATGACGACGGGCCACTCCAACCCCTTGGCGCTGTGAATGGTGACGATCTCGACGGCATCCCCGGCGGAATCGATGCGTCCTTCCTGCGCCCGTGCCCTGTGCTCCCAATCATCTTGGAGATCGCGAATGAAGGCGCGCAGTCCAGAGACCGAGTAGCCGCGCGCTCGCTCGATCAAGGCGTCGAGATTGGCGAGCGCGCGTGCATTTCGGTTGCCATGCCGGGCCGCCATGATGACGCGAATGTTCAGACGTTCAATGGCTTCGGCCAGAATCAGGCTCGGGAGCACGATCGACGCTCGTCGGCGAAGCTGCTGCAGTTCGACGAGAATATCCCTGGCTACCGGATGCTGCACTAGTTCAGGGTCCGTTCGCACCGTGAAGAAGTTTTGGCCCTCTTCCCTAGCGTCAAGAGTCGCGGTGATATCGAGCAGCTCCTGTTCGCTGAGGCCGACCAACGGTCCTCGCATGACCGCGCCAAAGGCCAGCGTGTCGGAGGAGTCCGCCAGGACCCGCAGCAACGCCAGGATGTCCTGTGTTTCCTGCCGTCGCATCAACGTCTGGCCGGCTTGCGAGGATACCGAAAGGCCGCGCTGCTCGAGCGCCCGTTCATAGCGCCACAGCTCGGTGTGTCCCGGCGAGAGCAGCGCGATGTCGCCGGCCTGGAGCGGCGTGCATGTCTTGTCGGCACGCTGAATCGAGACGTTGCCGATCAAGTCGGCGCAAATGTCGGCAACCCGCTCGGCCTCGGCTTCCCGAAACATTTCCGCGTAGATGCGCCCCTCGGTCGCGACCTCGACGGTGAAGCGCGCCACGCAGGGAAGCGAATGCGAAGCCTCGAACAGCGTAGGCGCGAGCGCGACATAACGAGGCTGGGACGGCTTGGCGAAGACCGGCTCGAAGCAGGCATTCACATGCTCGATGATCGGACTCAGCGATCGGAAATTGGCTGTGATCTCGAGCACCGCACCATGATCCTGCCCGTCGATCAGCTTGCGGCAGAGTTCGTAGGCTTCGATGTCGGCGCCGCGAAAACGGTAAATCGCCTGTTTCGGATCGCCGACGAGGAAGAGCGCTCCGGGCCGCAGCTCTGATTTCTCCCATTGTCCTGGTCGCGTTTCGGTCGCGGCGATCGAGAACAGAATCTCGTTCTGGATGCCGTCCGTGTCCTGAAACTCATCGACGAGGATATAGCGATAGCGCTGGCCGATGGCCTGACGCACTTCTTCATGGTCGCGGATCAGCGAACGAACGTGGATCAGCAGATCATCGAAGTCCAGGACCGCCGCGGCACGCTTGCGTGCCTGGTAGCTTTCCAGCAGCTGGTCGAGCGACGCCGACAAAGAGCAGACGAGCGTACTTGCGATATGACCTACGAGCTCGTTCCACTCGATGACGACGGTCTCGTAGAGCGTCCGGCCGTCACCAGGGCCGGCATCGTTGCGGTGAGCGCCGAAGCCTCGCGCCGCATCTTCGTAGGTCTTGAGCTGCAGGCCCTTGCGCTCGAAAAGCCGACCGGTTCCCGGATCGCAAAGCCGCCACAAGGCCCCGAAATCCTCGCCTTGGCCGAGACAATCCTGATAGCGCTCCGCAAGCCGGCTCAATTCCGACGCGATCTCGGAAAGCCATTTTTCAGGGTCGGCGCTAGTCTGCCACCGGGCGAAATCGTCGACCGCCTGGACGAAATCAATGTCGGGCCGTGCATCGGGAGACGGACGGATCGGTCGCGCATCCGGATGCTTGCGCCGGAGGCTCGCCAACTCCCGGATAAGTTCTACGACCTGAAGCGGAATTGCTTCGGCCAGAACCACGATTGGGTCTGCTTCCGCCGCATCGGCCGCAAGCCGTTGGGAAAACCAGGTTGACAGCTCGGCCATGAACAGATTGTCGGCGACCGTTGCATCGACCACTCGGGCGCCGGGGTCGAGGCCAGCCTGGACGCCATGGCTGCGGATGATCGTCTGGCAAAATCCGTGGATGGTCGTCGCCGTCAGCTCATCGAGCCGGGAGGAAGAGGCGACAAGCGCATTGCGCTGCTGCTGTGAAAGACCCTCCGGAAGGACGGCTTGAAGAAAAGCAGGAACCTCACCCGCGAGTAGCGTGTCGATCGTCTCCCTGATCCGCCGCGCGAGCTGGTTTGCGGCGAGTTCTGTAAACGTGATGGCGGCGATGTCAGCGGGATGATGGCCGCATGCGAGCATCATCGCCACCCGCCCGGCCATCAGCGAGGTCTTGCCGGTTCCCGCGGCCGCTTCCACCAGCAGAATCGAGGCAAAATCGGTCATGGCCCGGCAACGGGCGTCCTGGTCGACGAGTGTCATGACGAGGCGCTCCACAGCCTGTTGAGGGACTGGTTGGCCGCTCGGAACTCGGAGGCCTTACGGCGCAGATAGCTCTCGCGATCGGCGGGGAGCGCCAGACGCATATCGTCATAGAGGGCATCCTGTTCCCAACGCGGCGCAACCCGGCCGCTGCGCAGGATCGCCATGGCTGCCAACAGATACCCCGCCGCTTCATCCACAACCCCATCGAGCTCGTCGCCCTTGAGCTCGAAGGTAGCGGGATCTTCGGCGAGATAGATCAGGCGCGCTACGACCACCCTGACTTCGGGCAGCAGCGCGCGGACCGCGATCGTGTACAGCACGCGTTGCAGCTCCCGTCCCTGGCCAAGCGCGATGCGCTGATGTTTCGGAGGCGGCTTGACGCTCTTGTAGTCGGTGATGCGCGCGCCATCGCCTGTGGCACGGATATCCAGTCGATCCATACGGCCGCCAAACACAAGACCGGTTTGCTCGATCGGCACAGCGATCGTCGTGTCCCACGGCGCGTCTTGCTCCGCGGCACTGCCTTGGCCGAAGGGCACCTCCGTCCAGCTGCGCGTGTCGGATCTGACCTGATCGTCGGCGGCGAGACCCCTGGCTGTGCGACGTGCAGCCTCACTCACCGTATGGCGCCACAGAATCGGCGGCGGAACTGAACGCTGCAGCGGCCAGGCGTTCAGGATCGCTGTCGAGGCATCAATGATCGCCGCTTCGATCTCGCCGGCGCTGGCGCGCGCAAATCCCGGCGTAGGCTCGAGCGCCGCGATTGCGCCGCTGATCAACTCATGCACCAGCTCGCCGAACGAGGCTGCATCGAGCTGAAGCGGGTCGGTCTGGAATCGGGTAGAGCGCCAACCCAGAGCATAGCGCCAGGCAAATCCTAGCGGATCGCGCAGCAGCCGCTGCAGTGACGTCGTCGACTGGACCCTCGACAAGGCTCTCTCAATCGCTGAATGATTGGCACTTGAGAGGCCGTCATGCGCCGTCAGCTGCGCGGGCCGTTGCCAGTTGCGCCAGCAAAGCTGGCTTTGGCGAACATGGGCGCGTTGGCCAGCATCGCGGGGTCTCGCCAAAAGCCTGTCCGCTTCGCTGAAAGCATGCTCCGGAATGCGGTCGCGCTTGCGCACGATCTCGTCCGGAGGCCATAGGGAACTGGGTGACAGAACACCGCCCTTGGCGTTGCGCAGCGACCGCGACAGGACGAGCTGTTCCCTTGTGTGCGCCTTGATGATCTCGAAATGGCGCCGGTCGCGTTCGGCAATACCCACAGGGTGAAGCCGGCGGCGGTCGAGCAAATGGTGCGGAAGCAGCGGGTCGTCGTTTTCCGAGCGCGGCCAGGACCGGCTGGTGAGGCCAAGCAGGCGGGTGTACGGCCGCGGACATGCCGCCAGTTGCGACGCCGGACACCAGACGGCGCTGTTGGCGGGATCAAGCTGGTCCGCGACACGCAAAGCTTGCAACGACAGGCCGATGGCTTGCGGCGGCGCGCTTCGCAGGGCCTCCTCCCACATCGCCAGACTGGCGCCGCTCAGCAGCCGTGTACCGGCCTCTGCCGCCGCTTCCGCTCCGCGCGCGAGAAGCTCAAGAATAGGAAGCAGGATCTGCTCGGCCAGCTTGCCGTCGGCGCGCCGCGGCCGGGCCACCGCCAGCACTTCTCGCCATTGGTCGAGGCTGCGCAAGCCAGCGCTTCGTGGAATCGCAGCGAACCAATCCGAAGGCAGCAAGCCTGCAAATGGGCGCGCCGGCAGGCGCCGGATTAAGCGCCAGATACGCTCCTGATTGAACCCGTTTGCAAGAATATCCGCCAGCGACGCACAGGCCTGGCCCTCCGGCGTGCTCAGGGCGGGCACGCCGTGAGAGAAATGCAACGGCAACCCGGCACTTCGCGCATAGGCCAGAAAATGATCGTCCCAGTCTGGTGTCGAAGTCGCGGCGATGGCGATGTCCTGTGCCTGCACCTTGCTGGTTGCCAGCAATTGCCTGGTCCAACGCAGCGCCTCGATGACCTCCGCCTTTGGGTCCGCGCTCGCCTCGGCCGACGTTTGGACCGGAGTAGCCGCTGCCTTTTCCCGGATCGACCCGTTGAACCATTGTTGCTCGACGCGCTCCGGCAGCTCCCAGATTAGGTCGGTGACGCGCGCGAGGTCATTGAGAAGTGGCCGCCAAAGAGGATCCACGTCCACCAATCCCGAAAGCGTCAGTGGCCCGAGCAGGCTGCGCGCACGATCAACCCGCCTGCCGGCGGCGTCGCGAAGGTCGCGCGGCAGCATATGCGCAGGTGGAATATGATCGCGGATGTAGGCCTCGATGCGATGAAGGTCATCAAACCTCGGCGCCTCGCCTGCCAGTGACGAGAGATCGAGATCCGCCCGCCAGGCGCAATCGAGGGCATGGAGGACCGCACGCGGCATCCCCGGCAGCCCGGCGACGGTTCCGATGTCGCCAAAGCTCTCGGAAGCGAGCGCGGCCTGGATCGCCGGATAGAGAACATCGGTGCCCGCAGGTGTGGCGAAGCCACCGACCAAGCGGGCCGCGAGCAAAGGCAATGTTACGATCTCACGACCGATTGCACGCTCGCGCGCAGCGGCGGCGCGGGCGCTGCGAAGCGCCAGCATGCCATCGACAACGTAAGTGGAGCGAATAGGCATCGGGTTTTGGTCGGGTTCTTCCAACAGGGCACTGTGATCGCTCAAAATCACCGGCTATTGAAGCTCAGGCAAAGAAAAAAGCATCTGCCCTGGGGGTGGAAATGTATCTGAGCAAGTTGAGCGTCAGGAATTTCAGGAATTTTCAATCGGTCGACGTGGCGCTGGCTGGCAATGTCGTGCTGCTCGGGGAAAACAGGGTCGGAAAGAGCAACCTGCTCTTCGCGATCCAGCTCATCCTCGACCCGACATTGCCCGATTCGGCAAGACAGCTGAAGCTCACGGATTTCTGGGATGGCGGGCCTACCGACTACAGCGCGCCTATTGAGGTGCATCTTGAGATTTCGGATTTCGCGACGGACATGGCGCTCACCGCGCTTCTGACAGATTTTCGGGCACCCCATGATCCGGCGATCGCCCGGCTCAGCTACGTCTTCCGCAAGAAGTCCGACGTGACCGGCGCTCCACAGTCGGGCGCCGACTGCGAGTTTCTGGTCTTTGGCGGTGGTGATGAAACGCGCTCGCTGCCGAGCAAGGTTCGTCGCCGCATTGCAATCGATCTGCTCGATGCCTTGCGCGACGCGGAAGGTCAGCTCGGCAGCTGGCGGGCCTCACCGCTGCGCCATCTGCTCGAGGAAGCCGTCTCAGGGATAAGCCGCCCGGATCTCGACACTGTCGCGACCGAGCTGGACAAGGCGAGCAAGACGCTTGAAGCCTTTCCGACCATCAAGACGCTGGAAGATGAACTGCGCGCCGGCATCGCCCATTTGTCGGGAGAGGCGCATGACATCGATGCGCGCCTGAGATTTGCGCCGGCCGACCCGCTTCGTCTGTTCAGGGCGATCGCGATGTTCATCGATGATGGCAAGCGCGGCATCGCCGAGGCCAGCCTCGGATCGGCGAACGTTGCCTTGCTGGCGCTGAAGCTCGCGGAATTCGCATGGCGCCGGAAAAAGAACGAGCGCAATTTCTCGCTGCTTTGCATCGAGGAGCCCGAAGCGCATCTCCATCCGCATCTCCAGCGCTCGGTGTTCACGAAGCTGCTCGGCAATGTCGACGCTTCCCAGGCGATGATAGTCACGAGCCATTCGCCTACGCTGGCGGCGGTGGCGCCGTTGCGATCGATCGTCCAGCTGAAGAGGAGGGGAGGCGCGACGCAGGCATTCTCTCTGGCCAACCTGCCGGTAACACCCGACGAGCTTGAGGATCTGGAAAACTATCTCGACGCCACCCGCGCCGAGCTGCTGTTTGCGCGTGGCGCCATCTTCGTCGAAGGCGACGCGGAGGAGGCGCTCGTGCCCGTCTTCGCCTCGTCGCTCGGCCATTCGCTCGACGAGCTTGGGATCACAGTCTGCAATGTCGCGGGCGCGAACTTCCGGCCGTATGTCAAGCTCGCAGAGGCGCTGACGCTTCCCTACTGCGTCGTCACCGATTGGGATCCTCTTGGCGGCAGCGCGCCTTCTCTGGGCAAGAAGCGAACCTTTGATCTCTGGCAGGACATGCTTGCCGCTCGTGGCAAGCCTATGCTGACTGCGACGGACCTGGCGAAGTGGCAAGCAATGGACTATCCCGCATTCAGCGTGGACGCGGCAAAATCCGGGATCTTCCTCAATGAACAAACCTTTGAAGTTTCCATCGCCAACACGCCTGTTTTGCTGGGTCCGCTGCTCGATATCCTGACCGAGCAGGACTTTGGGGCGGTGCGGACCAGGCGCCTTGCCGCCTGGCGTGCTGGGACGCCGGTTGATGCAGAACAGCTTCTGGCAATGGTCGCGAGCGTCGGTAAGGGCCGGCTCGGCGCCCGACTGGCGAAGAAGGCTATGGGTCTTCCGCCGCCCACCTATATCGAAAACGCAATCACCAACGTGGTGGCGCGGGTCTCTAATGCTTAGCGACCGGCCCCTTGTTCAAGCGTTGGCAGACCTCAAGGCCAATCCGGAGCAGGCGGCCGCCGTCGTGGAAAAAGGTCACTGCGTGGTGCTTGCCGGCCCGGGAAGCGGGAAGACCAAGACGCTGACGATCGCCATGGCACGCGCCCTGATCAAAGACGTCCCCGATCCTCGCGGCGTAGCCTGTATCACCTACAACAACGACTGCGCGATCGAACTGGAAACACGCCTCGCCCGCCTTGGGATCGTACCTGGAGACCGCGCTTTCATCGGCACCGTGCACAGCTTTGCGCTCAGCCAGGTCATCGGCCCATACGCGCGTTGCGTGCCCGTGGGGCTTCCCGCGGACTTCAAGGTCGCAAGCAAATCGCAGATGCGGGCAGCTGTGGAAGCCGCATACAGCAAATCGATCAACGGCTCGGACGACCCTCACGACAGATGGAAGTTCGCGTCGGAAAAGCGCGTCCGCGATGTCGATCGCACGCGGCCGGAATGGCGGGGCCGAAATCCGGAGTTGGCCGGTTTCGTTGAAGCCTACGAGGCGGAGCTGCGCCGGCAGGCGCTGGTCGATTTCGACGACATGCCGCTGATCGCCTATCGCATGATCAAGGCGAACGGCTGGATTCGCGACGCTGTTCGAGCTCGTTTCCCCGTGTTGTTTGTCGACGAATACCAGGATCTCGGTCATGCGCTACACGAACTCGTCCTCCTGCTTTGCTTCGAAGGCGGCATTCGTCTGTTTGCTGTCGGCGACACCGACCAGTCGATCTACGGCTTCGCCGGCGCCAACCCCGAGCTGCTGGAAAGCCTGACCCGCCGTCCTGATGTCCGAACGATCAGGCTCCGCTTCAATTATCGCTCCGGCGCGAAGATCATTCGAGCCTCGCTCGGTGCTCTTGGCGAGGAGCGCGACTATCACGGCATCGATGGCGCTCCCGACGGCGACCTCAGCTTCTGGCCAGTTCCGTATGGACACGACAATCAAGCCGAGGCGGTCGCCAAAACGATTATCCCAAAGCTTGTCGAACAAGGGTTCGAACTGGGGCAAATCGCGGTTCTCTACCGGGCCGCCTGGCTCGGCGACAAGGTGGCGGCCGCTTTGAAAGAGGCGGCAATCCCTTTTT
Organism: Mesorhizobium sp. 2RAF21; assembly: GCF_052115345.1. Classification (NCBI taxonomy): domain Bacteria; kingdom Pseudomonadati; phylum Pseudomonadota; class Alphaproteobacteria; order Hyphomicrobiales; family Phyllobacteriaceae; genus Mesorhizobium; species Mesorhizobium sp. 2RAF21. The sequence goes on along the minus strand of NZ_JBFRGM010000009.1, from coordinate 112,881 downwards.
TCCGAACCGACACAAACGCGCTGGTCAAAAGAAGTTCTCGCCTTGCGCGCTTCATTGAGGGATGTGCCCGCTGGATCACGGGCGGTTGGCGCGATGCCGAGCCGCCATATACGCGGCTTCTGTCGCAAGCGATGACGCTTGTCTATGGGCGCCACGCCAGTGAGCGTGAGGAACAGGAACTATCCGCCCAGCTCATGGGGTTTCTCAGCACCTCACTTGGAAGCAGCGAAACCACTCACGTCTGGCTGCAACGGGTCACACGAGAACTCATCACGCCATGGCGCATCATCGCTCGCAATTCCGAACAGGAGTGGGATGTTTGCGACGAGATGATTTCCAACACCGATCCGGCCCGCGATCTGGACATGCCATTGGCGCATTTCGCCGGACGGACGGAAGGATCGGGTCGTGTCAACCTCAGCACCCTGCACAGTGCCAAGGGCCGGGAGTTCGACGCCGTCATCATGTATGGGGTAAATGCGTCCGACATGCCGAGCGCGCGCGATCAGCAGAGCCCCACAAGCCTTCGCGAGGCCAGGCGCTTGTTCTACGTCGGGGTGACACGCCCGAAAAAGCACCTCAGCCTGGTCTATCAGGAGCACCACCATTCGCCGTGGATCTTCGAGCTATATCAGCGAAGTCAGCAGAATTGACCGAGCGCCACAAAGAACGCTGAGTACTCGCCCGCTTGGATCCAGGCCTTGAGGTTTATCAATCGACTTCGCCGGGTCCTCTTTCCCGGAACATCCGCCAATGGCTCCAGGCGAGCAGCGTCATAGCGCAGGACGTTCAAACGGCAATGCGACTAAGAGCGCGCGGGCGACAGCTCTTTTGCCGACCTGGGAGGCTTTCCGATCTGATACGGATTGCAGCCGGCGTAAGAGTGATCGAGTCACTCTGTGAGCCACGTCGTCCATTGTTCTTGGGTAACGCCGGGAAATAGGGCCGCAGCGTTGACGTCGAAGCTGATGTGGCCTCCATGTCGCACGAAGTTGGACGCGCGAATCCCGCTCCAGAACAACGCCAGGTCCTTGTCGGCGGTGCACAGCATCACGCGCTGATCTGGCCAGATGGCAAAGATATGCATCAGCAGTTCGAGCGAGCGCAGATCAGCCAGAGCATTATAGGCTTCCTCTCTTCCGTAACCCGCTTTGAACTTCAGGAGGCCCTTGGCAGGACTTTTCCCGTTTGCGACGACCACCGAACTGAGGGCTGCAAGGACGACGAGCGAGCGCACGTGAAGGCCGCAGGCCTTCGCGGTCGCGATGACCTCATTGCAGACAGACTGCACTTTGCGTCGGGCGACCGGAGATTGAAGCCTGGGATTGAGGCGCATGAGGAAATCCTGCTTGCGATCAATGCCGCTTCGGGTGTCTTCGATGAGCCCGAGGACGCCTTTGAGGCCATTGGTATCGTCCGCAACCAGAATCGCCTTTGGAAGCGCCGAACGGAGCTTTCTCACCGCCTCATCGAGACTGCGTTTCGCCGACTCCGCCGTCGGGTGTTCCCTATCGTCGCCCTCGAGAGCGAATAGCGCGGGGTTGATGCGGATGGCCTGGTCGGCGAACAGGTCGATGAAATCGCTGCTCCCGGAGTACTTGATGGCTCCATCCTTCAATCGGCCATCGAGCTCGGCAACAACGCAACGGTCGGGCAGCACGATAGAGTCGTCCTGAAGCGCTATGGCCGAAGGCAGCCAGCCTCCTCTGACGAGGCCAATAGACTTCGAGGCAAACCGACTCTGCAGCTCCATCCGAAAGCGACCCGTGCGCCCGATTTCTGTGTCAGCGACATCGCCGCCGACGATCGTCCCGCGTCCGGTAAGAGGGATCATCATCGGCTGATCGAGCCTGCAATTCACCAGATGCTCATAGTCCAACGGGTCGAATTCGAGGTCGGTGAACCGCACCTCGCGTCCGGCCCGCCCGTCTTCGCCGGCCTCCCGGACGATCATCATGCGCTTGTCCGGCAATGTGGAAGAAGAACCGTCAGAACGGAATGTCGTCATCGGCAGGAAGCTCCGCCTGCGTTGCCGGCACGGGCTCCGACGGTGGCGTACGTTCGAGATGTTTGGTGATGAGGAAGTTATGGAAGGCGGCTGCAACCTGGATCGCAAGATCGCCATACGCGGCCGGAATGGCGATGACGTCCTTGCCCTGGCCATGACCACCCAGCTTGTTGCGCAAAAATGGAAGCGCGCGGAGGACCTGATCCATAAAACCGGCGCGAACAGTTTGCGGCAGGTCGTCGAAATAGCCTTGAGCGCCCAATTCCTTGATCAGCCGGTCGCCATTGGCATTTTCCAGTTTCGTCAGAACGTTCATGACACTCTCGAAGCTGTGGCCGGCAAAGAAGATCGCTTCGCGGACATCTCCCATTCCTAGATATTGGCGTGCCTTGGCAAATTCGTTGGCTGCTCCGGCGAACTGGTTTGCCGCGAGAGAATCGTGGGCGCTCGCCGCGAGCTTGGCACCGACGAAATCGGCATCGAGTTTGAAGAACTCCCCGTCTGAAATACGCCAGGGGCAATCGTGGAGTTCGAAGATCTGGTTAATCTTCCTGCGCAACGTGTCCTTCTCGGTGGGGTCCATGTAGCCCGACGCAACTTCGATCGTGTCGAATACATAAGGGCCTTCACCACCAAGCACGAGCAGGCGCAGCGCCTCGTGGTATTGAGTGTCGGCGGGATAGGGTGTCACCGGTAGGCGTTGCCAACCATGCTCGGTGAGAAGGTCGCTCTCGGTTTCCTCCAAGACGGATGTGCTGGAAACCCAATTGTCGTAAGGATCACGCTGGATCCGCATCGGCGCGTTGAATGCAGACAACTGGGCCCATAATTTACGGCGTGCCGGCTCGGGAATATCGACTGTGAGCGCATTGCCCTCGATGGCCCGCATATAGCGTTGGCTGAACAGCATGCGCGTTGTCATTTCCTGGGTATCGGATTCATGAAGTCCATTGAAAATCCTTCTCATTCTCGGTAGCGCGAGCGCCGAACGGGGTCTCTAAGCGGGGTTCTATCGATGCGAGCGCTTCGTCGGAAGGAGGGCTGCGCACTGGTCCCGTGTCGCGTCATCGATAGTAAACTCGGCAGGAGACTTTCCACCAAGCTCACGGCGAGAGCTCCGCATCCACAAGGTTGCATGATCGGGATTGTAGTATCGTGATCTTGCCAGAGCCTCCAGATCGCCCACCGCTTTCTCCCTATGACGTCGTGCCCGTTCCTCCCGATCCAATTCCCGAACCCGCTGATCGAGGGCACGGGTCGCAGCGGTGAAACCCTCGGCGGTCGCGGCGGCATCCAAGGGCGACAACCCGTCCAATGCGGCGAGTGGCATAGCTATCCATATCCGGGCGTGATCGCCGATCTCTCGCGGCGCACGGGCGCACAATTGATTGATCCGGGACTTGGCCGCCGCTTGCTCGGCTTCGCGCTTCCGTCGAACCCGTTCATCGGCATCCCGATGCTTTCGTTCGATCGCTCGCGCAAGTTCGCCTGCACAGGGCAGGCCTAGTAAGTCGATATCTGCTCGCGGAGAGAATCTGATGTTTGTCCGCACGTTTGCGAGGTCATTACATAACGATGTCCAGTCGGCATCGTCGTTTTGAAGCGCATCGGCGATCGACAGGTCCCGACCCGGCAACACTGTCTCCACCCACGCTTGGAAAACGAATGAGGAAGTCTCCTCTTCCGGCAGGCCATCCAACTGTTGCGTGACCATCTCCCGAATCTCCGCAAGGCGTCTTGCCGGCCGGGCGCGCAGATCCGTTGCCTGCTCGACTATCAGCAGCATGGAGTGTGTCGGCCGCCATATCTCCGACGGCGCCGAACGCAGGAGGCCTAGCCGCTCGAGATGTTTGAGATAAGCTTCGACCGCACCGAGGGGCGAGGCGAATGGTAATCCCGACTCCTTGAGCCCAATGGCGATGTCATCCGGAATGGCCTTGAATTCCCGACCGATCCATTTCCGCCTCATCAAAGCGGAGAGCCCGTTTCGCGTTCTGAAAGGCGATTGGTCATGAGCAAGCAGCTCCAGGATTGTCGCGGCCTGCCACTCGGCTGCCGGAACGGTGAAGCAACCGGCACCATCGATGTCGAGATTGATAAGCGCACCAAGACCGTCGCGGCGCACCGAACTCTCGCAAGCGCCACCTCCTTCATCGCTCGCCGGCCGTCGATGACGATACTTCGCTGAGTATTTCCGGATTTCCTCTTTTCGGGCCTCCGCGCGCTTGCGCGCCCTTTCGGCCAGTCGCGCGCGGGCATCCGTCTCCCGTGGATTGTGGAGCCAGATCCTTGGAGCGTTGTAGAGAATTTCCTCCGCGAGCTCCTCCAGTGGCCGCTCCCGGTACGCGGAAAGATCGATCTCGATCGCGCCGACATTCATCGATCGAATGCGCGCGATCTTCGTTTCGTCACATGCGTGGGTGACCTTGAACTCGACGATCAGCTTACGGTCCCGCAATTCCAGGACGACATCCGGAACGACGCTTTCAGCCCTCGCTTCAAGAACAGCCGCTTCGAACGTTATTTTGGTCGGCTGAACCACCACTTCGCGGTCGTCGCTGTTCTCCACGACCATCTCCGGGAGCGCGATTTCGAGCCGCTCGTCGAGGATACTCTTTGCGAATTTATGAAGGGCGGTTTCTCCCGGTGATGTGCATGTGCTGCCGTCCCGCTCCGAATGGTGCGCGAAATGATGGACCTTGACGGCGCCTTTCCTGGCGACCATCCGCCTTCCGCAGCCGGGACAGTTGCATGCACATGCAAGGCCAAAGGGTACGTCTTCAATATGGACGAGGGTTCCGTCGGCGGCTTCCGCGACAAAGGCCGCGCCCTGTTCTATGCAATCGAAGAGCTGTCCGAGCCGAGGTTTCGTCATGCCTCCATCACCGAAATTAAGCGGCCAGAGGTAACCCCCGACCGGTGCAGCGGCAGGGCGTCGTATTCGTTGCGAGCCAGCACTGTTCGCACATCGGAGCATCGATAAACAACACGTTTATTCTCGACTACTGGGACGATCTTCTTCATCTCGCGGCGTCGATCGCGACGCGATCCGTCGTGCCGTCGACCATCCTAAAGAAGCTCTCGGCATCGTCAAAGGAAGGTTAGCTTACCCGTTCAACCTTAGTGTACGATTTTGAGCAGTTCTTGTTTCGACCCCATCTTCGCGTCACGGGCGCCGGGCGAGGCGCGATCGTCTACATGTCCGTGGGACGTGTCGCTTGGATCGATCCGGTATAGGTTGGTCGGCGATCCGGGCTGAGGATTTCAAGTCAAACGGTAGTCGAGCAAAGGAAAGGAGGTCGTCCTCTCCCTTGCAAGATCCCAACGTCACTCCCAATGTTTCTTGAGCGTGGCGACGGTGGCATCGGACCTCACCTTGCGGCCATCAGGCGCCACGAACCGGATAGCGCCGGAGGGCAATCCCAGCCCACGTTCTATCGATCTTTGGGCGCCTTTGAGCGTCGCGTCGGAACGCAACTGCCGGAAGCGGGTCGGATTCTGGACTCTCTTCATGTGTCCGTAGTCCTATACTGTGGCCATTGCTGGGAAGGTCGACACTTTAGCCAAGGGCGCGACCTCCACCTGACACCGGTTGCGGCAGGATTTGGCGGCGGCCCCCGGTAGCGTCCAGGGAGTCAGTGTCCCGGCTAAGCGGTCACGTCTTGAGAATGCCCATGCATTCGACCCGTATCTGCGATATAGGCTCGGACAGATTATCCGTCTAGTCGTCAGTTGTCCGGCCATGATGATTTCGAAGGGCGTGTCGGTTTCGCGCAATCCCGTTTGCAGCCTGAACCCGACCTCAACCCGCGTTGACATGGGCGGCTCGGCCTGAGCTAGGTGCGGACCCGGTGATGCGGTCAGCGGCTCTCGCTCATTTCAGAGGCGCTGTGTGATCGCAGTTCGGAAACTGGCTGCAGCCCAGAAACCGGCGATTGGCGGGCCCAGTTCTCTCGACCATGTGGCCGGCACGACACGCCGGACATTGACGCAGGAGGTCGCCGTCAATGGTCTCGAAGCGAAGGTTGTCGCCGGCAATCTCGGAGAGCTCGCGGATGTATCGAGATGGTTCGCGGCTGTTGGTGAGCAAGAAGACGCCACGGCTGGCGCGGGTCAGGGCGACGTAGAACAGGCGCCGTTCTTCGGCATATTCAAAGGTCTCCGGCCGCGGCATGACCAGGTTGAGCAGTTCGTCGTCCTCGATCCGGCTTGGCACCCCATAGTCGCCTTCGCTGACGTCGAGCAGAATAGTGTAGTCAGCCTCGAGCCCCTTGGCACGATGGAACGAAAGTCCCGACACCTCGATGCTCTCGAACTCTGGCTTTGCTCCCTTGAACGGGTCGAGCTGATTGTAACGCCAGAGCACCATCACCTTGAGCTTCTTGCACCCATCGCTCCGCCATTGACCCGAGATGCCGCCGAGGAAAATATCGAGGCGTTTCAGCAGTCGCCAGCAGGCACCGCCGAAGTCGGGTTTGCCCCTGTCGCTCTCCATCGGAATGACACGGATCGATCGAGCGATCGCCGGCCGTGTCGACCGCACCGACTTCTTCAGCTGCGCTGGATTGCGCTGCACGAAGCTCGCGGCAGTCTCGGCGATGAGCTGGTTGCAGCGGTAGGTCTGCTCGAGCCGACCATGCCAGCTTGCGCCGAAGTTCGCCTCGAACTGCGTGAATATCGTGATGTCGGATCCGGCAAAGCGGTAGATGGACTGCCAGTCGTCGCCGACGGCAAAGATTTTGCTGAACGGCATCTGATGCTTCAACGCCTTGATCAGGTTCGCACTCGGCTCGGAGATGTCCTGGAACTCATCGGCAAGAATCAGGGCGTAGGGGCTTTGATACCGGCCGGTCTCCACGAGGCGCGTCGCATTGGCGATCATGGAATCGAAGTCGATGCGGTTGGCTTCCTCCAGTGTCCGGGAATAGGCCTCGGTGATGATCCAGACCACCCGCGCGAAGTCCTTGGCGCGGGTGCGATCGTGCAGCGATCCAGCGCGCTCAACGAGCATCTCCAGCGTCAGGTGGCTGGCGCGGATGTGCTTGATGCACACCGCGATCAGCTTGTGATAGTGCTTGATCACCACCGGCTCGAGGGCTTGAACGATGGCTGAATAGCTCCTTCGGCTGAGTGGAATGCTGCGCTTGGCAAGTTCCGTTTCGAGCTCGGCGACCAGAGATCCACTGCTCGCCTGTGCCGATGTGGTCTCAAACATATCCAGCTCCGCCTGGCGATAGGAAGCCCGCTTGCTTTGGGCGTGGGCGACGTAGTCGGCGAAGGGCGACGAGCCGTCGGCGTTGATCGCCAGATGCTCGTGAATCGTTTGGATGGCCGGGTAATAAAAGTCCGGATGCAGATGCCTGATCGCACCGTTTTTGTCTTCTAGCGCGATCTGCCGCTCGTACTCGAATTCCACAGAATGCAACCATAACCAGTTGACGATCGTCTGCTCCTGAAGCGACTTAACGTAGACGCCGGCCATCGTGCCGATGGTGGCATTGCCATTTCGCCGCCGCACCGACAGGTAGCGTTCGTGATCGGCCTTCGTATCGAAGACCTCGGCGGGGATATCGGCCCTGGGATGCAGAACCAGAAGGTCGATCCAGAGCCTGGCGAATTCCGGATCGACGCCCAACAAGTCTTCGATGATCTTCTCGATCACCTTCGCCTCACCAGCCGGGTGCTCGACCCAGTCGGCGAGTTGGGGTAGTCGGCCTTCCGTCTCTTCAATGATCCCGCGCCCCAGCGCGTGAAAGGTGGTCACCCGGCATTTCAGGTCTGCCGCTTCGACACCGAGTTGACGGGCAATCCGCCCCTTGAGTTCCTCGGCGGCGCTCCTGTTGAAGGCGAGTACCAGGATTTCGTCGGGGCGATGGAGCTGCTTGTCGAGGACATATGCGACCTTGCCGACCATGGTGGCGGACTTTCCGGAGCCCGCTGAGGCGACCAGCAGGTTGTTGTCCTCCAAGCGGATGCAGGCTTCCCGCTGCTGGCCGGACAAGGATCGTCCGTCGAGATCGTCAAAGAATAATCGGTATCTGCTGAGCTCCGCGGAAACGAACTCATCATTGTACCTGTGGCGAACGCTCGGGTCCGTGAGAAATGCAAGGGACGTCGGCAACGCGGCCTTTAGACTTGATGGCATCATTTCCGGATCGAAGAGCGGATGGGACAAAGCAGCTGCAGCCTTGCCCGGCACGGCCGCGATCGCCCTCGCGAGATCGGCGTGGGCCAGGTATTGCCGCTGCTGCTCCGTGATGGCCTGCAGCCGGGCGGCCACCTCGCTTAATCGGTCGCTCTCGGAGGCAACCAGGTCGAACAGGTGAGTGTTGACGAAACCGTAGAGATCGGCCGCGAGCTGCACAGCGGCCTCTTCTCCCAAGCAGGCAAGACTATCAACACGATGGCTGGATCGAACCTCGACGCAATGCCACAGCAGGGCCTTGCTGACTGAGATGGCGGTTACGTCGATGCATGGCATATCGATGGTCCCGGACGAGACCAGTCGCACCATTCCCGGCGTCGAACGATCGAGCGTCAGCTTCCAGCGTCCGGACGGCAGAAATCGTGCGAAGAAACCAGGCCGGTATGTTCGAGTGCGTCCAGACATCCTGGACTAGGTGCCACATCGATGGCGTTGTCGTCACGCCGAGCAGGGCTGGCCAGCAATACTATTTTGTGGCGATCGCGGTCGCACGTGGCAAGATCATCTCGGGATGATGCGAGTCTTTTGTGGGGCGCAAGATGAAGCTGAAACGACTTGAAAAGATGCGCACGGGCGGTACCCGCACGAAGATGCAGCTCTCCATCCCAATGCCCAAGACGCCTGATGGAAGAGTCTATCGCTACTCACCCAATGCGGAGGCCCACCCCCGGCATTTCGTGCTCGGGGACCCTGTCGTCGGATTTGTTGCGGATCCTGATAGAGCCGTCCGGATCAAATATGCTCCTGGCACTCCGGGGACCGTCTGCCCCTATAGTGGCGTCAGGGCCGACGATGCAGAGTTCATGCATCCGGACGATCGCAAGGCTGCAGTCAAGATTGTGAAACAGGCCGCCTTGCAGGACATGCAGGACGCGGTTTCGGGCATGCTTGCCGGTGTGGCGCGAGGCAGCAAGTCGATTACCTACAAGCCGGCAGCCCGGCGGAGCAAGCCTCGCCCTCGTTTCGGCCGCCGTGATCTTATGCGCCTTCTGGTCTGCGATTGCTGCGGGCGGGACTATGGTGTCTTCGCGATTGCACTGTTTTGCCCCGATTGCGGGGCGCCCAATCTGGCGTTGCACTTCGCTCGCGAGGCCGAGTTGGTCGGACAGCAGGTGGATCTGGCGGAATCCCGGGGTAAGGACCGGCAGGAACTGGCCTATCGCCTGCTCGGCAATGCTCATGAAGATGTGCTGACTGCTTTCGAGGCAACCCTCAAGGTCGCTTATGCCTATCGCGTTCAGAACCGTGTCCCAGGGTCGACACCGATCAAGCCGATCGGCAACGATTTCCAGAACATCGACAAAGGCCGCAAGCGCTTCGACGAATTCTCGTTTGATCCGTTCGCGGAACTCGACGCAGGGGAGCTTGCAGTCCTCTCACTCAATATCCAGAAACGTCACTTGATCGGACACAATCTCGGCGTGGTCGATGCCAAATTCGCGCAACATGCCAAGGAGGCAAAGCTGGGCGAGACCGTTGAACTGGTGGCGGCCGACGTCCGTGCCTTCGCCGCTCTCTGCAAAAAGGTGGTTCGGCGGATCGACGATATGCTCGGGGACGCAGCACTGCCACCACCGGCGGACCAGACCGAGGAGGAGGCGATGCCGTCCCCAACAGAGACGGTCGGCGATCTGACGTCGGAGGGATCGGCACTGGGAAAATGGATATGCAAGACATCGGTCGATGGCCTGCCCGATCATCTCGATGAGGATGCGCTGATCGCAGCCTTTCCTAACTGGTCCACGGATCAGCTCGCTGAGGCGCTGGCCGATCTCGCCGAGGACGACTACGTGAGCCTTACTCACACGATTTCCGAGCGTTTGCCGCGCGTACACGTGGGCGCGGACCTCTTCTTGACCTTCGATCCGATCTGCATGGAAAGCGATCCGATTGCCGACGCCCTGCAGCTGATCAGGCTCATCCTGGATAAGGACTCGGTGGACGTGCCTGCCCTGCATGCGGAAAGCCAAATGTCGCTGCGGCGTTTCAACCCCGCCATCGGCATGATCATCGCTGAGATCGGTGAGGGCAGGGTGTCCGAAGCCTACGTTGAGCACTACCCGGCGCCGTATTTCTTCATCGTCGATTCTGATCGCGTGGCGATCAAAAGGCTGGCTCGGCGGCTGGAAGGTTAGTCGGAGCCGTCAACTCATGCCGACATGCTCGTGAGACGCGCGTCCGACGTAGCCGGCGAGCGAACAACATGGGGAGTGGGTGCGACGGCAGGACTTGAACCTGCGACCTCCCCGCCCATAATAGATGGGTCCGCCAAGACCACATCCATCTGTCGAAAACGGGGGCTCTATCCGGCTGAGCTACGTCGCGATCTCGTTCAATCGCTCTTGACGAGCGTGAGCTTGGGCTTCTTCCGCGCGAGACGCTCCTCGCGCATCTTCTTTTTCGCTGCGATCTCGAGCAGCTTCTCCTGCGCGTAAGGCGTGGCGGCGGCGATCAGCCCATCGAGCTTGTAGAGGTTCGTCTGGCTGCCATAGGGGCCGTCGCGCCGCTCGACGCGCTCGATCAGCTTTGCGTCCTCGAGGCGCTTGATGTGCTTCTGGATCGTGCGAACGCCGAGCTTGAGCGCCTTGGCGATCGTGCCCACCGATGGCGACGGCGGGTTGTCGGCGCGCCACCAATACTGCGTCAAGTGCAGAATGATGTTCATGTCGATCGGATCGAGACCGAGCGCCTCCTGGCGCTCGATGATGATGTTCGGGATGCCGCTCCAGCCCGCCGACCACAGAGGCTTGCTCCACTTCTTTTCGTTGATCTTGACCTTCTGCTCGTCGGTCGTTTTTGCTACCGTGTCGGCCATTGGGTGATGCCTCCGCTTGTTCGTTTCTGCTACGATACATCTGCCTCAATCCACCGGAAATCAAGGCGTCAAGGCAGTTGATGGGGCGAATGCTGGTACGCCCTTGGGGCGTACGTAGGTTCGCCTGCCCCCGAATGCAAGGACGGGAGTCCGGGTGGCCGTGGCGGCACCCAAACAAGGACATACCGTAATCAGGACGCATAGGGGCAGACCGACTACAGGGAAACCCATAGGACGTAGTAGCCCCCCGTCCGAGGGTTCACCCCCAAAAGGCCCGATCAGGGCTGGTTTGCCGGCGCTGAGTTCGCCGCGTTAGGAGGCTTCTGGTCGTCGGGCCGGGTCGCGTGCCACTCGGCGAGCAAGCTTTGCTTGTGATTTTTCACCGCCCGGAGGGCGGCCGCCTCGCCGCGAAGGCTGCGCTTCCCGGCCACCACACGTGGCTCATCCTCGATCGAGATGTTGATGGCGCCATCCTGCAGCTGGACCTTCACGTGGGGGAAGCCGGCGTGCTGGGACTCATTGGGGTAGAGGACCATCTTGAAGCCGGTCTTTGCCTTGACCGTGATCTCGTCGAGGCGGACCAGGCCCTCCGGCAGCGTGCTAAGCGCCTGCTCAAAGCTGTCCATGAGGGCGGCGTGCAGTACCCCAGAGATGGCAAAGGTCTGGTGCTCGGGCAGAATTCCATGTGACCCGACCTGACGGGCCACGGCCGCCTCGACCTCCTGTGTATTTTCACCAGCGTCGATGAGCTGGCGCGCCGCGATCGGGTAGGCCGTCGCCAGGGCCTCTTCCAGTGCCATACCTTGCTTCAACAAGGGGGCAGCCACTTTTCCCACTTGGCCGCCGAGTGCGAGCTCAATTCGCGAAAAGTTCGGCAGTTCGTCGGTCATCGGATCTGATCGGCTTGCTATTGCTTCTGATACAACGGCTTGCGAGCACCTGCCTCGTTACGCACTTTCTCATAGCTGTCCAACAATGCCTGCGATTCGGGAGTGGCGCTGATCGCGTGATTTATGAGCAGCAATCGATATTCGAAGTTCGGGTGAGACTGCCCATGATCCCAGAATATTCGGGGATCTCCAAGCGAGCGGCATCCGAAACAGGCGAGTGTTGCCTCGCTCGAGACCACGAACGAGAGGCTGCTCAGGAACATGATCGCCTCGGTGGTGCCGAAATAGAGGTCGTAGTTGTCGATCGGCGGATTGCCGTTTCCGAGACGGCCAAATTCCCGTTTCAGGATTGTCGCAACATAGTCGTCGGCTTGGCGCTCCCGCGCTTTCGCCTCGGTTTCGTCTTTGTTTGGCACCGCGTCGGCCGTGGCCGGAAGGAATGCACCGTAGTGCTTGTTCGTGATATGCCCCAGCTCATGCATGAGCAGGAACACGAGCATCGAAATCTGCTTGTCCTGCATCAGCACGTTGTCTTTTGACAGAACCGCGAAGTTGCGCTCGAAATGCACGCCGCTGATCACGATCGCCCGGCAGCTCGCGGGTACTTCTGCGACGACTGGCCTGGCCTGATCCGGCCTGATGTGATGGACGGGGATGCCATCGCCGTCCGCGGTACCTTCCGTCGTGTTGGAGAAAAACAGCGCGAGTTGCGGATCGCGCACGGCCGCGTTGACGATGTTGATCGCCCGTTCGATCTGGGCATTCGTCGGTTCCGTGTTGCGCAAGGCAAAATCACAGGCGGCAACGGCATTGCCGACGGTCAGAATCAGCGTCAACGAGGCGAATGACAGCAGTCGTACGGGCATCTCATGCCTTGCACCGGTTCGCCAACCGGAGAAGGTCATCGAGGTATTGGCGGGCCGCCTGCGCGTCGGTTTCATCTCTGACGGAGCTGAGCGTTTTCGCGGCCTCCTGTTCAATGTTTTCTACACAGGCGAAACGGCTGTCGGCAACGCCATTCAGATAAGTTGCACCGGATGTCGACACGGCAGCACCTGCGCCGAGCAAACCGATAGCAAGGGTCAGGAGCGTGCTGGCCCGCGGTCCCCATTGGATTGCCTTCTGCAGGCCAGCGAGTACCGTCGTTCCGGCTCCGAACACCACGACCAGCATCAACAGCCATTGTGCCCAGGATTTGGTCTCAATGGTCGCCTGATTCACACTTGTCGCGATGGCATTGGCTTCGCTGATGGCTTTGTTGATTTCCTCCGGCGGCAGCGGGAGGGCGCCGTCGAAACCCGATCCGATCCGGGTGAAATCCCAGACGATGCGAAGAGCCTCCGGCGTTAGGGCGAACATGACAAGGAGGCCTATCGCGAGAATGGCGATGCCTATCGCAATGAGTGTCTTCCCCATGCCCCCTCCACGTCGATCAACCAGCATGCATCGGCTGCCCGCAGGCGATGCATGCTGAATTCGTCAGGCCTGCATTCCGCTCCCGGCAGCCGCAACCTCGGAGACGCCAAAATCATCGTCTCGACGCACCACGATCGAGGCTTTCACCAAATAGTGGTCGGAAAGATACTTATCATGCGCCAACGGGCTTGCCGACCTCAGAATATACTGGCGGCTAAACCGGAATGTTTTCCGCTCGGCTCCGCGCGGGATAAAGATGCGGTCGAACGGCGCATCATTGCCGATCGCGTATGTCGGGATGTCGTCTTCATTCAAGTCTTCAAAGCCGCTCTCGATGAAGGCCTGAATTGCTCCCTCGTCACGCCTTTTGCAGTTGGTGTCGCCGAGGACGATGATATCCCGCTCGTCGAAGGCGTCGCCGATCACGCCAATCTGCGCCATCAGTTCGCGCGCCTCATGGTATCGCGTGCGCATCACGACGTGACGTTGCCCGACGTTCGACTTCATGTGAAGCGGTATCACCACGAAGTCCGTCAGTTGTATGGCTGCGTCTTCACCCGGCCGCGCGGCAAACTTCACCGCATGCGGATGCCTGTCCCAAAGGAAGAGCCTTTCTCCATTGTCGTCGACGACCTGGTTCGACACGTTGACGCGCAGGGTGTCGCCGACTTTTGTCACGCGGGCCGTGTTCCAGGCGATGCCACAAAGCTGTTCTCGATCGCTCGGATCACGATTCGGGAAGATTTCGTACTCCCAATGATGATCGGTATGTTCCTCGACAAGATCTAAGGAGGCTCTCAGGAACTTGTTTCCAAGCGGGCCGCCGGCTGGGAAATCATCCGTGATGTAGAGCTCCTGAACCGCTAAGATGCTGACGCCGGAGAGTTCGAGGTGCTCGGCGATGGCGTACTGGTTGTTAGGTGGATCGTCCACTCGGCCGAAATGTTCGATGTTCCAGCTGCCGATGTGTATGTACCTTGGTTTCATGCGACCCTCCCTTTGCCAAACGACGGTTCATGTCATGCGAGAATTGCCAAAGCAGTGTTGCTGCGGCGCCGCGCGTATTCGAAATCGATGTTCGAGCGCTCACGCCGCGTCGATCTCGACGTCGACATACGTCTTGCCGCTGAGGATGCACTCGAGGTCTGTTCGCTGGGGCTGCTGCTCCATGAGCCATTGCTCCTCCCGCTCCGCGTAATGCGGCAGGTTCGCGGCGCCGGCCGCACCGAAGCTATCCAGATAATTCCGAGCGTTGCCGACGCGTTTGCCCAGTTCGACAAGAAGCTCGGAGCGCGGGATGCTTGGATAGGTATTCCCTCGCGCCGTCGATACGAGCGCTTTCGCGGTTGGATGCTCTCCGTCGGCTGGAGGGGGAAGGATCGCATTCAGGATCCTTGCAGGCTCGCTTTCGCTATTTCCGCCGCTGGACCAAGGCGTGGCGTTCTCGCTGCCATGATGGCCGATTTTGAGGAAATCGATCGGCGCATCTAGTAGTTCGGACCGCTTGTTCCACATTGTGTTCCAGGAGCCGTTTGCCTGCGTGTCGCTGAACCTATTAGTCCATTCTGCATCGCCGACGAACAGGAGGCGCCGTCCCTTCCATTCGATCAGTAGAACGACACTGGTATTGTTGATAACTTTGTCGTTCTCCTGCGTGAACGCGAACAGTCCTGACATCATCCGCGATCGCAGACGCCGGAAATCCGAGCCGCTTATGCTATCGGGCCGAGCCCGGGACTCATCACTGAGCGGTCTGAGAGCACCTGTCGTTTCATTGAAGGCGTGAACGATCTCCGCCCCCTCATCGCCGAGATAGTAGCGGTCGATATTCTCTTCGGGACCGAGAACCTTGAGAGTCGCGCCCTGCAGGGTCTCGATCGCCAAATCATCTTCGGTCATGTCGGCATGGACGTATTTGGGCTCGATCTCGTTTCGGGTTGGAAGCGTGGTTCGCAACGCCTCCATCGCGCCGTCATTGCCTAGCTCATAGAGGGCAACGAGGCCCTGGAGCTCAGGGCTCAGGGACAGATTCCTTGCCGCAAGATTGCGCATGGCCCGCGTCGCAAGCTGGTTGAGGGCAAAGGCGTTCTCGGCTTGAGGGTGCTGCGCGTTCATCGCCGCGCTCATCCAGATGTTTTCGACTTTGATGCCGTCAAAATCCTCGGGGTCGAATCCTTTGATGTGGTCGGCATGTTCATGTGTCGCGACCAGAAGGTCGAGCCGAACCTGGCCACCGCCGGCGTCTGGCAGGATCTCTTTCAGATCTGCGATCGCATGCTTGAGCAGCGCCGCCCGGCCCTTTGAGCCGCAGTCTATGAGGATGTGAAAATCGTCCACCGCGCCGTCCTTCAGACGCGCCTTGGGAATGCGGCAATAGATGCAATCGCCTACCTCGACATCGTAGGCGCGGACTAGGAGCTTATCTGCCACTGCACATCTCCCATTTCATCGTCGCGATCGTCATGGAGGCCGATGTGCGGGGCCAGGTGGAAGCGCACGGTGCCATCGACCATGCGCGAGCTGAGAGGGGCCATGCTCTTCTCAAGCAGCCCAGCCTCGCCGCCAAGCGGATTGTTGATCCTTCCCGCCGCAATCCGACGCGCCAACGCAGAGGGGAAGGCCGCCTTGCGCTTTCGTCCTTCAGCAAGCTCATCATCGACGTCCTGGCCGTCACCAAGCTGTGGACCGGTGCCTGGCTTCCGGGTCCAGCGAAGGACGTTGCCGTTTTCATCAAGCGCGATCGTGCCGCCGCACAGCAGGCTTGTGGTTTGGCCTTCATACGCGCCGAATTCAGCACCTTTGAGTTCGACATCCTCCCGCCAGATATATTGGACGAGGACCTGCCTTGGCTGTCGGCGCCCATCGACGGTGAACTTCTGCGCGGTTGTGACCTCAGGAAGAACGATGTCTGCGGTATACGGAATGAGCAGCGACTTACGGTTGTCGTCGAGAAACCGGTAGGCGTACGCCCGCGAATTCGCGATGGTTTCGACATCGTGAAATATGTCGACGGGGAGACGCCGGAACGTGACCTTTGGTCGGGTTAGTTTCTCCCGCTCCGACTCGTCGATCAGCCCGCGGCGTATGAACGCGTCGAGCATCATCGCTCGCTGACCGTCCGGATCGCTCGGATTGGCGATCTCCTCAGCTCGAAGGACGGCGAGCGCATAATCCCTGAAAGTGACGTCTACGGGCGGCAACAGATCGAGAGGCTGTACCGCAACGTTTTGCATCCGTCGCACGGTGTATGAAAATGCTTCAGCGACAGAGAACTTCCTGACATCGATATAGTATCGCGACAGTCGCCGGAGGATGTCGAATATGGTTCCGGTCAGCACCTCCGACATGAAATGTTGGGACTGGCTGTCCTTTACCGAAGCGAAGGTCTGCCGGTTTAGGGCGCTACGCAGGTAAGGCCGGTCTTTCACTTGTCTGCCGAATTCGTCGGCGATGCTGGACAATGCGCTTTCGCTGTCGAGGTCGCCCTCGGTTTTCGCGACGAGTTGGGCACGGAAGTCGTTGTTACGGAAAGCGATCAGGATTGCAGCCATGTCCCCCATGAACTCGTGAAATCCCGCGGTCTCCGGCAGCACGGACTCGTTGTAGTAGGGACGTAGGCCATCGAGCAGGGCGTGCCCGAACTCGTGGTTGATAATGTCGGCAGAAAGGCAGGTAAAAACGCGGCCGGCAGGTCGGTCAAAGTAATAGAACTGGAGGGACTTGCTCTCCCGATCGTAGTAGGCGTTTTCGCCGTATCCGGCGTGGGGGACAACGATCAGCCGATTGCCCTCGAACCCCCAGCGAATTGGCCGTCCCAATCCAAACCCGTTCTCGAAGAAATCGAGTCCGTTCTGCAACGTCGCCCAGACATTGACCTGGTGAAATTGAGGCGTGTTCAGCTTTTTCCGGTTTACCTCATCGCCATCCTGGTCGAGAAAAACGCTTTGCCTAGGATCCCATTTCGCCGGCGCGGCGAGGGACTCGGTGCCGCCGTCATAGTCGACCACCACGAATCGCGCACTGGTTGGACCATCGCCGAGCCCCGGTTCCCAAGGCACCAGAAATCCATCCGCGAAATCGAATTTTTGGTCCGATGCGGCGATGGCCGGGTCCTGGAAATAGACATCAAACGGGATGCGTAGGTTCAGTTCTGCCTGCACGTCCCGATGCACGTATCGGCGTGCTGCATACAGCTGCCTTCGCGCCTCCGGAGAAATTGACAGTTCCTGCGCCGCTGTTGGCATGTCACCTCCCTCGCCGGAGTTCTTCCGGCCAGCTCACAAACGCTTCGTGATGGCGTCTACTCAGGCACTAAGGTAGGCAGCTGCTGGTCGAGAAAGCCTTGTTGAGAAGTTCCGCCAACCGAAGGCCCGCAGTTCCCAGCTGCTGGTCGATCAGAGGAAGATTTTCATTCCGATAGGCATCATCCAGCACGATGTTACTCGGCACGCTGGCGATCAGTTTGACCGCGATGCGGTGGCTCTCGTTGGCCCAGTCGGCCGTCGTACCGGCAGAAATAGCAGCGACGTCAGCGGTCCTGAGCCAACCGGTTTCGAGGCGTTCGACATAGCTACCCCATGACCAGGCGGTCTTGTCGATCAGGGTGGCGTCCCAAGCTGAGTGCAGGTTTGTGTTGAACGGCAGATCTCCGTTCACCCCTTCCTGGGTGGTTATCGTGACATCGATGCCGTTTCCGCCGCGTTCGTCCTTGATCGCGTGCAACGGTTGGTGGAGATCTCCGATAAGGTGAACCAGGAACTTCAACGCCCGCTGCCGCTGTTCCGTCGGTGCGGTGGCACAGCTGACGAGCGCGAGCTCCCGGTCGATCGCTGCGATGATGCAATCACCCAGCGTCGGGTCAGATATGCAGTCGCGTGTCGCGTCATAGGCTGTGGCTGCGGATGGTATTTCGACGAAATGCCAGCGCGTCGTTTTCCGGTCTCGGGCGCGTTCGTCATCGGCCCAACTGCCGATGGATGCGAGTGAAGTACCCGCCCCCAGGATGGATGCGACACCGACGGTGGCCGCTTCGTTCAAGCGATGCTGCGCGATCTCCGCAACAATGGAATGGCCAGATGTTCCCCAAGCATACGCAATGGGAGTTGCTGCAAGCACACCCAATGCAGTCAGCATAAGTGTCCGCATTGTCCGCGTCCCCTCAACATCTACATTACGACCTCTTTTTTGTGACAGATGCAAGACAACGGGCGTGAGAACGCCGAAGAGAGCAACATTGAGGTCATTTTGGAACGAAATTGCCGCAGGTCTGTCGCTCGCTCGAGCAGACGATGGTGGCGGTGAACGGTTCACAGCGTTGACCGCGGTGGGATGCACCAGCCGATCCAAGCTCTCGGGAAATGTGACGCGGTTTACCGCGGCATCCAGAGGGGAGATTGGCTGAGCCGGCGGCGCTCCGCGTAGACTATGCTGCTTCTGGATGGGGAATGCTCGCAGTGTGCGGTCGTCGCTACTGGGCCGCCTCGACGCTGCCGAGCCATTGCGTGACCTCTTGAAGGATCTCGCGTTCCTGATCGCATTGCCGGGAGAAGCCTTCGACCAGGCGGGCGGCTGGCGCATGCTCGGCGAGTAAGGCTGCTGCCGAGCCCATACCTGCCATGGGTGATGAATGGCACCAGGGTTTTGCCCGAAAGGTCGTGGTGCCAGAGGAACGACCGGATAACGAAGGGGGCGGTCAACGTTCTATCATGAGGTCTTCCTGTTCGCGAAGCTCTCGCACCTCTCGGCCGATTAGCGGCTCGTCGCGAAGTGCGCCGACGATGCTCGCATGCGCGGCGCTCGCCTGTTCGCACCGCTGTTGCAAGTCACCAACCGGATAGCTGCGATTTATTGCTCCCCACCATGCGTTCATCAGCATGATGAACTCCAAGCCTGCTTCGGCCGCATCTGTTGTCTTGTAAAGCCATTCCGACGGCCCCATCACCAGCCCGATTTCGCCTTTCTGTGCCACCGAAAGCAGAAAGCCGCGCGGCGTTTGCGTTATGCGATAGCGATGATCGTTATCGCTTTCGGTTCGAATGACTTCAGCCACACTTACCCCCACCGCTTCGATTGAGATCGTCTGCGCTCGCTCAGAACCCATAGCGCTCATATGCCCAGCGCAGCAGCAACTTCGCATCATGGTCGGGCAGGCGCACGCGTGCCTCACGCAGTCCGTTCGCAATCGCGTCGCCAACCTCCGGTTCGACCCAGTTGCCGTGGGTCATCAGGAAGAACCAGCCGAAGGGAAGGCCGACCGCACGGTCAATAGCCTCGATGCGATCCATGAGGATATGTACGGATGAGTTTCCCGCGGTGAACTGCTCCGCGGGCTGGCGCAGCGGCCGGGTGATGAATCCCATCTCCCGCTCGCCGCGGTGGTCGTAGTCCTTGATGTCGAGTGCCCAATGGTCATAGACGCGCTCGGTGCGGGCGCTCGATTCCTCCCAATCCTGAAAGAAGCGCACCTCGCGCGGCACGAAATCGAACCAGTTGGGCTGCAGCTCCAGAAACGGCGTCTGCGTGCCATCGGAACCGACCCAGATACGTTGTTCCATCTCCGGCCGGCGCGCTTCGCGCTTGTCGCGTTCGATCCGAGCACACCGCGTGAGAAAGCTGCGCACATGCACGACGCCGCTGCCCGCCCGACCGAGCAAGCGGTAAAGCGGACCCGCCAGGATATTCTCCTCCGTCATCTCGCCGTGCTTGATCTACGCCGGATCAAGCAGATCATTCTCGCTCCAGGGCGGCGATGTCGGATCGACGATCGGCCCGGCACGCCATTCGATCTCGCGGCCAAGCGAAATCTGGACGCAGTCAGCAGCACCAGGACCTGTTGGCGCGAAGGCGAAGGCGCTGTTGCCATGCCATTCCGAAATCTGGAGCTTGCTGTCGTGCAATTCCATCCAAAGCGCCTTCGCGTCCCCGCCGTGGCGAGCGAGGGCTTCCGTCATCCACGGCTGCAACTCCGCGACGCGGCTTCCGTCGGGGGCGAGCACTGACCGCACATCGCGCCAGTAGACGTCGTCGATGCCGGTCGCGGTGAACGAGAATCCCGGAAATTTCTTCGTCAATGCCGACGCAAGTTCTGCCTCATCAGCACCAGCCGGAAGAACGGCCAAGACAGCCTCGACCGAAGCACGGTCAGGCAGCCTGGTGGGAGAATTTTCTGAAATCTCGGCCATCAGACGATCTCTATCGGCTCGAACCCTTCTGGTCTTTGCCCGTCTCCGCCGCGCCGCTGCCAACACTTTGCACGTTGGCCGGCGCCGCATTGAGATAGCGCTCGAGCGCTTCGATGCTCGCCATGACGTCGGCAAAGGCGGGCGGCGTGCCGAAGATCATCGCCGACATGCGTTCGTAGTCGGCTGCGAGCTTGGCGCGCATGTCGGCAGTCGGGACAAGGCGATAGCTTCCGGGCACTGCGCGATCGTATCGGTGATCCGGCGCGCGAAACATCAGCTGCTTGTGCTGCCGGCAGGCTTCAGCGAGATCGAACATCGATGCGGTGGCCACGCCGTAGTCGGGGTGCGTCCAGATCTGATGGACGTCGTAGTAGTGGCGCGAATAGCGATTGAGATCGGGCACCGGACGGTCGGCCCTCGCTTCCGCGCTTCGCTTATCGGTCATTTCGGTCATCGCGTGCAGGATCAACACCTTTTCCCAGAAGGTCCGTTCCGGCTTCACTGTCATTACGCTCGGCACTGCGAGTTCCGTGCCTCCAGGCATTTCCGCAGCGATGTAGGGCACGATCTCGCGCGGTTCGGCCGGCTCGGGATCGGGACGCGCGCCGCCCTCGATGCGGACGGCCGCCTGGACATATCCGTCACGGGCATCGAATACGCTCTTGTAGCCGACCACGAGAATATCGAGCGCGTCCCTGTTTCGATAAGCATCGAAGCCGAATGCGAGGGAGAAATGGCCAGGCAGCCCGGCCGCTTCTTCGACGGCTGCGATCTCCTTGGCCAGCAGGTCCCTGAGCGGGCCGGAGATGTATTGCCGCGCGGCCTCGTCGACCTGCTCCGCCAACGCACGCTGCTGCTGGTTCACCGAGGGGAGGGCGGCGATGTCGGCTTCCAGCGGCGCTTTCAGGTCGGCCTTGTAGATTCCGATGTCGATGTCCTCGGAGAACCGCCGAATGAGTCCATATGCCTTGCTGAGGCTGGTGCCGCCCTTGAAATAAAGACCAACCGGATCGTCGGGGCGCCGGTTGAACAGGAAGTCGAGCACCCAGCAGACATAGAGGTCCTTCTCAATGTTTTCCGCCCGTGTCTCCAGATGGGCGGCCACCGTCGAAAAGAGCGCCCGGCGGTCGTCGGCGCTCGAGCGAAGGATTTCAATGAACGTCTGTTGCATGGTCCTCCTTCGCCCGATCCGGATCTAACTCGCTTTCCGCGAGCTTGCGGGCGATCGTCTCAACCAGCGGGTACATCCATGCGGGGACGGCATGAATGTTGTCGCGCAGATCCTGCACGACCTTCTGCCGGTTCGGATCCCGAGATAGATGCCGGACGATGCCGTTCACGGTCGCGTCGAGACTCGATCGCTCATCACGAAACCACGTCAGCGCCTGGATCACGCGCATGGCCGGACGCCCCGCCCAAAACGCCGTCTTGGCTGATATGCGCTTGAAGTCGAGCTTGTAGATGACCGGCTGCGTCGCGTTCGGATCGCCGGCGCTCGCCTCGATCTCGATCTTCCGGGGATAGGTGTCGGCATAGATCGTCGACCGGGCCGGGACGGCCGTGGTCAGGCCGAGGTCGTTTGCCGCTGTCATGCCGTCGACCAGCACCCGCAACTTGTCGCGCCGCGCAATCGCGTCGATGAACGAGGCGCGCGGGGGGAACACCATCTTCCCGGTCAGCTTGCTGATGCCCGGCTTGTCGTAGAGTCCGCGACAGGGTCGGCGAATGTCCTTCCGGCGGGTCAGTCTCTGCAGCGCTTTCTCGACCGCGTATGGCGTTCCGATGTCGAGAAAATCGGCGCGCGACCACACCCCCGCAGGCGCGGCCTTGGCAATTCGGTCGTGGATCCGGTCAAGGGTGTCGGACGTAGGATCTGGCATCGAGCTACCGTTCTGTCCGAAGATTATATATAAAAATTGGTCAGCAGCAAGCTTGAATGGCTGGCTGACCAGAATTTCTATTCAAACTTTGGTCAGTAGCGAGAGCCCCGATTTCGGTCCGGCGGCCCCGCATCGGCCCAATACGAACCTGGAAAGAAAAAAGCCCGCTGCCGGGAGGAGGTGGCCAGCCCTGTCGACATGCTGGACGCGCTGCTTCTGGTCGCGCCCACCCCCTTTTCCGTCTACGGCGTGATCTCCATGTGGTGTATCGGCCTGACGGCAGTGCTCGCGACGGCGCGGCAAGTCTTGAAGCTTTCATACGGACCATGGCGACTGATCCACAGCATACTCGCCATCGTCATCGTGGGGACCGCGGCCGCGCATGCCTTTCTGATCGAGGGCGCCATGGGAGCGAATTCGAAACTTGTCCTTATCATCGTCACGTTGGTGGCGGTCACCGCGGCGGCCCTCGAGATGAACTTGTTGCGGCCCTATCGCCAGCGTCGTGCCTTGCAGGCGCGCTAGCTCCTCGAAATGCACTGCCGGTGACGGCCGCAAACTGGATCGGCTCGCGATCTGTCCGGTGATGGTGTAAGAATTCCGTCGGAGACAGCAGCCATGAAGCCTCGACAGAACGGCACGCCAAATGCAGGAAATGTGATGTGGATCGCCCTGGTTGCGACCGGCAGCGCGTTGTTCAGTCTGGCGCTGGCGTGCGCCACGCCATTTGCGGCCATTGCGACAATCGCGGGGACTCGTATGTCTGTGCGCCTTGCTCTGACGCTGACCACCGTGGCCTGGCTCGTGAACCAATCGACCGGATACCTTCTGCTCGATTATCCGCGGACATGGGATAGCTTTGCCTGGGGCGCCGCCATCGGCCTCGCTGCCTCGCTGGCCGTGGGCGCGGTGATGCTGATTCGGCGCTGGATCGCCTCCGGCCTCTTCGCGCTGGCAGGAGGATTCGCCTCGGCGTTCCTTGTCTACGAAGCTGTATTGTTCTTTGCGACCGCGCTGCTGCCGTCCGGCGATGAAGCCTTCTCTTTCGCGGTGATCGCGCAGATCCTCTGGACCAATCTGCTGGCGCTCGCTGGACTTCTTATCTTCCACCGGCTTGCGGTCGCGATAGGTTTGCTGGCAGCAGACGCTCGTGACCGCGCCACCGGCTATGCCTGACGTCGATGGCCGGACGCTATCCGCTTGAACGAATCGTCTGCCTCACCGAGGAAACTGTCGAGACACTTTATCTTCTCGGCGAACAGGACCGCATCGTCGGCGTGTCCGGCTATGCGGTGCGCCCGCCGCAGGTGCGCCGCGAGAAACCTCGTGTCTCCGCATTCACCTCGGCCGACATCCCGAAGATCCTGGCCCTCGATCCGGATCTGGTTTTCACCTTCTCCGACCTCCAGGCCGAGATCGTCATGAACCTGATCCGCGAAGGCGTGACGGTGCATGCCTTCAATCAGCGGGACATTGCCGGCATCCTCGCCATGATCCGCACCGTGGGTGCCCTGGTCGGAGCCGCCGACAAGGCCGAGCGGTTGGCGAAGAACTACGAAGCGCGGCTCCGAGACATAGCTGCTTCCGTTCGTGGCGCTCCGCGTCCGAAGGTGTATTTCGAGGAATGGGACGATCCGATGATCAGCGGGATTGGCTGGGTTTCTGAGCTGATCTGCATTGCCGGCGGCGACGATGTCTTCCCGGACAAGGCCGGAGCGAAGGCTGCCAAGGACCGCATCGTTTCCCCGGAAGACGTCGTGGCGGCAGCGCCAGATGTCATCCTCGCATCCTGGTGCGGCAAGAAAGTCGTGCCCGACAAGATCAGGACTAGGCCCGGCTGGAGCGCCATTCCGGCGGTCAGCAACAACCGCATTTTCGAGATCAAGTCGCCGCTGATTCTGCAGCCAGGCCCTGCCGCGCTGACCGACGGCCTCGACGCGATCATCGCGGCGCTGCATGGAGCCTCTCAAGCAAAAGGCGATGCGGCTACTTGATGCATGTGGTGCATTCCGCTAGGAACGAGTGTCGGTTTCCGTAAGGAAATAACAGGGAATTCGCCGCGGCCTTGTCCGCGAACCGAAACTGCCCCCGCAACTGTAGGCGGTAAGTCCATCTCGATCATGCCACTGGGATTAGCCCCCGGGAAGGCCGAGACGGACAATGACCCGTAAGTCAGGAGACCTACCGACAACTGTAACTGAACGCGCCGGGCGGGGTTGTCCGGGGAGGTTGTCGATGACGCTAGCCACACCTGGAGTGCAGCCGCATCTCGTCTGTTGCGACGTGATGACGATCATTGCCGTCCTGACCCGCATTTTCCGGCTCGAGTCCAACACCGATCGGAGATATCGTAGTCATGACCCTCGCACGCCTGGCATTCGCCGCCGCTAGCTTCACGTTTCTGACCGCCGCCGCATCGGCAGAACCAATCAAATATCCTCTGACGCTGCAGAACTGCGGCGAGACTCTGACGTTCGAGAAGGCGCCTGGTTCTGCCGTGACGGTCGGCCAGGCGGCGACCGAAGTCCTCTATTTGCTGGGCCTCGGCGACAAGGTTAAGGGCACGTCGGTGTGGTTCAACGAAGTTTTGCCGGAGTTCAGGAGATCAACGACAGGGTCGAGCGGTTGGCCGACAATGATCCGAGCTTCGAGGCCGTCGTCAATAAGAGACCGGAACTTGTCGTCATCCAGTTCGAATGGCATATCGGTCCGCAGGGCATCGTTGCGACGCGCCAGCAGTTCCACGACATCAAGATCCCGACCTACATCATGCCCGCCGACTGCGTGGGCAAGGACAACACGGTTGGTGTCGACGGCACGCGAAGCACCCTGTTCTCGACGGCGACGATCCACCAGGGCGTGCGTGAACTCGCTCAAATATTCGATGTCCAGGAAAAGGGTGCGGAAGTCGTGGCCAGCCTCACCGAGCGCGAGGCAAAGGCGGTCGCCGACGCGAAGGCTCTTAACCTCGATGACGTATCGGCCGTGTTCTGGTTCTCCAGCGCCGAGATGGACATCGACCCCTATGTAGCTGGCCGCAAGGGTGGGCCCGGCTACATCATGGAACAGCTCGGCATCAAGAACATCATCGAGTCCGACGAGGAATGGCCGGTCGTGGGTTGGGAGACGATCGCCAAGGCGAACCCGACCATGACCGTCGTCGCCAAGATGGACCGTCGCCGCTTCCCCGCCGACGATGTCGAAAAGAAGCTCGAATTCCTCAAGTCCGACCCGGTCGCCAGCCAGATGGATGCGGTGAAAAACAACCGCATCGTCGTCATGGACGCGCACGCCATGGATGCGACTATCCGCACCATCAACGGCATCGAAGTCCTGTCCAGTGCTCTGAAGGATTTCGGGCTGGCCAAGTAGGCCCGAATTGAGCCTTTCCCATACGCAAGCAGTATACGCCTCCCGGCTTCGCCGGGGGGCGCTGGTCATCGTCGCGCTTCTGGCGGCGGTACTTGCCGGCACCTGCATTGGAGAAACGCCGATCCCCGTCTCGACGGTCCTGCAGGTCCTGGCCAACCAGATGTTTGGCGCGACCTATGTCGTCGATCCGATCGACCTAGGCATCATCTGGAACTACCGGCTGCCGCGCGCGATCGTTGCCGCCTGCTGCGGCTCCGGGCTGGCGATCTCCGGCATGGTGCTTCAGTCGCTGCTGCGCAATGCGCTCGCCGACCCATACCTTCTTGGGATATCGGCCGGCGCGTCGACGGGCGCGGTGTCGGTTACGGTCGCTGGGCTGGGCGCGGGGGCGATCTCGATGTCGCTCGGTGCCTTTGCCGGGGCGGTCGCCGCTTTTCTGCTGGTCGCCGGGCTTGCCCGGCCGCTGGCGGCGGGGTGTCTCTGCACGGCATGGGCAGATCATCCTTGCGGGCATCGCCGGATCGCAGCTGTTCAACGCGCTGACCTCTTTCATCATCACCAAGTCCGCCAATGCCGAGCAGGCGCGCGCGATCATGTTCTGGCTGCTCGGAAACCTCAGCGGGGTGCGCTGGCCCGACGTGTGGCTGGCCGTCCCGATTGCGCTCGTCGGTCTGCTCGCCTGCATCTGGTATGCGCGGGCCCTAGACGCCTTCGCCTTTGGCGCGGAATCGGCTTCGTCCCTCGGCATCAATGTCCGACAGGTCCAGGTCGTCCTCATCGGACTGACCGCGCTGGTCACCGCCGTAATGGTCAGCATCGTCGGCTCTATCGGTTTTGTCGGACTTGTCATCCCGCACGCGGCGCGATTCCTTGTCGGCGTTCGACATGGCCGTCTGGGGCCAGCCGTCGCGCTCATCGGGGCCGCTTTCCTCATTGCTGCCGACGTTCTTTCGCGCACGATCATCTCGGGTCAGGTCTTGCCGATTGGGGTCATCACTGCGTTGGTCGGCGCGCCGGCCTTTGCGCTGATCCTCCTGCGCGGACGGCGCGGGCCATGATCCTCGAAGCGCGAGACATCGGCTGGTCGGCACGCGGCAAGCCGATCATCAGCGGCATCGATCTCGTCGTGAACGAGGGCGAGATGCTCGGCCTTGTCGGCCCGAACGGCTCGGGCAAATCGACGTTGATGAAATTGCTCGGCGGGATACCCCGCCCGACTTCAGGCGACATGGTGCTGAAGGGCAGGCCGCTTCAATTGATGCCGCGGCGAGAGATCGCGCAGCTCGTTGCCTTCCTCGAGCAGCAGTCGGAAACCACGGAAGCGTTCACGGTGAAGGACGCCGTCGAGCTCGGCCGCACACCTTGGCTCTCTCCGCTGCAGCCCTGGTCGCCTGAAGACGACCGAATTGTCGCGCAGGCGCTTGCCGACACCGACATGGAAGGTTTTGAGGGCCGTTCCTGGACGACACTTTCCGGCGGCGAGCGCCAGCGTGTCCATCTCGCTCGTGCCTTGGCGCAGCGGCCAGAAATCATGCTGCTCGATGAGCCAACGAACCATCTCGATATCCAGCACCAGCTCTCGATCCTCCACCTCGTCGCAAGGCTTCCGGTTACCTCGGTTGTGGCGCTGCACGATCTCAACCAGGCGCTTTCGTGCGACCGCATAGGGGTTATGGCCAGCGGCCGCCTCGTTGCGCTGGGGCCCCCGCAAGAAGTGCTGACCGTCGAACGGATCGGCGCTGTCTTCGGCGTACGCACCGGTATTGTTGTCGATCCCACCGACGGCGCTTCCATGTTCCGCTTCCATCAAGTTGCCTGAAAGGTCTTTCCATGCGCTCGTTGGTTTTCGCACTCGTCCTCACGCTGGCGGTTCCGACTGCTGCTCTCGCCGAGATGTACGAGGTGAAGATGCTGAACCGCGGCGCAGCCGGGCCGATGACCTACGAGCCTGATTTTCTGTCGCTACAGCCCGGGGACAAGGTGAAGTTCCTGAATGCCAGCGCCGACCACAACGCCGTGACGATCGAGGGCATGGTTCCGGACGGCAATGCCGGCTTCAAGGGCAAGCTCAACGAGGAGATCGAGGTGACGCTCGACCAGGAGGGGTTCTACGGCATCAAGTGTTCGCCGCATTTTGCGATGGGCATGGTGATGGTGATCCGCGTCGGCGGGGCGGCACTGCCGGAGAGCTTTGTCCCTGCCGATGTGCCCGAGCGAGCCCGCAGGCGCTTCGACGAGATCCTGGCGCGGAACGGTTTCGGCAAGTGAGCGACGATCCCCATCGCCCCAACTTTCACCTGAAGGAACAGATCCGCGCCTACTGGTCGGAGCGGGCAAAGACGTTCGACCGCGCCTTCGGCCACGGCATCTCCTCGGACCACGAGTTCAGGGCATGGCAGGAACCGATCCGGACCACCTTAGGGCTACGCCGCTCCATGTCTTCGAACTGGCTTGCGGCACGGGCGAGATCACGAAGCTCATCCAAGATCTGGGCCATGACGTCACCGCGCTCGACTTCTCCGAAGCGATGCTCGGCGTCGCGCGCGCCAAGCACATAGACAAACCGCGCCTACGATTTCTGCTTGCCGACGCAGAGAACACGATGGAGCCGGACCAGTCCTATGACGCCATCGTGTGCCGGCACTTGGTTTGGACGTTGCTGCAGCCCGAGGCAACTTTCCGGGAGTGGCTGCGAATTCTCAAACCCGGCGGCAAGCTGATCGTGTATGATGGCGACTGGGCAAAGCCGACACTACTCGGCAGGATCGCGACCGCCCTGGTTGACCTGATTGACCGGACTTCGGGGCGGACCCATACTATGACGGGTCGTTGAGTGCTCGCCACGCCGAAATAATGCACGCTCTGCCGTTTGCCGACGGGCTCCGATTTGACGTGCTTTCATCCATGCTTTCCCAAGCCGGCTTCGAAAATATCACCAGGCTTTCGCATGCTCCTGTCGCGAGAGCGCAGCGAAAGACCGCCAACCTGCGGAACTCGCTTCGCACCTTCGTCTATCGACGATTTATTCTTACTGCTTCGCGTCCTGCGAAAGCTTTGGAAGGCAGTAGGCGGTATGTCCACGTTACGACCACTCAATGACCGGGAGCATCATCGTCCGCATCATCAGAGGAGCCTGCTTCGCCGTCGTACCGCCACGCGCCTATGTTGAGAAGAAGAGCGGCATCTCCCGAACATTCCGCAAGCTGGGCCGCCTGCCTCAGCGCAATCCGAACGGCCGATCGTGCGAAGCGATCGGCCGCGATTGTGAATGATCCGGGAGCAACTCCGCGAGCGACCGCGTCCGTTGCACCTTTCTTGACGGCCACAATCTCCGGAAGGCCGTAATCCGCCAGCAACATCTGAAATACCTCATGCAAGCCCGTATCAAACGGCTGATCGCGACATCGCTACCCCTTCATTTCAGACCTTGAGCATGAAATTGAACAATTAGCGGCCTCCTGATGGGGGTCAAAAACCAGAAGCGCATAACCACGCGAAGCATAGCCGCCGGTAACACACCAGTCTCTTTCAACGCGGTTGTATATCCGTCAAGTCGCTTTCATGCCGCGAACTAGCCGCATTATTTGAGGTTGCGCTTCTTTCTCTCCAGGAGGTCAAGCACTTGGTGAGCTGCTTCCAGCACGTTGGTGCCAGGACCGAATATAGCCGCGATGCCATGTTGAAAAAGGAACTGATAGTCCCGCCGCGGTACAACGCCGCCAACCACGACGAGAATGTCGTTTGCTCCTTGTGACCTGAGCGCTTCGACCAATCGCGGTGCGAGCGTCTTGTGCCCGGCCGCCAGCGAAGACAAGCCGACGACGTGGACCCCCGAGCGGATCGCCAGTTCGGCGGCCTCATCCGGCGTTTGGAACAGTGGCCCGGCTAGCGTTTCGAATCCGAGGTCACTGAAAGCTGACGCGATAATCTTCGCGCCTCGGTCGTGTCCGTCCTGGCCGAGCTTCGCCACGAGCACCTTCGGCGCCTGACCTGTCATCGCCGAAAGTGAGGAGATCCGCTCGATCAGAGTTTGGTACTCCGGCTCATCTCTATAGGCTGCGCGGTAAACTTCGGTGACAACCGCCGGGATGGCAGAATGGTCGCCGAATGCCTCTCGCAGGGCATCCGACATCTCGCCGAGGGTCGCACGTGCCCGGGCGGCTTTTATAGCCGCCGCGAGAATGTTGCCCTTGCCGCT
This sequence comes from Mesorhizobium sp. 2RAF21, assembly GCF_052115345.1. Classification (NCBI taxonomy): domain Bacteria; kingdom Pseudomonadati; phylum Pseudomonadota; class Alphaproteobacteria; order Hyphomicrobiales; family Phyllobacteriaceae; genus Mesorhizobium; species Mesorhizobium sp. 2RAF21. The sequence goes on along the minus strand of NZ_JBFRGM010000009.1, from coordinate 82,916 downwards.
GGCAGCGGCCTCGCCAAGCGCGGCAAGGGCTGCGTCGACGCGCTTGGGATCGCGCTGACGCTTGATCTGTTCGATGCGCCTGATCTGAGCCGTCCGTACCGCCGCATTGTCGATGTCCCGAACGTCGATCTGGTCCTCAGTCTCCAACCGATATCTGTTAACCCCGACGATCACCTCCTCGCCCTTGTCGACGGCCGCCTGCCGGCGGGTTGCCACCTCCTCAATGAGGCGCTTGGGCACGCCCTCGACGACGGCCTTGGTCATGCCGCCCAGCGCCTCGATCTCCTCAATCAAGGCCCATGCCTTGTCGGCCAGTTCGGCCGTCAGGCTCTCGACGTAATAGGAGCCGGCAAGCGGGTCGACCACGCGTGTGACGCCGGTCTCATGCTGCAGGATCAGTTGCGTGTTGCGGGCGATGCGGGCCGACAATTCGGTTGGCAGCGCGATCGCCTCGTCGAAGGCGTTGGTGTGCAGCGATTGCGTCCCGCCGAGCACGGCCGACATGGCCTCGAAGGCCGACCGGACGATGTTGTTGTAGGGGTCCTGCTCCTGCAGCGAGACGCCGGACGTCTGGCAGTGCGTGCGCAGCATCGAGGATTCCGGCTTCGTGGGCGAGAATTCCTGCATGATGCGCGACCACAGAAGCCGCGCCGCCCTGAGCTTCGCCGCTTCCATGAAGAAGTTCATGCCGATGCAGAAGAAGAAGGACAACCGCCCGGCGAAATCGTCGACATCGAGGCCTTTGGCGATCGCCGCGCGCACATATTCACGCCCGTCCGCCAGCGTGAAGGCGAGCTCCTGAACGAGCGTCGCCCCGGCCTCCTGCATGTGATAGCCCGATATCGAGATCGAGTTGAACTTCGGCATCTCCTTGGCCATGTAGCCAATGATGTCGGCTACGATGCGCATCGAGGGGTCGGGCGGGTAGATATAGGTGTTGCGGACCATGAACTCCTTGAGGATGTCGTTCTGGATTGTTCCCGACAGCTTTTCGCGCGATACGCCCTGCTCCTCGCCAGCGACGATGAAGCTTGCAAGAATGGGGACCACCGCGCCGTTCATGGTCATGGACACCGAGATCCTGTCGAGCGGTATGCCGTCGAACAGGATCTTCATGTCCTCGACCGAGTCGATCGCCACGCCGGCCTTGCCGACATCGCCCTCGACCCTGCCGTGGTCGGAATCATAGCCGCGATGCGTGGCGAGGTCGAAGGCGACCGACACGCCCTGCTGCCCGGCGGCCAGCGCCTTGCGATAGAATGCGTTGGATTCCTCTGCCGTCGAGAAGCCGGCATATTGCCGGATCGTCCATGGCCGGCCGGCATACATCGTCGCCTTCGGCCCACGGATGAACGGCGCCAGGCCTGGCAACGAATTCAAATGATCGATCCGGTCAAGGTCGTCGGCCGAATAGAGCGGCTTGATGTCAATCCCTTCCGGCGTGTGCCAGATCAGCGTGTCGGGTGAAAGCTTGAGTTCGCGCTCGGCAAGCGTTGCCCAAGCGGAAAGTTTGTCGGTCAATGGCGGTACCCCTTGCGAGTGCCGCACTTTCGAACGCCCTGGACGATCATCGCGCCTACTCGAACTCCATGATCAGCTCGTCCACCGCCAGGCTCGATCCTGGCTCGGCGGCGATGCGCTTGACCGTGCCCCTGCGTTCGGCGCGCAGCACGTTTTCCATCTTCATCGCCTCGACGGTCGCTAGCGCCTGGCCGGCCTCCACCGCATCGCCCTCGCTGACGGCAATCGTGGTGACGACGCCCGGCATCGGACAGAGCAGCATGCGAGACATGTCCGGCGGCAGCTTCCTCGGCATCAACGCCGCGAGTTCCGCCACACGCGGACTGCGCAGATAGACGATCTCGTCCATGCCGCCCCGCCGCAGCCGCCAACCGCTACCGGCAGCTTCGGTCTTCACCCCAAGAGGCGATCCGTCGACTACGAAGCTTGCGTGGCTGCGGCCCGGCAGCCAGTCGCTCGACACGGCGTGCGAGGTTCCCCCGTCAAAGCTGGCGATCACCCTGCCGCCTTCCTCGCGCGTCGAGACATTGAAGGAAAAGCCGGCAAGCGTGGCCACCCAGTCGCAGCCGACCTCGCGCGGGTGGTTGGCGAGCGCGCCGGAAATTAGCACGCCCCGCGTCTGCTGGCGCAGATTGAGGAAGGCAGCGACGGCTGCCAATCCTCGCGCCTGCTGTTCGGTGGGGTGAACGCCCGAAAACCCATCGGGAAATTCCTCCGCGATGAAGGCGGTCGTCAGGCGCCCCTCGCGAAAGCGCGGATGCTCCATGACCGCCGACAGGAACGGCAGATTGTGGCCGATACCCTCGACCTCGAAATCGTCGAACGCCTTGGCCATCGCATCGACCGCCGCCAGCCGGTCGGGCGCCCAGGTGCAGAGCTTCGCGATCATCGGGTCGTAGTACATCGAGATCTCGCCGCCCTCGACGACGCCGGTGTCGTTGCGCACGATCGTGCCGTCCTCACGCCTGCCTTCGACCGGCGGCCGGTAGCGTTTCAGGCGGCCGATCGATGGCAGGAAGCTGCGATATGGATCCTCCGCATAGAGCCGGCTTTCGATTGCCCAGCCGTTGAGCGTCACGTCGTCCTGGGTGATGCGCAGCCTTTCGCCCGCCGCAACGCGGATCATCTCCTCGACCAGGTCGATCCCAGTGATCAACTCGGTCACGGGATGCTCCACCTGCAGCCGCGTGTTCATCTCGAGGAAGTAGAACTGTCTCTCAGCGTCGACTATGAACTCGACCGTACCGACTGAAAAATAGCCGACCGCCTTGCAGAGCGCGACGGCCTGCTCGCCCATGGCCTTACGGGTCGCGGCATCCAGGAAGGGCGACGGTGCTTCCTCGATGACTTTCTGGTTGCGGCGTTGGATCGAGCATTCGCGCTCGCCGAGGTAGATGAGGTTGCCGTGCTGGTCGCCCAGAACCTGGATCTCGATATGGCGCGGCTGGGTGATGAACTTTTCGATGAAGATGCGGTCGTCGCCGAAGGAGGATTTCGCCTCGTTCTTCGACGATTGAAAGCCCTCACGGACCTCGGTGTCGTTCCAGGCGATGCGCATGCCCTTGCCGCCCCCACCTGCGGAAGCCTTGATCATCACCGGATAGCCGATTTGGCCGGCAATCCGGACCGCGTTGTCGGCATCGTCGATCAGGCCCATATGGCCTGGCACTGTCGACACGCCGGCGGACGCGGCGATATTCTTCGACGTGATCTTGTCGCCCATAGCCTCGATCGCGACCGGCGGGGGTCCGATGAAGGCGACACCGTCGGCCATCAGCGCTTCGGCGAAATTGGAATTCTCCGACAGGAAGCCATAACCGGGATGGACGGCGTCGGCACCGGTGGCCTTCACTGCGTCGAGTATCTTGCCGATGACGATATAGGACTGGCTCGACGGCGCCGGACCGATATGGACTGCTTCGTCGGCAAGCCGCGTATGCAACGCCTCGCGGTCAGCATCGGAATAGACCGCAACGGTCTTGATGCCGAGTTTCTTCGCGGTCCTGATGACCCGACAGGCGATCTCGCCGCGATTGGCGATGAGGATTTTCCCGAACATGCTTCAGCAGCTCACAGCGGTATCGTGTCGTGCTTCTTCCAGCGTGAATCGAGGCTCTTGCCACGTAACGCGGCGAAGGCGCGGGCGATGCGTCGACGCGACGAATGCGGCATGATCACCTCGTCGATGAAACCGCGTTCGGCAGCCACGAATGGATTGGCAAAACGCGCCTCGTAATCCTTGGTGCGGACGGCGATCTTGTCCTTGTCGCCAAGCTCGGAGCGATAGAGGATCTCCGTTGCGCCCTTCGCGCCCATCACCGCGATCTCGGCCGTCGGCCAGGCGTAGTTGACGTCGGCGCCGATATGCTTGGAGGCCATGACGTCGTAGGCGCCGCCATAGGCCTTGCGCGTGATCAGCGTCACCATCGGCACGGTCGCCTGGCTGTAGGCAAACAGCAGCTTTGCACCGTGCTTGATGACGCCGCCATATTCCTGCGCGGTGCCCGGCAGGAAGCCGGGCACGTCGACCAGGGTCAGGATCGGGATCGAGAAGGCATCGCAGAAGCGCACGAAGCGTGCCGCCTTGCGCGAGCTATCGATGTCGAGGCACCCGGCCAGCACCATCGGCTGGTTTGCAACAATGCCGACCGTCTGACCCTCGATGCGCAGGAAACCGGTGATGATGTTGCGCGCAAAAGCCTGCTGGATTTCGAAGAAATCGCCCTCGTCGGCAATGGCGAGGATCAGCTCCTTCATGTCGTAGGGTTTTGCGGCGCTGTCTGGGATCAGCGTGTCCAGCCGTATCTCCAGCCGCGACGGATCATCGTGGAAGGGCCGCACCGGCGGCTTCCCGCGGTTGTTAAGCGGCAGGAAGTCGAACAGCATGCGCACCTGTTCCAGCGCCTCGACATCGTTGTCGAAAGCTCCGTCGGCGACCGACGATTTCTGCGTATGCGTGCGCGCGCCGCCCAGTTCCTCCGCAGTGACCAGTTCGTTGGTGACCGTCTTCACGACGTCGGGGCCGGTAACGAACATGTAGGAGGTGTCGCGCACCATGAAGATGAAGTCGGTCATTGCCGGTGAGTAGACGGCCCCTCCGGCGCACGGTCCCATGATCACCGAGATCTGCGGGATGACGCCGGAAGCGTCGACGTTGCGCTTGAACACGTCGGCATAGCCGGCGAGCGAGGCGACACCCTCCTGGATGCGCGCGCCGCCGGAATCGTTGAGCCCGATGACGGGCGCGCCGTTGCGCAGCGCCATGTCCATGATCTTGCAGATCTTCTGGGCATGCGTCTCGGACAGCGAGCCGCCCAGCACCGTGAAATCCTGCGAGAACACATAGACGAGGCGGCCGTTGATCGCGCCCCAGCCGGTGACAACACCGTCGCCCGCGATCTTTTGTTCGGCCATGCCGAACTCGACCGAGCGATGTGTCACGTACATGTCGAATTCCTCGAACGAGCCCTCGTCGAGGAGCACGTCGAGACGCTCGCGCGCGGTCAGCTTGCCCTTGGCGTGCTGCGCATCGATGCGCCTCTGCCCGCCGCCGAGGCGAGCTTCGGCCCGACGCGTCTCAAGTTGTTCGAGGATGGCGCGCATCACTTGTCTGTCGACGTGAGCGTCTTCCAAGCAAGCGGGAAGACAAGAGCAGCCAACGCGGCCTTGGCGAGATCGCCCAAAATGAATGGCGTAAGGCCATATTGCAGCACCGGTTTATCGAAGCCGATAACCCAACCGAGCCACAACAGTCCAGGAACATAAATGACCGCTCCAGCGAGAAAGGCTGCGACCATGGCGGTGACCGGATGGCGATCCCAACCGCGCATGGCTAGCGATCCGGCCAGCAGCACGGACGGGATATATCCGAGGAGGTAGCCGCCGGTGGGGCCCATCATGTAGGCGATGCCGATGCCCTTCGCTGGTGTTCCGGCGAAGACCGGTAGTCCGGCCGCGCCCACCGCGAGGTAGAGGAGAACCGCGGCAGCGCCCCGCCGCAGCCCGAGGGCAAAGCCAAGCCCAATCACGACCAGCGTCTGCATCGTCAGGGGAACGGGATAGAACGGCACGGAGATCTTGGCAGAGGTGGCGAGCAGTATTGATGCCAAGACGAGCGCGGTCGCCTCGAGGATCAGACCGCCGGCACCGCGCCGTTCAGTGAGTGCATTGAAGAGCGTCACGACTTTTCTCCCGTGGAATTTCGGAGCCCGATAGCCGGCGCAATGCAGGAAGAAAATGATTGAACAGGTGCAAAAGCGTATTATACAAACTTGCAAAATGCGAAATGCGGATTTGCGAATATGGCTCCTTCAAAACTTTTCATAGGCCGCAAGATCCGCGAACTACGCGATGCCAACAAGTCGACCCAAGCTGCTTTCGCCGAGAAGCTGGGGATCTCAACCAGCTACCTCAACCAGATCGAAAACAACCAACGCGCCGTTTCCGCCGCAGTATTGCTTTCCGTCGCCGAGCGGTTCCGAATTGACATCTCTACTTTTTCGACTAGCGACGGCGACAGACTGATTTCAGCACTTAGGGAGACGTTGGCCGATCCGCTGTTCGGCGTGTTGTCACCAGGCTTGCAGGAACTCAAGCTGGTGGCACAGAGCGCTCCAACCTTTGCCCACGCACTACTCGCTTGCCATCAAGCCTATAGGCGCAACAGCGAGCAGCTTGCGAGCATCGACGATCAGATGGTGCGCACCGATAGCTTTGCCCAACCCACTCCCTACGAGGAGGTGCGCGACTTCTTTCATTTCGTCGACAACTATATCGATGAACTGGATATTGCCGCCGAAGGTCAAGCGACTGTGCTGAAAGTCGGCAAGCAGACTGGCGTTGAGGTTCTGGCAGAACATCTCGAAAAGCAACATGGAGTGCGTTTCGCAAGCGAAAGTACAGAAACCGGATTGCTGCGCCGCTATGACGCAAAGGCGCGCGTGCTCTATTTGAGTCCTTACTTAAATGGTCCGTCACGCGCGTTCCAGCTTGCCTTTCAAATTGGATCCCTGGAGCAGCGTGTTGAGATCGACAAGATCATCGCCCGCGCTAGCTTCCGCACGCCCGAAGCAGAGGAAATCTGTCGCATTGGATTGTGCAATTACTTCGCGGGTGCTCTCGTGCTGCCGTATGCGCAATTTCTAACTGTCGCGAAGGAATTGCGTCATGACATCGAACTGTTGGCCGCTCGGTTTGGTACAAGTCTAGAGCAAGTGGCGCACAGGCTTTCAACCTTGCAACGACTCGGACATAAGGGCGTGCCGGTTTTTTTTGCGCGTATCGATCGTGCTGGCAACATCACCAAACGCCACAGCGCAGCTAAACTACAGTTCGCGAGATATGGGGCCGCTTGCCCATTGTGGAACGCTTATGAGGCTTTCGAAACGCCAGGACGCATTGTGCGGCAGCTCGCACAAATGCCAGACGGCGCGCGGTACCTCTCGATCGCTACGGAGACTTCCAAGCGCAGCGGCGGCTTTTCTGCGCCGCAACGCCGGTACGCGATCGCGCTTGGCTGTGATGTCGCTCACGCGGAGCAGTTCGTGTATGCTGACGACCTTAAGCTCGCAAAAAGCGCCGCCTTTCAGCCAATCGGCATTTCTTGCCGGATCTGCGAAAGAGCGAATTGCGAACAACGCGCCGTGCCCCCGCTCAACCAGCGGCTGCGCAGTGACCCCGACTCGCGAGCTGCCCTGCCTTATGTACTCTGCTAGGGCAGACCTTGAACGCAGACGTTTCGAACACCCCGAAACAAAACAAAACGTGCGTAACGATACGTTACGTTACAGTTTGTTGTCTTGCGAGTGACCGTGAGCTGTTCAAATCCAGTAAACCTATGATAAGATTGACATTCATACTGCAAAGCCAAACTGGCACGTTTCCTGATTGCCATGAGGAAAGCGGTGGGGCTAGGTCGTGAAGGCCGGCCAAACCGTCAGAACATCTCGGCGTTCAAGCCGAGAGGACACAGCCTCAAGAGTGGAACAGGAGAAGGCAATGTTGAAACGGTTCTTACTATCGACGACGGCAGCCCTAATGACATGCGGCATCGCAAACGCCGATGTGGTGTTGGGTGTTGTTGGTCCGGTCACTGGACAATATGCATCGTTCTTCGATCAGATCACGCATGGTGCAAAAGCGGCTACTGAAGCAATCAACGCCAAAGGCGGGCTCAACGGGGAAAAGATCGTTCTGCAGATCGAGGACGACGCATGTGATCCAAAGCAAGCCGTCGCCGTCGCCAACAAACTGGCCAGCCAGCCAGTCGCGGCCGTGATCGGGCATTTCTGCTCATCATCGTCCATCCCCGCTTCGGACGTCTACGCCGAGTCGGGCATTCCGATGATCAGCGCGGCATCAACGAACCCTCTCTTGACCGACCGCGGCCTTACGACTGTCTTCCGCACATCCGGGCGGGACGATCAGCAGGCGGGTGTTGCGGCGGCGGCGATCGTCGACAAGAAGCTGGGTACGAAGGTCGCGATCGTTCACGACAAGTCGACCTACGGTCAAGGCCTGGCGGAGGGAGTCAAGAAGGGTCTGAACGAGAAGGGTGTTACGGAAGTTGTCTTTGACACGGTCACGCAAGGCGACAAGGACTTTTCGACGCTAATCTCCAAACTTAAGCAAGCCAATGTCGACTTAGTCTTTTTCGGGGGCTACTTCGCCGAGGGCGGCCTGCTCGTGCGACAGGCGCGCGAACAGGGCCTGCAGGCAACATTCATGGGCGGCGATGGCATCGCAGCGAGCGAATTCGCCAGCATCGCCGGGCCTGCTGCGGACGGCTTCCTAATGACCTTCTACCCCGATCCGCGCAACAATCCGGGCGTCGAGGCTATCGTCAAGGGTTTCCGCGACAACGGCTACGAGCCCGAGGGCTACACGCTCTACACGTACGCCGCGCTCCAAGTCTACAGCGAGGCCGTGAAGGCTGCCGGCTCGGCAGACGGAGCGAAGGTTGCGGAATCCCTGCATTCAGGCACCTTCGACACCGTGCTCGGCAAGGTGAAATTTGACCAGAAGGGCGATCCGAATACGGAGCCCTTTATCCTCTACACCTGGAAAGACGGTAAGTACGCTCCAAGCAACTGAGCGGCTCACCGGCAGCGCCCAGGCGTTCACTCCCGTTGGCCTGGGCGCTTTTTTCTCCCAGAGGCGAAATCGAACGATGGCTTATTTTCTGCAGCAGACCATCAATGGTCTGACCCTTGGCGCTATCTACGGGTTGATTGCGCTCGGCTACACGATGGTTTTCGGAATCATCGGCATGATTAATTTCGCCCACGGCGAAATTTACATGATCGGTGCCTTCATCTCGCTGATTTTCTTCACGCTGCTCGGTCTGCTCGGCATCAGCTGGGCGCCGCTTGCCATCATTCTCGTTCTCATTATCACCGTGTTCTTCACAGCTTTTTACGGCTGGGCCGTTGAGCGTATTGCCTACCGTCCCCTGCGCGGATCGTTCCGCCTCGCGCCGCTGATTTCGGCGATCGGCATGTCCATTTTCCTCCAGAACTATGTGCAACTGCTGCAGGGTGCGCGGCTGCGGACGTTGCCGGCGATGGTGACGGGCGGCGTTTCCTTGTTCGAAGCCGACGGCTTCACAGTTCAGATTACTTACATGCAGATTGCAATCATCGCGTTGACGTTCGTGCTTATGTTGGCACTGCGCTTCCTGATCGAAAGCACCGCGCTCGGAAGGTCACAACGGGCGTGTGAGCAGGATCTCGAAATGTCGGGAATGCTCGGCATCCCGGTGAACAACACGATCTCCATCACATTCGTCATTGGCGCGGTACTCGCAGCCGCCGCAGGCATGATGGTGACGCTGTACTATGGCTCGATCGATTTCTTCATAGGCTTCTTGGCGGGTGTAAAGGCCTTCACCGCGGCGGTTCTGGGCGGGGTTGGCTCCATTGCCGGCGCCATGCTCGGGGGTCTGCTGATTGGCTTGGTCGAGGCCTATTGGGGCGGCTACGTCTCAGGAGCCTATAAGGATGTCGCCGTCTTCGCCGTGCTCATCTTCGTCCTCACCGTTCTGCCAACCGGTCTGCTCGGCCGGCCCCACATCCAGAAGGTGTGACGATGCAAGCGAAGAAATCGATATTTCGTGAGGCGTGGCGCGATGCAACGGTGACGGCCGTAATCGCCCTGATCCTTGCCCTTCCGTTGGTTGGATTCCGGCTGCAGGACCATGGCGGAGACACCAGTCTAACACTGCGGCCATATCTGCTTTTAGCCGCGGTCGTCGCGGTCTTCCTCGGCCGCTTGCTAATCTCCTTGAGGGCGGGGTCTGTGCTTGTGTCGGTCGGCAGAATGATCCAATTGCCGCGCCTCAGTTCCAGCCAGTCAACAGTCGCACTCGGCATCGCGATTGTCGCCGCTATTCTTCTGCCGGTTATGCCGTTCGCGAGCCGCTACCAACTCGATCTCGCAACCACCTTTCTGATCTACGTCATGCTTGGCTGGGGGTTGAACATCGTCGTCGGCATGGCTGGTCTGTTGGACCTCGGTTACGTCGCCTTTTATGCAGCGGGCGCCTATACACTTGCATTGCTGTCGACTTACTTCGGCTTGGGCTTCTGGGAAGCTCTACCGATCGCCGGCCTTGCAGCGGCGACGCTCGGCGTGCTGCTCGGCTTCCCCGTTTTGCGTCTCCGCGGCGACTATCTTGCGATCGTCACCCTCGGCTTCGGCGAGATCATCCGGCTTATCCTTCTCAACTGGACCGAGGTCACCGGTGGTCCGAACGGCATCTCGGGGGTTCCGCGGCCGAGCTTCTTTGGACTTTCCTTCCTCCCGGCTTCCGCCGAGGGCCAGACGTTCAGCCAGTTCTTCGGCCTAGCTTTCTCTCCCTTGCAGCGGGTTGCGTGGCTCTACTACATCATCTTGGCTCTAGCGTTGCTGACCCTGGTGTTCACGAACCGGTTGCGCCGGCTACCGATCGGCCGCTCATGGGAGGCTTTGCGTGAAGACGAAGTTGCCTGTCAGGCGGTCGGCCTGAACACGACGATAGTCAAACTCTCGGCCTTTGCGCTCGGCGCGATGCTCGGTGGGATCGCCGGTTGCTTCTTTGCTGCGCGGCAGGGCTTCGTTAGCCCCGAGAGCTTCACCTTCTCTGAAAGCGCCGTCATCCTAGCCATCGTCGTGCTTGGCGGCATGGGCAGCCAGATGGGTGTAGTCATCGCTGCGGCTGTTCTCGTCGGGTTGCCCGAACTTGGACGGCATCTTGCCGAGTACCGCATGTTGCTCTTTGGCGTCGCCATGGTCGTAATCATGATCTGGCGACCACGTGGCTTGCTTGCGGGGAGACGGCCCTCGGTCACTGCAAGCATTCCGTCGAGCGTTGGCGCGGTTGGAGAGGCCGCGTGAGCCCCTATGCAGTCAAACGATCCACATTGATCGTTCGCGGCTTGACGATGGGCTTCGGTGGCATCGTTGCTGTTGACTCAGTCGACCTCGAGGCTTCTTCCGGCGAGATCACCGCCATCATTGGCCCGAATGGCGCCGGCAAGACGACCGCCTTCAACTGCGTAACCGGCTACTACCGTCCGACATCCGGCACCGTCCACGTCGAGCGGGAGGGGAATTCGCTGCGGGTCGACAAACTCGCTGGACACGATGTGGTTCACAAGGCTGGTATCGCACGGACATTTCAGAACATCCGGCTGTTTTCCGGCATGACGGCGCTGGAAAACCTGCTGGTTGCTCAGCATCGGACCCTGAGCAGGTCAGGCGCTCTTCAGATTGCCGGTCTTTTCGGCCTCAAGCTCTATCGTGACGCCGAGGCTAAGGCGGTCGAGAAGGCGATGCATTGGCTCGACCGGATCGGCATCGCCGCACGCGCCAATGATGAGGCGGGCGCACTCCCTTACGGGGCGCAACGCCGGTTGGAAATCGCCCGAGCCATGTGTCTGGAACCGACCTTCCTTTGCCTAGACGAGCCTGCTGCCGGCCTCAATCCCCAGGAATCGAAAAGGCTAGGGGAACTGCTGACGCGTCTCAGAGACGAACTTGGGATCGGAATTCTTCTGATCGAGCATGACATGGGGGTCGTAATGAACGTCTCCGACAAAGTCGTGGTACTCGAGCATGGACAAAAGATCGCCGAAGGCAAGCCTGCAGCGGTTCAAAGAGATCCCCGGGTGTTGAAAGCTTATCTCGGCGAAGCCGATCCTGACACCGTAGCAGCGCCAAGAGGTAGCTTGAGACCCGGGAAGCAGCGGCCGCTGCTGGAATTGCGCAACCTCAGCAGCGGCTACGGTGGCTCCGAAGTGCTTCATGGATTGAACATGCGCTTCGATGAGGGCGAAATCGTCACAATACTTGGTGCCAACGGTGCGGGCAAATCCACGCTGCTGCGTTCGATCTTCGGCTTGCCAAACAAGATAACCGGCGACGTGCTGTTCGAAGGCGAAGCAATCAACAGGTTTCCCTCCCACAAGGTTGCGCGGTTGGGCATTGCCCACGCGCCGGAAGGCCGCCGCATCATGCCACAGATGACTGTTCTGGAGAACCTGCAACTCGGCGCGACGGTCAACGCTGGGGCGCATTTCGACGAAGACGTCAAGGTGGCCTTCAAAATGTTTCCGGTGTTGGAGCGCCGCTCAACTCAGCGAGCCGGAACGCTCTCGGGTGGCGAGCAGCAGATGCTGGCAATCGGCCGCGCGCTGGTGCAGCGGCCGAAGCTTCTGCTGCTTGACGAGCCATCGCTCGGCCTAGCACCGCTCGTCATCCAGCAGATCTTCCGAGCGATCCGCGAGATCAACGAGCTGAACGGCATTACCGTCATCCTGGTCGAGCAGAACGCTATGCAAGCGCTGGCGATCTCCGACCGGGGGTATGTGCTTCAGACCGGCCGGGTGGTCCACCAGGGACTTGCTTCGGAACTGGCAGCGATGCCGGAAGTCCGGAGCGCTTACTTGGAAGGCCACGTCGCGCACTGACCTAAGGTGTGCGCCACTGGCATCGACTGCACGCGAAGATGGAACGGAGACCCCAATGACCCACAAACTGGAACCCGGAGACAAGGATACGGTCCAGAACATAGTAAGTCCTGACCGTACAGCCGCGGCGTTCGCCGCCGAACCGGGCGAGAGCTTCCCGTCGGTGCTCGCGACGCCTTTCCTGATAGCCGACATGGAGCGCGCCTGCGCCCGCCTTCTGAAGCCTCTGCTGGGCCACGGCGAGCTTTCAGTCGGCGCGCACATCGACGTACGCCACGTGGCGCCAACGGGGGTTGGGGGCCGCTATCGCGCAACCGCGACCTTTTCGGAGGAGAAGCCGCCGCTCTACTGGTTCGACGTGGTTGCGGAGGATGCCATGGGCGTTATCGGCAAGGGACGGATCGCTCGGGCGATTGTCCGAGAAGATGCGATCGTCGCCCGTGGCAATGCTTCGGCTCAGTCGTAAATCAAACAAGAATTCGATCAGAGACGGTTCAATGACATATCCCAGTCTGCTTCATCCTGACGTCGAGACACTTTCGCCAGACAACCTGGCTTGCCTGCAGAACTTGAAATGGGAGAAGCAGCGCCAGTATTTGGCCGGCAACTCCAGCTTCTATCAGTCGAAACTCGGCGGCGCGCTGAAGAAGGAGATGACCCTCGATAACCTTCAGGATGTGTCGCTCACCGATAAGGATGAGTTGCGCGCCTCGCAGGAGAATGACTATCCGTTCGGCAACTATGTTGCATGCTCGCCCGACAAGGTTGTGCGCATCCACCGAACATCCGGCACCACGGGCCGTGCGCTGATCCTCGCCAACAGCGCCAAGGATGCCGACATCATTGCCGAGCAGGGCGCCCGCGGCATGTGGGCCTCCGGCCTGCGCCCGTCGGACCGCGTCGTTCATTGCCTCAATTACCAGATGTGGACCGGCGGACTGACCGATCACATGACACTCGAAGCCACCGGCGCGACCGTGCTGCCCTATGGCATCGGTGGGACGAAACGGCTGGTTGAAGTTATCCGCGACCTGGGCATCAATGTCATTTCCTCGACCCCATCCTATCCGGCGCTGCTGGAAAAAACGCTACGGGAGGATTTCGATCTAAAGCCCCGCGACCTCGGCCTGAGACTGGCGCTGTTCGGCGGGGAGGCCGGACTGGACAACGCGGCTTTCCGTCAAGCCATGGAGGAAACTTGGGGGTTCGAAGTCCGAAACGCCAATTTCGGGCTCAGTGAAGTGATGAGTACGATGGGAAGTCAGTGCGAGCACACGACCGACCTTCATTTCCTCAGCGGCGACGTGCTCTTCCTCGAAGTGCTCGACACCCGCAACGGCCAGAGGCTGAAGCTGGAAGACGGTACGACCGGTGAGCTGGTCTGCACGCATCTCGAAAAAGAATGCCAACCGCTGATCCGTTATCGAACGCGCGACGTCATCACCATCACCGGGACCGAGCAGTGCTCGTGCGGTCGTCGCTCTTTTCGCTTCCGCGTCACCGGCCGAACCGACGACATGTTCAACGTTCGTGGCGTCAACGTTTTCCCGTCGGCAATTCACAAGGTCATAACCTCGGCACAGCAACTTGCATCCGGACATTTTCGGATCGTCCTCGATGGACCTGGGCCATACGACCGCGTCAAGGTGCTGGCCGAGGCCGCGGCCCAAGTGCCGCAGCAGGACTGGAATGGCGTGGCTCGTGAACTGGAGAAACGCATCCGCGACACGATCGGCGCAAGCGCCGACATCGATATCGTTCCTTTTGAAAGCCTCCCGCGAACCGACGGCAAAACGTCCCTGATAGAGAGGGTGTGACATGGCATTCGTCGATGTGAAGAAGAACGGCACCATCGCCTTGGTCATGCTGGACAGGCCGGATCGTCTCAACGCAATCTCAAGCACGCTCGCGATCGAACTGCACGACGCGCTGTTCCATGTGAACAACGACCCGGAGGTTCGGGCTATTATCCTCGGCGGCAATGGTCGCGCCTTCTGTGCAGGCGACGACTTGAAGGAATTCGATCTTCAGACCGCCGACGACGCTGCGACGGTCCGGCACATCCAGGCGATCCAGCGCGTCACCTACGACCTCCTCTTTGGCAGCAAGCTCGTCGTGGGCGCGATCCATGGATACGCGGTCGGCGGCGGCTTTGAATGGATGCTCAACTGCGATCTGATTGTCGCCTCGGAAGAGTTGACAGCGTTTTTCCCCGAGACGCAGTGGGGACAGTTCCCTACCGGAGGGGTTACGCATCTTCTGCCGCAAGCCATCGGCTACCAGCATGCAATGGAACTACTCGTCCTTGGCGAAAAGCAGACGGCCCGGGGCCTTATGGATCGTGGCCTGGTCAATTGGGTAGTCCCCAAGGAACAGGTTATGACCAAAGCCACCGCCGTGGCGGAACTCGCGGCGTCGAAATCGCCGTTTTCGGTTTCGGCATTGAAGCGCCTCCTTACAAGCGGGATCTCGCCGGATCTGGGCCGAGCGCTGCACCTTGAAGAGGTGATAACGATCGAATCGTTCAAGACCGCTGAAGCTCGAGAACGGTCCAAGCAGTTTCCCACTAACAAGGGTTGACGAACTGGGTCTTGGGTATGAAAGTGATATGTTCGTAACAAAACGTATCGGTTAATATGCTAGCCGCCACCTCAGGTCCGAATTCCACAAACGCCGAGTTGACACGGGCGGACGTACCCGAAAGCGTGCTCCGCTCTTGGAATCGGCTTGCCGGTCACCGGATAGAGCTTTCGACCGAGTTCCAACATCCGCAACGGTCGGAACCATCTCCGATGCCTGATGAACTAGTGAAGTCGATCCGCCGGATCGGGCCAAAACTGCGTTCAATCGCCAGCAATCCAGATGAATGCATCTGCGTGCTCGTTGACGCGGCAGGCAACCTTGCCGCTTTCGACGGCGGCTTGGCCATTACGCGGCGCTTGGCCGAGGGCGGCTGGCGCAGCCAATTGTCGTTCCTGGAAGACTTCGCCGGCACCAACGCGGTCGACCTGTCTTTGCGCGAGCGTGAGCCGTTCATAACCTTCGGATCGCATCATACGGTCGGAATCTTGCGTGACGTCACCATCATTGCCCATCCGCTCCTATCGCAGGACGGAGAGTTGTTCGGAGCCATCGGCCTGCTGGTTCGTGCGGGAGAGGATCGCAGGGACGCGCAGGCCGTGACCGCGATTTCGGCGATGATGCTGGAACTTGTGCTGCAGGTCGACATGTCGAAAACGCATCTATCACGGCTTTTCGCGGAGCAGAAGGCGATCGCCAATGCGATGAAGGACGGCATGATGGTCGTCAACCGCGCGGGCGCCATCGAATATATGAACTCGCCGGCAGGTCGGATTCTGAAGGTCGACCCCGAAAAGTCGATCGGAAGAAAGCTGGCGGACGTGCTTGGCTTCGAACCGGTGATCGCCTCCATTTTCGAGACGGGCTCGGGTTATTCCGATGAGGAAGTTCGGATCAAGAACGAATTCGCCGACCTTCATCTGATCGATACCGCAGTGCCGATCAAGGATGGAGCGGGCCGAGTGCTCTCCGTCGTCAACACATCCGCGAATTCGGTTCTGTCGCCAAGGTCACTCAAAAATTCGGAGGCAATCAGGCGCACTATTCTTTCGACAGCGTTGTTGGCCAATCGGCCATAATCCTGCGCACGGTGACGACTGCCCGAAAGGCTGCAGTCGGAGTTTCGAATGTCCTCATCACCGGCGAAAGCGGAACCGGAAAAGAGCTCTTCGCGCAGGGGATCCACCTCGCAAGCTCGCGAGCCTGCGGACCATTCGTGGCTGTCAATTGCGCGGCCTTGCCTCGCGACCTTATCGAGGCAGAATTGTTTGGATACATGCCTGGCAGCTTCACCGGAGCGCATAAATCCGGCCGGCCGGGCAAATTCGAAATCGCTTCCGGTGGGACCATCTTCCTGGACGAGATTTCGGAAATGCCGATCGACGTCCAGGCCAAACTCCTTCGCGTCTTGCAGGAGCGGGAAGTGATCCGGGTGGGGGGCGTGGATCCGCTACCGGTGAATGTCCGCGTTCTCGCCGCCATGAACCAGGACATCCGCAATCTTGTCGCATCCCGCCGTTTCCGCGAGGACCTCTATTACCGTCTCAATGTCATCGAGATCGCGGTGCCTGCGCTCAGAGAGAGGGAGGGTGATATCCGCCTGCTCGCTCAGCATTACGTCAGCCACTATGCCAACCTTCTGAAGAAGCGGGCGCGGGGCATAGTCGAGCCGGTGATGCAGCGGCTTGAACGATATCGGTGGCCCGGCAACGTGCGCGAATTGCAGAACGTCATCGAGCGGATGGTCAATTTCTCCGAAGACGAACTGATTGGGCACGGGCTGGAACTTCCCGATAACCACGTGCTAACCGGCGTTGAAGCCGCAACCGAAAGGCTGCTTCCCGTTGGTGGGACTTTGGCCGAGATGGAGCGGCATGCCATCGTGCGCGCGCTTTCGTTGACGGGCCACAACGTTACCAAGGCGGCGGAAATACTTGGCGTCACCAAGCCGCGCATTTATCGGATGGTGCGGAGACACGGCATTCGGCTTGAGCGATCGTTGAACTAGAGCAAATTTCCGAAAGGTTGGTCCATTCCGTTTCGATCGAAACATTTCGTGACGGATCATTGCGTGGCAAGCCCAGTATCCACCTGGTTTCAAGCGTGCGAATGACGGCCTGACTGTGGTGAACTCAGGTGGTCCGGAACTTGCTATGCGAGCACGAGAGAGGTGCGGCATGCAGTGGATCAAAGCAATAACCTTCGACTTCTGGGGCACTCTCGTCGACGTAGATACGAGTGGCGAGGTCGCCATGGCCCATCTGCTCGATAATGTCGGCTTGATTGGCATCAATCCGCGCGAGCTGTATCTCCGATGGGATGCGGCAACTGTCCGGCGATACAGGTCGGATAAATGGCGTCCGTACGTGGAATGGACCGCCTTTGGAATCCGTGACGTTCTGGAGCCACTCGGAATCGAACTTAATGAAGCCCAAGCTCTTCGCGAAGCGGAGACGTTCGTGTCCAAGATGACCACATCAGCTAAGCCCCACGCCGAGGTCCCTCACGTTATCGCGGCCTTGAGGAGTCGTTGGCCGCTTATGCCGATCACCAACATGGATGACCGCTTCTTCCAGCTCAATCCGTTCACGGCAGAGTTCGACCTCTACTTGACCGCAGAGCAAGCCGGGGCATTCAAGCCATCGGCAATCATCTTCGGAAAGGCGATAGAACGCCTCAATGTCGATGCCGAAAATATCCTTCATGTCTCGCTGTCGCAGTTCGCGGACCTGGAAGGTGCGATGCCTTTGGGGATTAAAGTGGCGTGGATCAATCGAGGCCGTGAAAAGCGTGGGCAGTTCACACCTCAACCGCTGTTCGAATTTGCCGATCTGAACGAATTGGCCAGCGTGCTTTCATTGTAAAGGCGCGAAAAGGTCGACGCTCAACGAAGAGGGTTCTGTGACCAGCGATCTCCGCTCCCGGATATCTCAATCATTGATCCGCTACGGAGCGAACTTCTCCGATTTTGTCGCTGCGGAAGCGCGAGGCTCATTCATTTACGATAAGGAGGGCCGTCGGGTTCTAGACTTCACATCCGGTCAGATGAGCTCGATTTTGGGGCACCCCCATCCCGAGATTGTGGAGAAAGTCAGCCGGACGATAGCATCGCTTGACCATCTCTTTAGCGGTATGCTGTCCGAACCGGTGCTAGCGCTGGCGGAAGCGTGTCGGGCTCGTTTTGTTGCAAAGTCGGATTTCGCTCGCGTCAGCCGACCAATTTACGAGAATGAGGCCATGCGGCGGCTAGAACTGCTGTCGATGGTCCCGAAAACAAGATTCATCTGCCACAGAGCCAGATAGTTATGCTGTGCTTTTATGGAGATTGACGCGTATTCGTGACGCTTGGCATCAGACGTCGCCGGGCACGATCGAATGCATTCGCTTTAGGCATCGAAGCGTGAAGCTCGATCGCGAATGCCGGATCCCAGGAACCTTGTAGAGCTTCTTTCGCAGAAATTCTTCATAGCCCGCGGTCCCGTCGACCGCCACCTTGAGAAGGTAGTCGTATTCGCCGGTGGTCAAGTAAACTTCAAGCACCTCCGGCAGAGACGCCATGGCCTGTCCGAAGGTTTCCAATATCTCATCATCGTGACGGTCGAGCGTCACCTCAATGATCACTGTTTCGGCGGCGCCCAGAAGGCTCTGATCGAGCATCGCGACATAGCCGGTAATGAAGCCGTCATTCTCCAGGCGGCGAATCCGCTGCCAACATGGGCTCTGAGACAGCCCCACCGTCTCGGCTATCTGGTTGTTCGATAGCCGGGCATTCCCCAGCAGAACTCTCAGGATCTTACGATCTATCTTGTCGAGCAGCTTCATGTCGTCGGTCCAAAAGATAATGTTGTCCGATAGGCATTTTGCAGAAGAAAGACCTTCAAATATGACAAATTTGCAGAGAGATAGAAAGCACATTCTGTGCTTCCTGAGGTAATCTTTTTACGGAGGTGAGGCATGCGTTTCGCGCAATTCCAATCGAGAAACCCCATCGACCACGTGTCGAGAGCGCTGGGCCAGTTGGACAGGATGGGGTTCGCTCTCGATTCCATTTCTGTGCGGCAGAGTCAGGCCGGCCTGTCCGAGGTCAAAATCGTATTCGATCCGGCAGGGAAACTATCCGCACAGGTTTTAGCCGATCGGATTGCTCAATTGCGTGGGATCCTTGCGTTTCAGCATGGTCAGGTCAGCTGACGCAAATCCCGTATTCTTCTGAACCCGACTCCGAACATCACGTGGATCGCCGTGGATTTTGAGCTGACCGAAGAACAGGAAGCTATCATCGCCACTGCGCGGAGCTTCGCCTTGGAAAGTATTTCGCCTCACGTCTATGAATGGGAAAAAGCAGGCACCATTCCGCGGTCGGTCTTGCTTGAGGCGGGTTCACTTGGGCTCGGTGGACTATACGTCTCCGGGGATTTCGGTGGTTCGGGACTCACGAGGCTGGATGCGACGTTGGTGTTCGAAGCGCTTGCGCAATCATGTCCCTCGGTGGCTGCGTTCATCTCCATTCACAACATGTGCGCATGGATGGTCGACAGCTTCGGCTCCGAAGAACTTCGAGCGAAATGGTTGCCCAAGCTATGCAGTTTTCAGGCAGTCGCGTCCTACTGCCTGACTGAACCTGATGCGGGGTCGGATGCCGCGGCGCTGAGAACGAGAGCGGACGCCATCAAAAGGGGGTTCCGGCTCAACGGCTCCAAAACCTTTATCTCCGGCGGCGGCTACTCGGACCTTTATGTGGTCATGTGTCGCACTGGCGAGCTGGGACCAAAAGGCATTTCGACGATCCTGGTTGAAAAGGACGCGCCAGGCCTGAGCTTCGGCGCCAAGGAACATAAGATGGGCTGGCGGGCGCAGCCCACTACGCTCGTGCAGTTTGACGACTGCCTGGTTCCTGACGCCAACCTGTTGGGGACTCTTGGCGAAGGCTTCAAGTATGCCATGGCTGGACTCGATGGAGGCCGTCTGAACATTGCGGCTTGCGCTCTCGGCGGAGCGCAGAGCGCGCTTGATCGCGCCCTTTCCTATGTGTCTCAACGCTCGGCGTTTGGCCGTCGCCTCCAAGAATTCCAGGCGCTTCAGTTCAAGCTCGCCGACATGGAGGTGTCCCTGCAGTCCGCCCGGGCCTTGCTACGTCAAGCGGCCTGGAAACTCGACCGGAAGAGCCCGGACGCGACGAAGCATTGCGCCATGGCCAAGCTGTTCGTCACCGACAAGGCTTTCGACGTGGCGAACGATGCGCTGCAACTCTATGGCGGCTATGGCTATCTCGAGGATTACGGCATCGAGAAGATCGTGCGCGATTTGCGCGTTCATCAAATTCTCGAAGGCACTAACGAAATCATGCGGGTGATCACGGCCCGCGCGCTTCTTCAGGAAGCAGCAACATGAGCGAGGCCGCTGGTGACGCCTTTATCCGAAAGGTGGGCGCTGTGGGACGCATCACGCTGACACGGCCACAGTCTCACAACGCACTCACTCATGCGATGGTGTTGGCGATGCTCGAGGCTTTAGTTGCGTGGAGGCGCGATCCGGACATCCGGCTGATCCTCGTTGATGCGGAGGGCGAAAAGGCTTTTTGTGCCGGAGGCGATATCGCCGCCCTCTATAAATCGGGAGTGGCCGGCGATCTGGAACTCGGCCGCCGTTTCTGGCGGGACGAATATCGCCTGAATGCCCTTATTGCGAATTATCCCAAGCCTTTCGTGGCGGTGATGCATGGCATCGTGATGGGGGGCGGCGTTGGCCTTTCCTCCCACGGGTCGCATCGCATCGTCACGGAACGCTCGATCATAGCCATGCCGGAATGCTCCATCGGCCTTATTCCTGATGTTGGCGGCACCCTGCTTCTAGCGAAGGCTCCCGGCTACATGGGTGAATATCTTGGCCTTACCGGCGCCAGGGCAGGGCCTGCGGATGCCGTGGAGGCCGGTTTGGCTGATTGTCTGGTACCGCTGGCGCTTCTTCCGGAGTTGAAGGAGCGTCTTTCCGAGACCGCCGATCCGGCTGTAGTTGCCGAGTTCCAGGCATCACTGCCCCAAGGCAGCTTGAGCGGTGCCCGCGGCGAGATCGATGCGATTTTTTCGGCAGCTACCATCACCGAGATCAAAGGTCGTCTGTCTCAGTCCAAATCGAGCTGGGCCAGAGACGCCCTGAAGAACATCGAGGCGGGGTCGCCACTTTCGCTGCTGGTGACGCTGCGGGCGATTCGTGCGGCCCGCTCTTCGAGATCGATTGAGGGAGCGCTGACCAACGAGTTTCGTTTCGTTTCCCGAAGCATGGAGCAGGGCGACTTTCTCGAAGGCGTCCGTGCCGCTTTGATCGACAAGGACCGCAAGCCTAGCTGGCGCTTCGCTGAGCCGGACTCGGTGCCGGCTCACATTGTCGCATCGATGTTCGAACCCGCACCGGGCGGTGATGTGGATGTGCAACATGAGCTCGGAGATATGCAATGAAAGTCGGTTTTATTGGACTTGGCCGCATGGGCGGGCCGATGGCGGCTAACCTGGCAAAGGCCGGCTTTTCTGTGACCGGGTTCGATGTCTTGGGCACCGTCGTGGACGGTGTCGCTCAGGCTTCGTCCGCATCCGCCGCGGCCGAGGACGCGGATGCCGTCGTGACAATGCTGCCGAACGGCGACACCCTACGCGACGTGTGCGATCGGATCGTCTCTACAGCTCGCAAAGGTGCGCTTCTCGTCGACTGCTCGACGGTCGACGTCGACAGCGCACGCCATGCCCATCGAATGGCATCCGCGCATGGATTGCTGTCCGTCGACGCTCCGGTGTCCGGAGGCACGGGCGGAGCGACCGCCGGCACGCTGACATTCATGGCCGGCGGTTCCGATCAGGCGTTTGACGCTGCCATGCTGCTTTTTCGTGTGATGGGAAAGCGGGCCATCCACTGCGGTGATGCCGGCAGCGGTCAGGTGGCGAAGATCTGCAACAACATGATCCTCGGCATCTCGATGATCGCGGTGTCCGAGGCGTTCGGCTTGGCGGACAAGTCCGGTCTATCGCGCCAAAAACTATTCGAAGTGGTTTCAACATCTTCGGGGTCGTGCTGGTCGATGAATGCCTATTGTCCGGTTCCCGGAGTGGGCCCTGCGAGCCCTGCGGACAATGGCTACAAGCCGGGCTTTGCGTCCAACCTGATGCTCAAGGACTTGAAGTTGAGCCAGCAGGCGGCCGAGGCGGCAGGGGCTGCGACACCGTTGGGTGCGCTTGCGACCGAGCTTTTCGGCGAGTTCGTGGGAGCCGGTTACGGCGACCTCGATTTCTCGGCCATGTTGCCGCACCTCGGTTCGATGGCGAGAGAGCGTTGACGATGGCCCCGACGATCGAGATCGAAAGACGAAATCGGGTCGTGCTCGTCACCTTGAATCGGCCGGCGGCTTTGAATGCGCTCTCCTCCGACATCATGCACGAGATAGTCGATCAACTCGTGCCTCTGGATCGAGATTCGGACGTCGGCTGCTTCGTAGTCGCAGGCAGCGCGAAGGCATTTGCCGCGGGTGCCGACATCCAGGAAATGAGTGAGGCGACATATATCGATATGCTCATGCGGGATCATTTCGCGGGCTGGAATGCATTCGCCGACCTCAGGACACCGAAGATAGCTGCTGTTTCGGGCTTCGCCCTGGGTGGCGGATGCGAACTCGCCATGATGTGCGATCTGATCATCGCTGCGGAATCGGCCAGGTTTGGGCAACCGGAAATCAAGCTGGGTGTCATTCCCGGCATGGGGGGATCGCAGCGTTTGACGAAGGCCATCGGTAAGGCGAAGGCGATGGATCTCATTCTCACAGGGCGGACGATGGATGCGGTGGAAGCGGAGCGATGCGGCCTTGTCTCACGGATCGTTCCCGACGCGTTGCTGCTCGATACCGCGCTGGAGGTGGCCGCCACCATTGCGTCCTACAGCAAGCCGAGCGTTGTCTTGGCCCGCGAATGCGTAGGCCGCGCGCTGGAGAGTTCGCTTCACGACGGCCTCCTGTTCGAGCGGCGGGTTTTCCACTCGCTCTTTGCGACGCGCGACCAGAAGGAAGGCATGGCCGCCTTCATCGAGAAACGCACTCCGGATTTTGAAGGGGCATGAACGCCGTGCAGTCGATTCCTCTCTCGCTAACCGTTCCGGAGCCGTCCGTCCGTCCGGGCGGCCAGCCCGATTTCTCGGGACTCACGATACCGGAGGCGGGCTCGGTGCCAAGGCCGCCGGTCGGCGAGAGGCCCGAGAACATGCGCGACATGGCGTTCACCATCGTTCGCGTGCTCGACGATGACGGCAACGCAGTAGGGCCGTGGTCCCCAGACCTGCCGGTCGAACAACTGCAGGCGGGGCTGCGTCATATGATGACACTCAAGGCCTACGACATGCGCATGATGATCGCGCAACGACAAGGCAAGACCTCCTTCTACATGCAGCATCTCGGCGAGGAGGCGATCAGTTGCGCCTTTCAAGGTACTCTTCGGCTGGGAGACATGAATTTTCCGACCTATCGGCAGGCCGGACTGCTCATCGCTGGCGGATATTCCATGGCCCGCATGATGTGCCAGGTTTACTCCAACGACGGCGACAGTGCCCGCGGCCGGCAACTGCCCGTGTTTTACTCGTCCAAGGATCATGGATTTTTCTCTATCTCGGGCAACCTGGCCACGCAGTACATACAGGCCGTGGGCTGGGCCATGGCGTCGGCGATTCGCAACGACACGCGCATCGCCGCCGCATGGATCGGCGACGGATCCACGGCCGAAAGCGACTTTCACGCCGCGATGGTCTTTGCCTCGACCTACCGTCCTCCAGTGATCCTCAATATCGTCAACAATCAGTGGGCGATCTCGACCTTCCAGGGCATCGCCCGCGGCGAAGCCCAAACCTTGGCGGCGCGCGGCCTCGGATTCAACATTCCGGCCTTGCGTGTCGACGGTAACGACTACCTCGCAGTGAGAGCAGTCGCCGATTGGGCCTCGGAGCGAGCCCGAAGAAATCTTGGGCCCACCCTGATCGAATACGTCACCTACAGATCAGGAGGACACAGCACATCGGATGATCCGTCCGCTTACAGGCCGCGGGACGAAGGCAAGGCGTGGCCGCTGGGAGATCCTATAGCCCGGTTGAAAACGCATCTCATTCGGCTGGGCGCATGGTCGGAGGAGCGGCATATCCAGTTGGAAGCCGAAATCCTCGATCAGGTCGTGGCGGCGCAAAAAGAGGCCGAGGCCATCGGGACTCTCCATTCCGGCCGGCGACCGTCGGTTCGCGATATTTTCGAGGACGTTTACGCGGTGATGCCACCGCATCTGCGACGCCAGCGTCAGCAGGCTGGAGTTTAGGCCATGTCCCGAATGACGATGATCGAAGCAATTCGCGACGCCCACAGCGTGGTGATGGCGCGAGACGAAACCGTAGTCGTTTTCGGCCAGGACGTTGGCTATTTCGGTGGCGTCTTCCGCTGCACGCAGGGGCTTCAGCAGAAATATGGGAAGGCGCGGTGCTTCGACGCTCCAATCAGCGAACTGGGCATTGTAGGTGCCGCAGTCGGCATGGCTGCGTACGGCTTGAAGCCCTGTGTTGAGGTTCAGTTCGCCGACTACATGTACCCGGCCTTTGATCAAATTGTTTCCGAGGCTGCGCGCTTACGCTATCGATCGGCCGGCGAGTTTACTTGCCCAATCGTCGTCCGAATGCCGACCGGCGGTGGCATCTTCGGTGCCCAGACGCACAGCCAGAGTCCTGAGGCACTGTTCACCCATGTCTCCGGATTGAAGGTCGTCGTTCCGTCGAATCCGGCGGACGCCAAGGGTCTGCTGATTGCGGCGATCCAGGATCCGGATCCCGTGATCTTTCTCGAGCCGAAGCGGCTATACAACGGGCCGTTCGACGGCCATCACGAGCGCCCCGTCACGGCGTGGTCGAAGCACGAGCTCGGCGAGGTGCCGGACGGGCATTACACCGTACCACTCGGCGAGGCGGCGGTCCGCCGGAAGGGCGCGGCCGTCACCGTGCTCGCCTATGGCACCATGGTTTTTGTCGCTTTGGCCGCGACCGAAGAGACCGGCATCGATGCAGAGGTCATCGACCTGCGGACGCTTTTGCCGCTCGACCTCGACGCGATAACCGCTTCGGTGAAGAAGACAGGACGCTGTGTGATCGTGCACGAGGCGACACTCACATCTGGCTACGGTGCTGAACTGGCAGCTCTTGTTCAGGAGCACTGCTTCTACCATCTCGAAGCGCCGATCGGTCGCGTCACAGGCTGGGACACACCGTATCCACACGCGCAGGAATGGGACTACTTCCCGGGTCCAAAGCGCGTGGCCGAAGCGCTGCTCCAAGCCACGAATGTGTGACATGGGCGAGCACGTCATCAAACTTCCGGATGTCGGCGAAGGTGTTGCCGAAGCCGAACTTGTCGAATGGCATGTCAAGGTCGGCGACTTGGTGCGCGAGGATTCCATCCTAGCCGCAGTGATGACTGACAAGGCTACCGTCGAAATTCCTTCGCCCGTCGATGGCGAAGTAATCTGGCTGGGCGCCAGGATCGGCGACACTGTGCCGATTGGCTCGGCGATCGTACGGCTCAGGGTGGCAGGCGAGGGAAACGCAATTACGGTTCTTGGCTCCGAAAAGCTCGAAGCCGCACCCAAGGTTGCGGCAGTCGAGCCGGCGATATCACCGGCTTCAAGTGCACCCGAACCAAAGCTGGCAAAGGAACCGAAGGCAGCCGCCGCGCCAAAGGCGCCGTCCCGCCCCGCCATTTCCGGCGCGCCGCGTGCGCGGGGCGAAAAACCGCTGGCCTCGCCCGCGGTGCGGCTGCGAGCGCAGGAAGCCGGCATCGACCTTCGTCAGGTGCCGGGCAGCGGCCCGGCCGGTCGCATCACGCACGAGGACATCGAGGGGTTCCTAACGCGCGGACCGCAGTCGGCGGGCCGTGTGACCGGGCTCGTCACTAACACCGACGTCGAGGACATCAAGGTGGTCGGACTGCGCCGCAAGATCGGCCAGAAGATGGCACTGTCGAAGTCGCGCATCCCGCACATCACCTATGTCGAGGAGATCGACGTCACCTCGCTGGAAGATCTGCGCGCCGCGCTGAACAAGGAGAAACGCGCCGACCGGCCGAAGCTGACGCTGCTGCCGTTCCTGATCCGCGCCATGGTCAAGGCGATCGCCGACCAGCCCGGCATGAACGCGATCTTCGACGATGAGGCCGGCATCATCCATCGCCATGGCGGCATTCACATCGGTATCGCCGCGCAGACGCCGGGCGGGCTGGTCGTACCGGTGGTGAAGCACGCCGAGGCGCGCGACCTGTGGGATTGCGCAGCGGAAGTGAACCGTCTTGCCGACGCCGCCAAGGCCGGCACGGCAACGCGCGAGGAGTTGACCGGCTCGACCATCACCATCACCTCGCTCGGCGCGATGGGCGGCGTGGCCACCACGCCGGTCATCAACCATCCGGAGGTCGCCATCATCGGCGTCAACAAGATGACGGTCAGGCCGGTGTGGGACGGCAGCCAATTCATCCCGCGCAAGATGATGAACCTGTCTTCCTCGTTCGATCACCGCGTGGTCGACGGCTGGGACGCGGCGGTCTTCATCCAGCGCATCAAGGCGCTGCTGGAGACGCCTGCGATGATCTTCGTGGAGACTTGAGGCGATGAAAGAAATCTCCTGCAAGCTGCTCGTCATCGGCGCCGGGCCGGGCGGCTATGTCTGCGCCATCCGCGCCGGGCAGCTCGGCGTCGATACTGTCATCGTCGAGGCGAAGAAGCCGGGCGGTACCTGCCTCACCATCGGCTGCATCCCGTCCAAGGCGCTGATCCATGCCGCCGACGAGTTCGACAAGGTCGTGCACATGGCATCGGGCAAGCTGCCGCTGGGCATCTCGCTCGGCGAGCCGACGATCGACCTGAAGAAGACCGTCGCCTGGAAGGATCGCATTGTCGGCCGCCTCACCAACGGCGTCGCGGGGCTGCTTAAGAAGGCCGGAGTCAAGCAGGTCCATGGCTGGGCGAAATTCCGCGACGGCAAAACTGTAGAGGTCGAGACCGAGACCGGGCAGCAGATGATTCGCGCCGAGACCATCGTGATCGCCACAGGCTCGGTCGCGGTCGAACTGCCCCTCCTCCGGTTCGGGGGACCGGTAATATCATCGACCGAAGCGCTGGCGCTGAAGGAAGTGCCGAAGCAACTCGCCGTGGTCGGCGGCGGCTACATCGGGCTGGAACTCGGCATCGCATTCGCCAAGATGGGTGCCAAGGTCAGCGTGGTGGAAGCGCTGCCGCGCATCCTGCCGCTTTACGATGCCGAGTTGACCAAACCCGTCGCCAAGCGTCTGTCCGAACTCGGCGTCGATGTGTTCACCGGTGCAAAGGCGCAGAGGCTCGAACCCAAGGCCGACGTGCTCTTGTTCACCGCCGCAGACGGCAAAAAGGTGCGGCTCCAGGCCGACAAGGTTCTCGTCACGGTCGGCCGCAATCCGTTGACCGAAGGCTGGGGCATAGAGGAGCTTGCGCTCGACATGGCCGGCAAATTCGTCCGCATCGACGATCAGTGCCAGACCTCGATGCGCGGCATCTATGCCATCGGCGACGTCACAGGGGAGCCCATGCTGGCGCACCGGGCCATGGCGCAGGGCGAGATGGTCGCCGAGATCGTCGCTGGGCATAAGCGCTCGTGGGACAAGCGCGGCATTCCCGCCGTCTGCTTCACCGATCCGGAGGTAGTCACCGTCGGCCTGTCGCCAGACGAGTCGCGCAAGACCGGCGCCGAGATCAAGATCGGCCAGTTCCCGTTCAGCGCCAACGGCCGCGCCATGACCATGCTCGCCGAGGATGGTTTCGTGCGTGTC
Organism: Mesorhizobium sp. 2RAF21; assembly: GCF_052115345.1. Classification (NCBI taxonomy): domain Bacteria; kingdom Pseudomonadati; phylum Pseudomonadota; class Alphaproteobacteria; order Hyphomicrobiales; family Phyllobacteriaceae; genus Mesorhizobium; species Mesorhizobium sp. 2RAF21. The sequence goes on along the minus strand of NZ_JBFRGM010000009.1, from coordinate 55,016 downwards.
GTCGCGCGCGCCGACAACCATCTGGTGCTCGGCATTCAGGGCGTCGGCCGCGGCATCTCGGAACTTTCCACCGCCTTCGGCATGGCGATCGAAATGGGAGCGCGACTGGAGGACATCGCCGGCAGTATCCATGCCCATCCAACGCAGGGCGAAGGTTTTCAGGAAGCGGCGCTCAAGGCGCTGGGCTATGCGCTGCATGTGTGAAACACAACAAAGATGTGCGGAGCGTTGCCCTCTGAGCGCGACGGAAAGTCGAACATTGCTTCGAGCTAGGCAGAACCTGCTGTTCTGATGTGCTAAAAACCGAAAGACAGTTCAATCGGGCTTCTGTTTCGGAGAAGGTGTCCTTGACTTTCTGGATGACTGCGTGGTTGCCAGACTTGACACCTTCCTTGGTACGCCTGCGGGATGCGAGGGTGTCAAACGTTGCATGTGTCACTTCGGCGCTTGCTTGGTCGACATTGATCAGATTGCACCGGTAGCAGAGATTGGTGAAGCGCAGTTCCACCGCCCCCGATTGGGCCATAAACAATATCAGCACCGCCTGCGCGACAAGCGCTCGGCAAGTGTACCCTGAGGGGGCAGAATTTGACTTCGATTTCGCCGGCGAGGTACTGCTGCTCGAACTCTCGGTGTCCGCCGCCGATAAATCTACAGATCATCTTGCGGACATGCGCACTTCGCGCCAGCTATCCCACGCCTTCGCCATCTAGTCCTACGCCGTTGGAAGCGATTGTCAGATCCCTGACCCCGGACTTGCGGATGGCATCTATTGGCCAATCAGGCACTCCTGCACAGTCCGAAGCCACCAGAGCATATTTCCATGCCATCGAACAAAAAAACTCCAACGCAGCTGCAGCATTCGGTGCGTCTCTAGGCGAATACTCGGTTTGCTATTGCGAAGGAAACAGGACTGAGGTTTTCGACCGTCTCGATCATCTCCGGCGATCCGGTCGACGAAGGCATTCTTGTCGAAGTGTGACGCCGATGACGATGCTTTGCGATGGGGCAGGCCTCGATCCTGCGACGTAGAGCTTTTCAGCTTCAATCCTGCTCCCTCTAGAAGCGGTTCGAGGCTGTCGCTGCCTGAAGACGACCAAGGGAAACTGGAACTGCGGCCGATCCAGAATTTGCAACACAACAGGGAATATCGGCGGCCAAAGCCTGGCGCAAGATTCCGCCCGTCCTGTGGACGCCCAAGGATGCTCCGTCACTCAAAAAGCGCGGGATTGTCCGACTAAATCTAGATCTGCGGCAGGTCCATCAGTGTCGTTCAGGTGGACCCGCATCGGACCGCCTCTGTCGTCGTAGCGCACCATGCAGAACCTAGCTTATGGCGCGTCCATTGATTCGGACGAAAATGATGAACCATCAAACCCCGGGATCAAACATCTGGTCCACTGCTGCCGGCAGACTTCGGGCTAATTCGATGTTCCGTCCCGCCCTCTCGGGCAATGGAAGAGACGCGTGCGAGTCCGCCATTGCCGAGAGCTTGGGGGTTATGTCTTGAGGGAAGGGCGATACCTTCGGCCCGGAAAGGTCGACATGAAGCGATAAGATCTCGGAGGTTGCAGCCAACCAACCGACCACATGGTACATTTCCTGGTAAGAACGGATTCGTTTTTCATCATAATCAAGCAGTCGAAAATGGACCACCACTTGGTCCCCGCTATGGACAGGCCTGACGTAACACACGTGCGACTCGGCTGTGAAAAAGGTCAGATTGCGTTCGCGTACGTAGTCTGGTCCAAGCCCAACCAGCTCAAAAGCGCCGTCCGAACACTTGTCGAAGACAACCCCGCAAAACGCCTTGGTTAACTCACCAGCCGCATTGCACCAATCGGGCGAGATTGTCACTGGCGGCGAAACGTATGGAGTCGGCACAAACATCAATAGCCTCCCGGACGAACAGGGAACATGCACATACTATAATCAGCCGCTCAATATGTTCCAGCGCCTGTTCGAGGGAACTGGTCATCAGAGGAAGCATTGGCGGCCGTTTAGGGGTCCGCGCGTCGATAGCAGCATCAGATGCTCGCCGGTAGGGTGACAGGGCGCGCAATTTCTCAAAAACGTCCTCATCTTACATGGTACGGCGCCAACTGCCTACGTTCGTCTTAAGAAATCGGTACGAAAATAATTTGAGAAACCCTTTTTCTCGCGCCTGATTCTGAGAGCTATAGGGATGTGAGAAACCGGTTTCTCAAGGGAGGAATGAGTTGTCAGGTCAGGCCCGGTCTGAGTGGGTGACCATTTACGATGTCGCTGCGGCGGCTGGCGTGAGTGTCGCGACGGCGTCGAAGGCGCTCAACGACACAGGCCTCATGTCGGTGGAAACACGGACGGATCAGACGAGTGGCACAGGAACTCGGCTTCCGCCCCAATTCGCTCGCCCGCAGCCTGACCCGCAAGCGCAGCTTCACGGTCAGTCTGCTCACTGACGACACCTACGGACGTTTCACCCTGCCGGTCATGGCTGGGATTTCGGAGGGGCTGATCGGCCATGGCGTGTCCGTCTTCCTGTGCACCGTCGAGGACAATCCGGAACTCGCGAAAATCCACGTCGATGCTATGCTGGATAAGCAGGTGGACGGCATCATCGCCATGGGCAAACGCATCGATAAGCGTTGCATGTCGACCTGTCGCATCTGTCCGTTCCGGTCGTCTACAAGTTGACGGCAGGCCTCAACGACACCGTCACCCTCGTTCCGGACGACCGCCAGGGCGCGCGGGCGGCGGTCGAGCACCTTATCGCGCAAGGCCGCAAGAGTATCGTCCACGTCACCGGGCCTGGTAATTTCAAGGTCGTCAACGAGCGCGCGCTTGCTTACGCGGAGGCGCTGGAGGCTGCGGGCCTTACCGTACCCAGCGACGGAATTCTCCGCGGCTCCTGGTCCGAGCGCTGGGGCACCAGGCGATCGAAACGCTGTGGTCGCGGGCGGACCGTCCCGACGGCATCTTCTGCGGCAACGACCAGATCGCACGCGGGGTCGTCGACGCGCTGCGGGAGCGTCACGTCTCCGTTCCGCAGGACGTCTCGGTGGTCGGCTTCGACAACTGGGAGATCGTGGCCGAACAGACGCGTCCGCCCCTCACAACCGTCGACATGAACTTGAAGGAACTCGGACGGCAGGCCGGGTGGCGGCGACAAACCGAAGCCACCGATTTTGGACAACCGACCGCAGCGGTCAGCCGCTGGCGTATCTCCGCTCTTTCCTCCCGACCGCTTCCGGTCCCTGGCGTGGGTCGCGCCCGCTGGCGGCTCGAATTGCTGCGGGTGCGGGCGGGGGAGAGCGCCGACTTTGAAGTGGATTCCTGTGATGCCAAGGGTCGTCTCGCTCTATCTGCCGACCTGGCCGACCGATCTGCTGCGACGAAAACTCGGACCCTCGGCCTCGATGCGGCCGCTCGCAATGCGGGCGTCCGCATCGGCATGCCGGCGAGCAAGGCGCAGGTCCTCGTCCCCGGCCTCGTCAACCTCGAGATGAAGCCGATCGAGGACGTCGCTGCGCTCGAGCGACTGGCGCTCTGGGCGCTGCGCTACGCACCCCTTGTTGCCCCTGATCCACCGGACGGGCTCATCATCGATACCAGCGGTGCGGACCATCTGCATGGCGGGGAGGAGGCCATGCTGAAAAGCCTCGTCTCTCGCATGGAAGAATCCGGCATCGCGGCGCGCGCCGCAGTCGCCGACGCGTGGGGGGACCGCCCATGCCGCCGCTCGATTCCTGGCGCAGCCGATCGCCGTCATCCCATCCGGACATGCCTTGACCGCGATGCGGGATCTGCCGATCCGCGCGCTACGCTTGCCCTCCACGATCGTTGAAGGGCTTCACGTTCTAGGGTTCGAGCGGATCGGCGAGATCGAGGACACGCCGAAGGCGCCTCTCACGCATCGCTTCGGACCGGAGCTCATAAGGCGCGCCTCGGCTAGGCAATGGCCCGTGCCGCCGAGCCCTTCGAGTCCGTACGCTCCCCCGAGCAGGTCGAGGTTCGGCGCGCCTTCGGCGAGCCGATCGGCGCCGCCGAAACGATCGCGCGTTATACGGCCACGCTGGTCGATCAACTCTGCGCCGCTCTCGAGAAGAAGGGGCTCGGCGCCCGCCGGCTCGATCTCCTCTTCCATCGCGTTGACAACCGCATCGAGGCCATCCGCGTCGGCACGGCCGTACCCGTGCGCGAAGCGCGTCGGATGACCCGGCTCCTCACCGACCGCATCGAGACCGTGGATCCCGGCTTCGGCATCGAACTCATGACGCTGACCGCGACCCTGGCCGAGCCGCTCCGCGACCGCCAGACGATCTCGTCGCTGGTCGAGCCGGAAGAGCCGGATATTTCCGATCTCATCGACGTCATCGCCAATCGGCTGGGATCAAGTCGGCTTTATCGCTTCGCCCCGGTCGAAAGCGATGTGCCGGAGCGCTCCGTCAAGCGTGTGCCTCCTACCGCACCCGACGATGGCGGGAGCTGGCCCGGTGATTGGCCCCGGCCGTCGCGCCTGCTCACGCCACCCGAGCCGATCGATACCATGGCGCTGCTGCCCGACAACCCGCCGGTGTGGTCACCTGGCGCGGCATACGCCGCCGGGTCGCCCGCGCCGATGGCCCCGAACGCATCTTCGGCGAATGGTGGTTGGCCGCTGCCGAAACTTGGGCGGTGCGGGATTATGTCCGGGTCGAGGATGAGGGCGGCGAGCGCTTCTGAATCTATCGCGCCGGCGACGGCGAGGATCCAGCCACCCGCAGCAACAAATGGTTCCTAAACGGAATGTTCGCATGAGCGGACCGCGCTACGCCGAGCCGCAGGTCACGTCACACTTCTCGTTCCTGCGCGGCGCGAGCTCCTGCGACGAGTTGTTCGCCCAGGCGGCCCTGTTCGGTATCGAGGCGCTCGCCGTGGTCGATCGCAATAGCCTCGCCGGCATCGTGCGCGCTCATGAGGCGGCCAAACCGACGGGGGTCCGCCTCGTCGTCGGCTGCCGCCTCGATCTGATCGACAGCATGTCGCTGCTCGTCTATCCTAGGGACCGGCCGGCCTACGGTCGCCTCTGCCGAATGCTGTCTCTGGGCAAGTCTCGTGGCGGCAAAGGCCTCTGCCATCTCGAATGGGCAGACGTCGTGGCCTATGGCGACGGGCTGATCGCAGTCCTCATGCCCGATGTTGCCGATGATGTTTGCGCCATGCAGTTGCGCCGGTTGCGCGAGGCGTTCGGCAGGGATGCCTATGTCGCCCTGACCTTGCGCCGGCGTCCCAATGACCAGCTTCGCATCCACGAACTCGCCAATCTGGCGGCGCGGATGTCCGACGAAAATCCTCGAGAACGAGAACAAGGCCTTACGCTGGCTGTCGGCACTGCCATTTCTCGATGAAGTGGAAGAGCCAATTGGGGTGACGATTTCAAGCAGAGCCGGCTGTCCACGTTGCATCAGCCTACGAAATGGCTCCCGGCATATCTTAATGCTAAAAGCATACCCGCATTTCGGCCGGCATTGCGGATTTACATTCTTCATCGTCGCCCTGCGTGAAGTTCTCACTATCGGACGATATGGATTTCGGCGATCCCGCCACATCCCGACATTATCGAAGGTTTGATAGGGCTGCCCGAGACAGTCCATCCGAGCGCGGCCCAATCGCAAGCACGTCGTATGTCTCTTTGGCCTGTGCAAGCGCTCCGTGCAGGAAAATGTATTGAATTCCGATGATAATGAACGGTGCACTTTGGTCCAAAGCCCAACGTTGTTCCTTTTCGGTCCACGCCGGGAACATCCAAGGCTTCTCGGCGGCCCTGAACGCACGCACGCATCTGTTGGTATCGGCCCAGTCCTCTTCGGACTGGGAGTAGACGCCTCGCCCGCTCATCAGGGCGAGGTCGCCCGGCCCAATTTGGCAGCCATCGACGGTTGGTAATCCAGCGATGTCCTCAACGTCGCGCACCGCCAATGGGTGCTCGATGAGGGGAAAACATAGAGCGGACTTGTTAAGCCGGTCGAGTGTCTCCGGCTTGGGAGCGGCATACTGGAAAGGGCGACCACCTGAAAGGCTGCGTTCGCCTGTCGGTGGGAATTTGGCGTATGACGTTATCCGAGCGGTATGGTTTCTATCCTGCGTGTGGGGGATGATGACGCCGTCAGCACCGAAGTCCAAGGCCTGCTGGACGGCCTCCTGCGTAGGCCCCAACACTTTGGTCCAGACCTGGAGACCAAGGCCCTTGACCAATAGCGTGAAACTCTCAAGATCGCGCAGGTCGAAGATTCCGTGTTCCGCATCGAGAACCACGAAATCAAACCCGAGTTTTGCAACGATTTCCGCGACCGGTGCCGAAGGGTCTGACAGCCAGAATCCTGTTTTTGATTTCATAACCGTTGAACTCTCTTGGTGTTCAAATGACTGATGTGGAATAGTGCGATGGCAGGTCGGTGAACGCGACGCGGCCGTCGCCTTTGTCAGGCGGTTTTGGCGCGGACCATGTCTGTCGCACCTGTGATGTCGGGGAGCCATTCGCCGGCGCGGAGACGCTGGAGAAGACCAACTTCCCACGCCTGCATCTGCAATGCCCTATCCGCCACAGCGTCAGCCTTTGCGGGATCGAGGACGATGATGCCACATTCGTCCGCGAGCACTGCATCGCCGGGGTACACAGTCTTGCCGCCGACGGTGATGGGCGTGTTGATCTCGCCATATTGGTCGAGCAAACGCGTCGTCCTCGGTGAAAGACCTCGCGCCCAGACGGGAAGCCCCAGTCTTTGGATCTCCGACAGGTCGGTTGCCGGCCCATCGATGACGGCGGCTTTCAGACCCGCAATGCTCATCGCGTTCGATATGCCGCCGCCCCAACAGGCATAGGTGTCGTCACCGCACCGATCCACCAGTACGATGTCGCCTGGTCTGATCATTTTGGTGAGGTAGTGGAGGAGCGTTGAATCGGCGTGGGGTATCTTGATCGTCACGGCGGTGCCGGCGACGCGCTTGGTGGGTACCAGCGGCACAATGCTGCGATGTACGAAAACGTCGTAGAGAAAGTGACCCACGGTAGCGGTTTCGACCTGTTCGAGTCGCAACGCCAGCGATGCGGCGATCTGCGCAGGCATGTCATTGACGGTGTACATACGGGTTCCTCTTATTCGAAGCTCGAATTGTGGATGCCGACGCGCGATAGCGCTTCAGCATGACCCCAGAAGCTAAGCCGGGCTTAGTCCCTGCTTGTGTTGCGTAAGGCGGATTAGGCTTAGGACGTGGGAACGGAGCTCCCCAAACAACGGGCTTGCCCTTGTCGTGAACTGGTCACGTTCGTTTCCAAACCTGACGTCGATGATTTCCTGAACTGTTGCCGGGTTCTTGGAAAGAACGATGATGCGATCTGAAAGGTAGACCGCTTCGTCGATGTCGTGCGTCACCAGCATCACCGTCATGTCGCGGCTGCGCTGTAGGGCGAGGGTCAGGTCTTCAAGTTCCAGTTTCGTCTGTGCGTCGATGGACGCGAACGGCTCGTCCATCACCAGAACTTCCGGTTGCGTCACCAGCGCTCGCGCGATTGCGACACGCTGCTGCATGCCGCCTGAGAGTTGCCACGGATACTTCGTTTCGGCACCTTTGAGGCCAACGCTGGCGAGCGCCTCACGGCTTAGCGCTAACGCCTCTCGCTTGGGCAGCTTCCGGTTGTACAGGGCGAGCGCAACATTCCGCTCAGCGGTCATCCAAGGCATCAGCGAGCGGGTATATTCCTGAAAGACAACTGAAATTTTCGGACTGGGCCTTGTAAGGCGCTGTCCGTCCAGTTGGATCTCGCCGGAAGAGGCGGGCATAAGAGAGGTAAGACAGCGCAGCAGCGTCGTCTTGCCGGCCCCCGAGGGCCCTACGAGGCATACAAATTCACCTTCCCGGATGTCGAATGTGATGTCCTGGAGAACGACATTCGCGCTCGCACCGGTTCCATAGGTTTTTGAGAGGGCGCGAACGGCAAGGCGAAGCGGTGATTTATCAGCCATGTGTTGATTGACCTAATGGGAACGGGACGCCGCACGCGAGCGTGCGTGCCATCCCAGGACGACATCGCGGAAATAATTGAAGACAGCGTTCAGCGAGAACCCAAGGATTGCCAACAGAACAATGCCGGCCCAGACGCTCGTCGAGTCGAAGGTGAGTTGCGCCTGCATGGTCCTGAAGCCCAGACCCCTATAGGCTGCAAGCATCTCGCTTGCCACCATGAGGATAAAGGCGAACTGGAGCCCCGTCTGCATGCCCCCCGCAATGGAAGGAGCGGCTGACGGAAGCCACGCGACGAACAACTCCTTGTGCCATGGAAGCAGAAGGCTGCGTGTGACATCCAGCAATGCAGGGTCGATACGTCTCACCCCATCGATCGTCGCGAGCGCGATTGGGAAAAAAGTTCCCAGGGTGATGATGGCCAATTTCGAGACGTCGCCGATGCCCAAGGTGAGTACAAAGGGCGGAATAAGCATGATGATCGGGATCGAGCGTGCAAAATCGAGGAGCGGCACAAACACGAGGCGGAGTGGTTTCAGAAGCCCGAGAGCTGTTCCAATGGTGATACCGAGGATGGTCGCACACAGGTAGCCGAGAAGCAGGTTGCGCAGGCTAGGCAAGACGTCCGTTGCGAAATACGCAAACAGCCACAGGTCCTTGAATCGTCGTGCAATCGCGTCGGGCGTTGGAAAGTAGGCGTTGCGGACATTGGCGGTCCATAGCCAGTTAGGCGGTGAGAAGCAGCGACGGCAATGCAATACGTATGGCAACATCACGAACGAGCTTCATATGAGCTCCTCGACCGGTCTACGACCGCGAACGGCCATCCGTTCCAGAGCGTTAAGCGCTCCTGCAAACAGAATGCCGACAATACCGCTCCACAGGATGAGGCCGAACGCAAGATCCGATTGCGCGGCTTCCTGGGCGAGGAGGATTCTCCGGCCGAGGCCCGGCGCTCCGCCAAGCAGGCCGGCGCCGATCGACAAGAGAAGTGCAGTGGTAGCACCAATGCGGATGCCGGTGACGATATAAGGTGCGGCGCTTGGCAAGACGATGGCGGTTTGGGTCTTAAGCCAGGGCAATGTCATGGCCCGTGCGGTGTCGAGCATGACAGGCTCAACGTCCCGGATGCCTACCTGCACCTGTACCAGTATCGGCCAGACAGCGCCAAATGCAGCCAGAAAGATTCCGAGGTCGCGCGTCGGTCCGAAAACGAGCAGTGCCAAAGGGAGAATAACCACGGCAGGCAAGGGGCGCAGGAATTGGATCAAAGGGTCCAAGGCGTTGTTGACGATGGGCGTCATGGCCGTGAACAAGCCCAGGCCCACGCCGATGACAATCGCTATTGCAAGGCCCGACAAAGCCATCAGGAGCGTCTCGCCGATGGCAAGCCAGAAGTCCTGACGACCGATCAACGCGATGGCCTCGCCAACGGCGGCCGACATAGTGGGAACCCCTGCAATGCCGTTCAGCGGCCCGGCTGTGGTCGCCCACTGCCAGGTAGCCAGCCACACGGCAAAGCCAAAGACACCACAGGCAAGCCGCATGGCGACCGTGCGCGGCATTGGACTATTGTTCCAGTGCCTGGGGGATTATGATCGCATTGAAGTCAATGTCGGACGTGACGAAGCCTGCATCCTTCATCAACGAGTAGAACCGCTTCAATCCTTCCATGTCGACAACAGAGTAGAAGTAGGGCACGACCGCATTGGCAAGCTTGGCGGGATCGACGCCCTGATATTTTGCTGCCGTCTGACGGATCAGGTCGGGCTTGTCACGGCCCAGCGCGGTCGCCTCACGGATAACGCAGTTAAAACGAGCTACCGTGTCCGGGTTCGCCAGTGCATAAGCCTTTGACGAGACCATCATGGATGTCGGGCCTTCCTGAAGCGTCTCAACGCCCGGCCACGAAATGATCTTGTAGCCGGCTTCCTCGGCCTTCAAAATATGCGGCTCGGCCGAGTAGGCCGCGTCCACCTGGCCCGCCATCAGCGCGTTGATGGCATCTGCGAAGCTCATCACGACGAATTTCACGCTATCGACGTCGCCACCATGCTTCTTGATTACGTAGCGGGTGGTGAGCTCCGCCTGTCCCTGCGCATCACTGACGGAGACCGTCTTTCCGGAGAGGTCGCCCGGGCTTTCGATGCCACTGTCAGCCGCCACGAGCAGCGCGGTGATTTCGCGGGTGTAACCCTGCTCGCCGGCTTGCATCTTGTCCCAATATTTGGGTGCGATACCGGCAAAGGGCGCAATAATCGTCAATTCCAGACCTTTGTCCAAGGCTTGCAGCGCGCTTAGGGTGGCGGTGAATGCGAGATCGACGGCGCCTCCCTGCACGGCCGAAATCGTTGCAGGCACACTGCTGACAGTCTTGAACTCAACCTTTAAGCCGTGTTTCTCGAATATCCCTAGGTCGCTCGCTGCGAACAAGGCGGCGTTGCTTACGATCGGCAGGGCCGCGACCGACACCTGCACGGTCTTCTCCGCATTCGGTGCGTCACACTTGTAGCTTGTGTTTGCCATGGCACGCTGGATATCGCTTTCCGCGCCAGCAGCTGGGCCGAGATGGAGAGCGAAGCCGCCGCTTAACGCTGCGGCGCAGAGGATATGTGTGAACTGTTTCACGATAGGTCTCCCATTGTTGAGGTGCTATTGACCGCCGCGAACCTTGATTGGCTCGTCTCAGTAATTGGACCGCGTTAGCTGCCGAAACTGGGCACTAAGGAACGGTAGGCAGATGTGCCGGTTCGGGCGCGTTCAACGTGATTCCGAAACGCCGATTTGACAGTGAAGGGTTGGTCAGGCGGACCTCGGCGATACGTGACGTTGTGATGTCTACGGTCTGCACGTCGGCGCCTTCCTGCGATTGGGTGAGGATGTTTCCCATCGGGTCAACAGCCATGCTGGCACCGAACGACAGGGTGGCGGGTCCATTGCAAGCCAGCATGTAGACTGTATTCTCAATGGCTCTTGCGCGTATCAAAGTACTCCAGTGATCCTCTTTTCTTGGTCCGGGCATCCAAAGTGCCGACAGCAGAATCACGTCGGCTTTGGCGTCCGCCAAAAGTCGAGCACTTTCGGGAAACCTCAAGTCGTAACAAATCATCAGTCCGAAACGGACGCCATCGAGTTCAAAAAGCTTGGGCGCTAGGCTCCCTGAGGGCGCAACAACATCCGACTCACGAAGGCCGAAAGCGTCGTAAAGGTGGACTTTTCGGTATCTCGCGAGTTCCAGTCCTTGGGGTGATGCAACGTAGACCGTATTGTATGCGCGATCCCCGCTGTCCGACTTTTCATACATTCCAACCGCGATGGCGATCGCATGGTGCTTCGCCAATGCGTCGATCGCTTCCGTAAACGGGCCGGGCACCGTTTCGGCGTGCTCGATGACAGCGTGCGTGGCGCCGGGCTGGTACCACATGGCAACTTCAGGAAAGAGCACCAGTGAAGAATTCTCCTTCGCGGCCGCGGTGCACGCGCGCGCCATCGCCTCGACGTTGATGGCCTTGTCATTCGTGATGGGGATTTGGGCGAAACTGATCTTCATGATTTTTCCGCGATAGCCTGATGATCGTTGCATCTTTCATGTATACATGGCGCATGCACAGCGAATGCGCGTGATGTATTGCATGGGTGCTGACGCTATGCAACATGCCTCCGGCTGGAATCCGGCGCAAAATTGCAGAGGTCGTACAGGTGCAAACGTGATCGTCCGAGGGGACGCCAAAGCCAAAAAAACAGCGGTCGACAAGGCTTATCAATGGCTGCGCGAACGTATCCTCGACGGCTCGCTCGGCGAGGGGGTATTCATCGACGAGGCCAGTGTGTGCGACGCGACCGGCGTATCCAGGACGCCTGCCCGGGAGGCGTTCAACCGCCTTGAGGGTGAGCGATTCATCGTCCGCGTTCCCCGAAAGGGCGCGCAGGTCCGGCGCATGAATTCGACGGACCTGCATGATGCGTTCAGAGCACGCTACATGGTCGAGGCGTTTGCGGTCACCAACTTCTGCATGTCGAAGCATGCCGTTCCAGCGGAAGTGCTCATGCAGCTCGATATAATGGACAAGCTTGATGACTTCAGGACGCTCGGCAACGCGATCGCGTATGTTGATGCGGACCGCAGTTTTCATACCGCAATCGTCGGGACGTTGGACAATCGCCTCACCATCGAATTCTTCGACGCGCTATGGAGGCATAGCCTTCAGGCTGCCTTCAGCAGGGGCTCGTGGCTCTTGTCCGATGCCTGGGTGAACTCCAACCGCGCGCAGCATCACGCAATCGTTGACGCATTGGCCCAGCACGACGTCGTTACGGCACACCGGCTGCTTCAGGAGCATCTGGAACTTCCTTGGGGCCTGTACGTAGACAACGCACAGCTGGCTTCCTAAGTCCGTTACCGCGCTTCAAGGTGCTGCCACCCTCGGGTCGGCAGTGCCGACTGGTTGGGAGAGGTGCAGCCGGTGATGCGGCCTCCAGAGTATACCGCGGTGGCGCTTTCCGCTTGAAAACCGCCACCGCGAACTGTCAGCTAATCTTCATCGCGAATTCCTCTTCCGGCGAGAGGACCAGACGCTTTCGGCCGATCAGCCCGAAGTAGGCGATTGCCGGCCTGACGAATGCCAATGTCTGCATTACATAGGCGATCACGGCACCGAACACCGACATCGACAGCAATGCGGCTCCGACCACGCCGGCGCCGGAGTAATAGAGAAGTGCAGCCAGGCCATAACCTACGACCGACCCGACAAACAGAGCGACATGCGGTGTCTTGCGTTGCCCGTGGGTGAGCGAATGATTTGGCATGCGCGGACGGGATAATCGGACGGAGGGGCTGTTCTCGTATGTTCGGCTTGAGGAGCGTGTTCCGGCGGACCATCCGCTGCGGCCGATCAGGCGGTTGGTGGACGAGGCGCTCGCTTCTCTAAACGAACGCTTTGAAGAGCTCTACTCGCCGATGGGTCGGCCCTCGATTCCGCCGGAGATGCTGTTGCGGGCGACGCTTTTGCAGGCATTTTTCTCGGTGCGCTCTGAGCGGATGTTGATGGAGCAGATCGACTATAACCTGCTGTTCCGCTGGTTTGTCGGCCTGCCGATGGATACTCAGGTGTGGCATGCGACGGTGTTCACGCACAATCGCGACCGACTTTTGGAAGCGGAGGTGGCGCGCCAGTTCCTGGCCGCGTTGCTGGCGCTGCCCAACAAGGTCGTGAAGCTCCTGTCGAGCGAGCACTTCTCCGTGGACGGCACGCTGATCGACGCCTGGGCTTCGATGAAGAGCTTCCGGCCGAAGGATGGCTCGGGGGAGCCGCCAGCGCCGGGACGCAACGGCGAGCGCGACTTCCGTGAGGAGACGCGCTCGAACGAGACGCATGCCTCGACCACCGACCCGATGCGCGCCTCTATCGCAAGGCGAACGGGACCGAGAGCCGGCTGTGCTTCATGGGTCATGTGCTGATGGAGAACCGCCATGGTCTGGCCGTCGATGCCGCGCTTACGCATGCCACCGGCACGGCCGAGCGGGAAGCGACGCTTTCCATGCTCGACCGCCGCCGCGGCCGACGCCGCATCACGCTGGGTGCCGACACGGCCTATGACGTCACCGCTTTCGTCGGCGACTTGCGACAGCGGCGTGTCACCCCACACATCGTCATCAACGGTCGGGTTTCCAAGAATGGTGTCGTGCGCCGGACCGCTATCGATGGTCGAACCACCCGCCATGCCGGCTACGGCATCAGCCAGATCTGTCGCAAGCGCATCGAGGAGGTCTTCGGCTGGATGAAGGCAAGCGCCGGATTAGCCACGGTCAAGCTGCGAGGGCGAGCCAAGGTCGAGGCGGCCTTCACCTTCACCGTTGCCGCCTATGATCTCATCCGAATTCCAAAGCTGCTCGCCACAGCTACCGCATGATAGCTCCCGCACGGCCGCCCCACTTAGCGGCCGCCTCAAATCGAAACGCCGCTCTCCTCGAGACGACCTCATCACCGTCCCAACTCGCTACTTCTTCAGCAGCCTGCTAAAGCGTGTTGCATCACCGGGCCGATCGAAGCCGCTATGGTCGCGAGAGCAGCGATTCCAAAAATGCAACGGTGCCCCCGACTTCGTTCAAGTCGTTCCGTATAAGAGCGTCCAAGGTCAGGACCTAACCCTGGACGCTCCAATGCTCGTTATCAAATCGCGGAAAAACCATTATCCACGAACAGATGGGCTCCATTGACGAAGCTGGAATCGTCGCTGGCAAGATATAGCGCTGCCTTGGCCACTTCTTCCGGTTCGCCGACTCGAACTTGTAGAGCGGCCACCGCGGCATCCGAAAAATCGACGCCTAGCTTGACGAGAGCATCCACCTCGCGCATGCCGTGCGGCGTTCGAATCAAGCCGGGGCAGACCGCGTTGCAGCGGATGTTACGGTCCCGGAACTCGATCGCAATGGCCCGCGCGAACATGTGGCAAGCGCCCTTGGTGGTACCATAGAGCACCTCCATCGGCGTCGCTGCCACCGCCGAGACCGACGATGTACATACGATCGAGCCGCCGCCGGCTGCGATCATGCCGGGCAGCACGGCGCGCGTCATCAAGAACATCGAGCGCACATTGACGGCATGTAGCCAGTCCCAGTCCTGCACCGTCGTCTCCAGAAACGGCTTTATGACGATGGTGCCGGCGTGGTTGAACAGCACGTTTACAGTGCCAAGCTTTTCTGTAGCCTGTTTCACTGCCGCCTCGACCTGCGCTTCGTCTGAAACGTCGGCTACAAAATACTCGGCGACATGGCCACGCGCCCTGACCGCCGCAACCGTGGCCGCAGCCGCATCGCCATTGCGGTCGATGATGGCCACCTTTGCCCCTTCCGCTGCGAACAGTTCCGATGCAGCGCCGCCCATTCCGGTTGCGCCTCCCGAAACGATTGCTACCTTTCCGGCCAGTCTTGCGCCCATTTTTCACTCCCCCATTTTGGTGACTTTGGATGGTATTGTAATGTTACGTTTCACGTTCGGGATGGCCACGCAAGCCACCGGAAACTGCAAACTCTTCCTCCGGCGATAGCACGAGGCGATGGCGGCGGTAAAAGCCAAAATAGGCAAGCCCGATGAGGTACCAGACCGCCACCGCGATCGCCGCCCAGCGGTAGAGCGGATCGAAGAACTGGTCCACGAGCGTAACAACGCTGATGAGCATGACGGCCTCGGCGCGGTGTCCAGGACCCTGTCTATTCGGCATGCGTCGCCGAGCACCGCAAGAGTTGCACGGCTTGGCCGATCTTGCGCCGGATAACTTTTTCGAGGCCGAATACTACAATTCGCCCGACGTGCATCCATGCATCTCGATGGAATCGGGCTCGCTGACCACGGAGATTGTCTTCCTCATTCAGGTACGGGGAAGCTTCTACATTGCCAATTCGCTGCTGCGGGCCAATGCCAGCCCGGCCTTTTTTGGACGAGGATTTCGGTCTTTTGCAACAGGCAGCGCCGATGGTGATGAGCATGGCGCGCCGGCACTGGGAGCATCTGGTCCCAGATGGCTCGGACAGCCAGCCGGCGGACAAACCCGCTGCCCAATACATCGAACAGGCATTCGAAACTTTCGCCCCTTCCCGGCTGACGCAGCGCGAGCAAAGCATAGTCAGCCTGATCCTGCGGGGCCATTCCTCGATTTCCATCGGCAGAATCCTGGAGATCGCCGAGGGCACCGTGAAAATCCACCGTAAGCACATTTACGCCAAACTCGACATTTCCAGCCAGACGGAACTCTTCAATCTGTTCATTAAACATGGGGTGGGCGGTGGCTGACAGCCAATGGCTTTGGCAGCGGCACAACTGTTCCCGATTGCGTGGCGCCAGTCTTCCCGGACCCCGGCAACGGCCATCTTCGGCTGCGCAATTTCCGATGCATTGAAGTCCGGCTGCATCAAAATATGCCTGACCTGCCGCCCCAGGGCCTGCCAGACCGCGCGGCGCATAGCTCCGCAGCAGCCGGATCGCGCTGCGGGCGGCAAAAGGCAATCTTGCGCATTCTGTATTGGTCTCTTCGTAAAGTGTCGCGCAAGGCGTTGCTGTTGCGACATTATCGGTGACCAGTCGATCCCTCCGAGATCGAGAAGTTCCAGGGAGGAAGTGTTGGGCACAGATCGCAGAGCCACGGATTTCGAATTGGGCGGTGCATTGAACCGCCGTACGCTGCTTGCCGGCGCAAGCATCGCGACTGCCATGTTCGCAGCCGGGATTCAACCCGGCCGGGCTGCCACCCCCAAGAAGGGTGGCGACCTCCGCATCGCCGCGACCGGCGGCGGAGCTGGCGACACGGTCGACGCGCACAAATCGGTCAACGGTGTCGACTATCTCCGTACCACGCCGCTTTACGACGCTCTGGTTGTTCAAAATGTCGAGGGGCAGATCGAGAACGTTCTTGCCGAGTCAATGGAGCCGACAAAGGATGCAATGTCCTGGACGGTGAAGCTCCGCAAGGACATCACCTTCCACAATGGCAAGGCGCTGAAGGCTTCTGACGTTCTCTTCTCCTTCCGCCGCACCTCCGATCCTCAGCATCCTCTCTACAAGGCGAACGTGTTCCAGACGATCGATCTGAAGAACGCGCGCGTAATCGACGACCTTACCTTCGAATTGCCCATGCTGACGCCGATGTCGGTGCTCCCGGAAATGGTTGCCAACGTCAACATCGTTCCCGAGGACTACGACCCCGCCAAGCCTGTCGGCACGGGCCCGTTCAAACTCCAAAGCTTCACGCCGGGCGAGCAGAGCGTCTCGGTGCGCAACGAAAACTATTGGAAGAGCGGTCGGCCGTATCTGGACAGCATCACCGTCATCGACACTTTCAAGGACTCGACCGCGGCGTTCAACGCCCTGCAGGGCGGACAGGTGCATGTGTTCCCGGACGTTCCGCTGGTGTTGCTCAATCAGGTGGCGGAGGGTGGGCCGATCAAGGTCTTGATGTCGGAGCCCAGCAAATGGACCCCGTTTACCATGCGCGTCGACCAGCCTCCCTTCGACGATCCCCGTGTGCGCCAGGCGTTCCGCCTGATCCTCGACCGCAAGCAGTTGGCGCGCGTCGCATTCAACGGGCATGCCGCGGTCGGCAACGACTTGTTTTCGAACTGGAGCCCATACTACGACAACACCAAGCACCGGGACCAGGATCTCGACCAAGCCAAATTCCTGCTGAAGCAGGCGGGCAAGTCGGACCTCGCCGTGGAGTTGATGACCTCTGACGTCTCAGCCGGCGTGCTGCAGTCGGCGCAGGTGTTTGCCCGCCAAGCCAAGGACGCCGGCGTCACGGTGAAGGTGACCCAGGTCACGCCCGACGTCTATTATGGCGAGAACTACCTCAAATGGACGTTCGCGCAGGATTACTGGTACAGCAATCCCTTCTTCAGCCAAGTGATGAGCGGCAGCCTGCCGGACTCCATCTTCAACGAAACGCATTGGGCGGATCCAAAATACATCCAATTGTACCAAGAAGCCCTGAAGACCGTCGATTTCGACAAGCGTCGCGAACTGGCCCTTGCGATGCAGGCGATCGACTTCGACATCGGGGGCTATATCATCGGCACCTACAACCAGACCGCCGACCTGATGGCCTCCAACGTCAATGGATTCATGCCCAGCAAGACCGGCCAGCCGCTCGGCACGTTCAATTTCACGGACGTCTGGCTGGACTGACGCGACCATGGCCGGAACTGTCGACATAACCAAGGGGGCGGAGGAGGGGGTCTTCCTCGCCGCCGCCGCCTTTATTCCCTCCCGCGCCGCGCTGCCCGCCAGGGAGACGCTGGAGGGGCGCCTGCATCTCCTGCCCACCGTCATGCGACTGGATCCAGCCGATCCGCGGCGCTATGGCGGCCTGGCGGCGAGGCTCGACCTGTTTCCCGCGATTGCCTGTGGATTGGTTTGCAGCGACGGACAATTGCGGTGGGAAACCCAGGCGCCGCTTTCAGGCTTCGCCAACAGGTCCCATTCGAGTTTCTGGAATGTCCTGCTTCAGCCGGGTCGGGCCTGGAGCGAACCGCAAGACGAGGGCTGGAGCCGCGCCTCCTTCCCGTTTGCCCTCGTCAATCCGCTGGAGAACGAGACCTATAACGGGCTCGCGCTGTTCGGTTATCGCGACGGTCGCGTCACACCGATCCGGTTTCAGATCGAGCAGCAGACCGCGCCCTATATCCTGCAAGACTATATGAAGGCGACCGGGATCACAGACGCGCGGTTCGAGGCCGGACCAGTCTCCCTACCGGTCCCCAGCGACAGCTTCGAATGCCTGCCCTGGTCGCGCCTCGTCGAAAAGACGGGCGCGCCCGTACTCGAACCCTTCGATGACGCCGTGCGCTCTGTCGCGCCTGTCGCCAGCGGCATCGATTTTGAGGGCGATTTCTATCTGCGGCAGTTTTTCGGCCGCGAGGATCAGTGGCTATACCCCGCCGAGACGCGGCTTGGCATCTGGTCGGTCACCAAGTCGGCGATGGCCGGCTTGGCCGCCTTGCGCCTGGCGCAGATTTTCGGCGAAGCTGTCCTCGATGAGCCCATCGTCGACCACGTGCCGGAACTTCGGGACGCGCCGGGCTGGAAACGGGTGTTTCTGCGGCACGCGCTTTGCATGGCGACGGGGATTGGCAGCAAGGCCGACGGCTACGTCTGGCGCGGGCTGGACGAGGAGGGCATCGCTCCCGGCTACCGTTCCTGGTATTTTGCGCAGTCGGCTGCCGACAAGCTATCTGCGATTGCCGCGGACAGCATCGCCGAGGAATGGGAGCCGGGAACAGTTTTCCGCTACCGCGATCAGGATCTCTTCACGGTCGGCCTGGCCATGGACCGTTTGGCCAGAAAACGTCTGGGCAGAACGATAGAGACCGTTCTGCGTGAAGACGTCTACGGTCCGATCGGAATCGGCGAAACAAGCTGGTCGACGACGGTTGAGGCGGCTGGCGAGGCCGGCGTCCCGCTGTGGGCGATTGGCTACTATCCGACCCTCGGCGACCTGGTCAGGATCGCGCGGCTGATCCATGCGGGCGGAGCGTTGCAGGGACGTCAAATCCTGTGCAAGCCGCTCATTCGCCAAATCTTCGAGGGCGGCGGCGTGGTGGCCGAGCCGTTTGGCGATGTGAAATGCAACTATTTCCTGACCTTCTGGTGCGCGTCGCTGCCAGGCGGCGATGGAAGGGACGTCGTGGTCCCCATCATGCTCGGCTTCGGCGGTAACGAGGTCGTACTGGCGCCGAACGCTGTCACCATGATCCGCGTTGCCAAAGAGAAAGATCCCGAAACCAATTTGCACAACTTTCGGGACGTGGCCTTGCTTGGCTTGGAACTGGCCCGGCATGTCCGGTCGCTCGCTCCTCACGGCGATATCCGGGCCGACCCGCGATGAGCAGCGGCGGACATGGTGGCCTTGCACGCCTGGTATTGAATAGACTTCTGCTTGGGGTTGCGACCCTGGTCTTCGTTTCGGTTGTCGTCTTCTTCGCGACCGCAGTGTTGCCGGGCGACGCCGCCCGCGCGATTCTTGGCCGCGAGGCCACACCCGAGCGACTAGAGGCGCTGCGCCACAGCCTGCGTCTTGACCAGCCGGTCCTTTCCCAATATCTCGGCTGGGCGACGGCGATGCTGCGGGGCGACCCAGGTCTGTCCCTAGCGAGCCAATTGCCCGTAACCGAGACAATCGCGCCGAAGCTGCGCAACACGGGCGTGCTCGTTATTTTGGTGTCCGTCATAGGCATCCCGCTGTCGGTCTTTCTCGGCGTGCTTGCCACATTGAAATCGGGCGGGCTCTTCGACAGGGTGGCCTCCGTCGTTTCCCTCGCCCTGGCGGCGCTGCCCGAGTTCATCGTGGGCATAATTCTGATCCTCACCTTCTCCACCGTGGTCCTGCACTGGTTTCCGCCGGTCTCGCTTGTGCCGCCTGGCCATACGCTCAGTGAGATGCCCATCATCCTCGTGCTGCCCGTCGCCACCCTCATCCTCGTCATCTTTCCCTATATTTTCCGTATGATCCGCTCCTCCATGCGTGACGTGCTGCAGAGCGAATATATCGAGATGGCGCAACTCAAAGGCGTGCGCAGAAGCCGCCTGATTTGGCTGCACGCTCTCCCGAACGCTATCGGGCCGACATTCCAGGTCATCGCGCTGACCGTGGCCTATCTGGCTGGCGGCGTCGTCGTGGTGGAATATCTGTTCGGCTTTCCGGGTATCGGCCAATTGCTTCTCGACGCGATCCGGGGCCGCGACCTGCCGGTTATCCAATGCATCGTCCTCATGCTTGCAGGATTCTACGTGCTTGTGAACATTCTTGCCGACCTGGCGACCGTGTTGGTAACGCCGCGCCTGCGAGCACGTGAGTCGCGTTCTTGAGCCGCCCTGCCCTTAGATGGTTGTCGCGTCTCGGTGTTGAGGGGACGCTGGGGCTTGCCTTGACACTGGCGGTGGTGGCTATCGCCGCCGTGGGCCCGTTCGTAACCAGCCAGTCGCCGCTCGATTTCGTGGATGCCCCATTGGCGCCTCCGTCCGAATTCTCCTGGCTTGGCACCGATGTGCTTGGGCGCGATGTCCTGGCGCGTTTGCTGTGCGGCGGCTGGAGGATATTGGTAGGGGCGTCCGTGGCCACTGCGGCCGGCGTCTTTGCGGGCGCCTTCCTTGGCATTCTCGCGGCATACAGGCGCGGCTGGGTGGACAATGTCATCATGCGGCTGGGCGATGCCGTCATGGCCTTTCCGCAGATCATCCTGGTGCTTCTTTTCGTTAGCCTGATTGGGCCGCAGACCTGGCTGATCCTTGTCATGGTCGCGTTCAGCCAGATACCGTCGGTGGCGCGCGTCGCGCGCGGCGCGGCACTGCGCGTGGTCGAGGAGGATCACATACGCTTCTGCGTGGTCATCGGCCTGCCGAGCCGGCACATCATCCTGCGCGAGATTCTGCCGAACCTGCGCACGCCTCTCCTCGTCGAACTCGGCCTGCGCTTCGTCTACTCCGTCGTGCTTATCGCCGCGCTCGGTTTTCTGGGTTTCGGCACACAGCCGCCGGACGCCGATTGGGGGCTGATGATCAATGAGAACAGAATAGCGATGACATCGAACCCTTGGCCCGTCGTGGCGCCCATCGTGCTGATCGGCTGCCTGGCTATCGGTCTCAACCTGTGCGCCGACGCCCTGTCCCGTACGGACCTCCGATGACCAGCGCCAATGTACCCGCCGATCGCAGCACCGAGGTCCGGGGGCTCGAAATCCAGACCAATGCCGGCCAGCCAATCGTCCAGGACGTCTCATTCTCGATCGCGCCAGGCGAAATCCTGGGTCTCGTGGGGGAGTCCGGTTCCGGCAAGACAACGGTCGGGCTTGCGCTGCTAGGCTATTGCCGCAGCGGCCTGCGGATTCGGGGCGGCAGCATCCGGGTGGGTGATACCGAACTGTCGGCCGCTTCTCCCCGCAGCCTCGAAGCGTTGCGCGGACGGGTCGTCTGCTACATGCCGCAGGACCCGGCCACAGCCCTCAATCCATTTCTTAGGGTTGGATCGCAGCTCGCCGAGACCTTCGCCGAGCGCAGCCTCGTGACGCCCGAAAGGCTGAAGGCCAGTCTGGAGGAGGTGCGTCTGCCCCCGGACGACCGAATTCTCAAAGCGCATACGTTCGAACTCTCCGGCGGCCAACAGCAGCGGATGGCGATGGCGATGGCGTTCGTCAACAGGCCGCGGCTGATCGTCATGGACGAGCCGACAACCGGGCTCGACGTAACCACGCAGGCGCACGTCCTTTCCACCATCCGCAGGCTATGCCAGGACCATGGCGTATCCGCCTTGTATGTGAGCCATGATCTGGCGGTCGTCGCCCAGCTTGCGCAAACGGTGGCCGTCATGCAACACGGCCGGATCGTCGAAAGCGGGGCGGCGGCTGACGTGCTGGGCAGCCCCAAGCATCCCTATACGCGCAAGCTTGTCGACGCGCTTCCCAGGATTGAGCGGCGCTCGCAAATAGCGGTCGACGCGGTTGCCCCGAGCCTGCTTCAGGTCCGGAATGTCGCGGCATCTTATGGCAGCGTCCGGATTCTTCAGGATATCGATCTCGAGATCCCCGAAGGGAGCTGTCTTGCGCTGGTAGGGGAATCGGGCTCGGGCAAGACGACTTTGTCGCGCTGCATCGCTGGCCTGCACGAACAGATGTCCGGGACGGTGGCGTTTCGCGGTACGCGGTTGGCTTCGGCAGCCGCACAGAGGCCGCGCGACCTGCGCCGGCGCATCCAGTACATTTTTCAGAATCCTTACGGCTCCTTCAACCCTGCCCACACGGTCGGACATTCGATTGGAACGGTCGTCAACCTGTTCGAGAAACAGTCCAAGCCATCGACGCGCGACAAGATCGCCAATGTACTCGAACAGGTTTCCCTGCCGGTCGAGATGATGAACCGCTATCCGCGCGAGATGTCAGGCGGCCAACGGCAGCGCGCGGCCATCGCGCGCGCCCTCGCGGCCGATCCCGACCTGCTCATCTGTGACGAAACCACCTCTGCGCTGGACGTTTCCGTGCAGGCGACTGTCGTCGAACTGCTCCAATCGTTGCAGGAGAAGCGCCGTCTGTCGATGCTGTTTGTCACTCACAACCTGCCGCTGGTGGCCAACATCGCCCAGAAGATCGCCGTGATGCAGGAAGGGCGGATCGTCGAAATGGGGGACACGGACCAGGTCCTGTCCGACCGCCGGGCGGAGGAAACGCAAAGGCTCATGCGCGATTCGCCGGCATTTCCCTACTAGTTAGATTGAAACAGTTCTGTTTCCGCTGACGGGCGCGCGCTTTGTCGGCCCGGACGCTCCCGATAGGGACATGTTGGAGATTCGACGGGCGAGCGAAGGGCTCATGCCGAACTTCCGGCGAAAGGCACGCGCGAAGGCCGAGGCCGAGCCGAAGCCGTAAGCGGCCGCCGCCTCTGTGACCGTATCCGGTGTCTGCTCGAGTTTCCGCATCGCTGCCGCGAGGCGGAGTGTCAGGTAGTACTCCTGTGGCGATTGCGACAGGCTTTCCATAAACTTCATCTGGAGCGAGCGTAGCGAGATGCCAGCCTTCTTGGCGATCAGGGGGATCGGCAGCGGAACGTCCAGATTTTCTTCCATCAGCATGATCGAGAACAGAATGCGCTTGTCACCGATATTGAGCTGTTTCTTGGTTGAGTATTTCTGCGGCGACGATCCGCTGAAGCTCTGGCTGTAGATGAAAATGTTCGCCACATCGAGCGCCGTCGGCGGTCCATGCTGCAGCCTTATGAAGGTCAGCATCATGTCGAGTGTCGGCGCCGCTCCTCCCGCGGTCCATCTTAGGCGGTCCATGACGAACCGGTCGCCCACCACCTTTATAGCGGGGTAAGCCTCCGAGAACTCCTCGAGGTCCTCCCAGTGCGTAGTGGCCGAATAGCCGTCCAGAAGACCGCAGCGCGCCAGCACCCAAGCACCCGCCTCCACGCCGACGATGACTGTATCTTGGCGCGCAGCACGTCTCAGCTGGGCGACCATGCGGCGGTCCATGCTCCTGGCATTGAACGCGGCTACAACGAAAAGCATGTCTCTTTCATCAGAATGTTCGAACCGCGCGTCGATGCCGATACGGACACCGGAACTGCTGAGAAGATCGGCCCCATCGAGCGAGACCAGCCGCCAACGGTAGAGTTCTCGCCCGGCAGCACGGTTGGCCGCACGCAACGGCTCGATCGTCGCAGCCAACGACATCATCGAGAACCTTGGCAGAACGACGACATCGACAAACATCACAGATCGATGCCCGCCGCCGGCGCGAACAGCATCAAAAATAGGGCGCGGTAGGGTAAAAGCTGCAGTGCGTATGAAACTGCGATAGCAACAACGAAGATTGGTGATCGAGGCAATCTCATGGTCGCAGGATATCGTTCGGTGGCTTAAATGCAATTCCTAGATGTCGTCAAAGCGATGATCGAAGCGCCTATCCCTTTCTTGGAGCACGTGCGGTTTGGTCCGTGTCATAAAGCAGGTCGCGATCTTTCAGATCGCTTGCCGCGCTTTAAGATTCGTCGCTGACAGGCCGCTATTGCGCCTCGATTGCGTTTATCTTGGCAACGGCAATTTCCGGATGAGCTGGCCGCATGACTTCATCCGTACCGTTAATTAAGCGCTGGCCATGCCTCCGAGATAGGCGCTCCTGATCTCGGGCTTCGCCATCAAGACCTCCGCATCGCCCGAGTGGACAACGCGACCCGTCTGAAGGACGTAGGCCCTGTCGGCGATCGCAAGGGCAATTGCCGCATTCTGCTCCACGAAAAGGGACGGCAATCCCTTCCTCCTCGTTGATTCGCTGGATTGCATCGGGAATGTGACGAACAATGAGCGGCGCAAGCCCCAGCGATGGCTTGTCTAGCAGCAGCAGCTTTAGCCTTTGCATCAGATGCACCAATTTGAAGGTTTTCTAATTTAGTACCGTCATCTTCGGCATGATGCGGCGTCCCTCGGGGGAATGCGCGATGCCGAGTGCAGCGACTTCATGCGCTTGCCGTGTCATCAGCGGCTGCCCGTTGAAACTGATGGACCCGTATAACAGCGCGGGTTTGCCGAAAACCGTGCGCAGCAATGTCGATTTGCCGGCGCCATTGGCGCCGAGCAAAGCGACGATCTCACCTTTCCCGATCTCGGCTGGCGTTCCTTCAGCGAGCTTTCTGCCATACTCCAGCACGACGACGCGATCGGAGACATTCATGACGACGCTCATGTCGTGCTCGATCAAAAGGACGCCGATGCCGTTCTCCTGTTTGAGCTTCCGCAGGTCCTCGCCAAGCTCGGCCGACTCTTTCGGGTTCAAACCTGCTGCGGCCTCGTCGAGGCACAGGAAGCGCGGGTCGAGGCACATGGCGCGGGCGATTTCGAGACGGCGTTGCTGGCCGTAGGAGAGGTCGCCTGCCAGGTCGTCGGCACGCTCTGCAAGCTTCGTCTGCCGCAGCCAGCCCATGGCCTTCTCGACAGCCTCGCCTTCCTTGCGACGGTATACACGCAGCCCGAACAATCCCGCAACCTGTAGAAGGCCATGGCCGCTGAGCGCCGTGTGCCGTGCGATGAGGAGGTTCTCAAGCGCCGTCATGCGCCTGAAAAGGCGAATGTTCTGGAAGGTTCTGGCGATACCGGCTTTCGTGACGATGTGGTCGCCGGCCAGCGTGTCGACGCGCATCCTGACATCGGCAGCCGTAATTGTGACAGTGCCTGCGGTGGGTTTGTAAAGGCCGGTCACGCAATAGTCGCCTTGGCCGTGGTTGCAGCCTGGGCGTAGGCCTGGACGGCGGCATGGGTGTAGAGCGAACCAATGCTTGCACATCGCGCCATGGCCCAGGGCGAGATGGTGGCAGAGATCGTCGCCGGCAAGAAGCGGTCTGGGACAAGGTTGCCATTCCCGCGATCTGCTTTACCGATCCCGAACTGGTTACCGTTGGGCAATCGCCTGTCGAGCCGAGAAATGCAGGCATCGAGACCCGTATCGGGACCTTTCCGTTCCGAGGCAACGGTCGGGCGATGACGCTGGAGCGGGACGACGGCTTCGTTCGCGTCGTTGCCCGGGCTGACAATCATCTCGACCTTGGTATCCAGGCGGTCGGCCAGGGTGTCGCCGAGCTTGGCGCCGCTTTTGGCTTGGCGCTGGAAATGGGTGCGCGTCTCGAAGATATCGCTGCAACGATTCCCGCCCATCCCAGCCTGGGAGAGGCCATTCAGGAGGGGGCCCTCAGCAGTCTCGGCCAAGCCATTCACTTTTGACCGGAGAGCTGTGACAGGAAGACATAGCAGAGCTTCCTCAACTTCAGCAGGAGAACAACCGGACCCGTAAAGCGTGGGACGACAATCTTCGGGCCGACTGAAAATTTTGCCTTGAAGTCTACAGTTCCCAGTGAAAACTGCGAGAAGCAGGCGTCGTGTCGAGCGCGTTTGCGTTTAGCGATGGCCGGCATGCTTCCCAGTTGCATCACTGGTTCAGTCGACGACGAATTCGACGATCGCGCCGTTCGCGTGGGCGGGACCGACGGTGACGCCGCCTTTAAGGCTTGGTTCGAAAGGCACACCCCGCGCAACGAGAACCTCTCGCACCCGACCAAGGTCGGATGTGCGAATACGCAGCGCCGCATAGCCATTTGTCGGCGTCTTCCCGATCTCCTGGCCCGAAAAGAGGGCACTTGCAGCTTGATGATCGAAAAACAGCAAGGCAGCTGACTTGGCCCCGGTATGCACCCTGTATCCACCTTCGGCCTGCTCAACCTTGCTGCCCCCGTATAGGCGCGCGTAGGTCTTGGCTGTTTGGAACGGATCGGCACTGATGCCAACGATTGCATCAAGCCCGACGGCACCGTTCGCATGCTTCTGCATCTCGGCGCGCCAGACCAGCTCTGGCGTTTCGTGCTGGCAAAGAAAGAAATTCCCGAGTGGAGCCTCTTGGCTATTCAGATGCACAATCCGAAAGGTCGCGATACCTTCTGCACCGTCGAAGAGTTGCAACGGACGCGAGAACGCGCTGACCTCTCCGGTCCCAATGCCGAGCGCAGCCAGTTCTGACTTTGCAGCATCGGCGCTTGCTGTCCGGTTGGCGATAGCGTGTATGCCTTCTCCATATCGGGAAAGCCTATCGCGCATGGGTTCGTTTAACGTCGTGGCGGTCAACACGCCAAGAAGCTCGATATAGTCTTCCGCAAAGACGATCGTGTGATTTCCGGTGCCGAGCTGAGCGTTGTGCAGCCCTCGCGCGGAAACTGTAAAGCCGAGCCGCCGGTAATGGTCGGCACTGGCTTCGAGGTCGTGGACCAGAAGATAGGTATGGTCCACGTCCGATATAGGATGAGCCATTGTTTTCTCGTCTTCGGATTAATTGGCGGGTGTCGGTTCGCCGAGCGATAGCATCAGGCGGTTTGCCCAGTTGAAGAATGATGCGCCGTGAATGACGTCGGAAATCTCTTCGTCAGCGAGTCCGACCTTGCGCAGGCGCTGAACATGCTTTTCGCTGAACGCCGGCGGGGTGGCGCTGAGTGCAACGGACGCTTCGACGATCGCGTTCCAGCGGTCGCCGAGATCGGCGGAGACGCCTTCGTCCAGAAGTTTTTGCACGTCGTCATTGCGCTTGGAATATTGTGAGGCGAAGCGTGCATGAACCGAAGCACACAGGATGCAGCCGTTAAGGCGGGAGGCAGCGGTTGCCGACAGCTCGCGTTCCGCGCGCGGCAGCCCGCTTTTCGTGGTGTAGAAGATGTCGTTGTCCGTCTTGGTGCGCGCCTGTAGAATGTCCGGATCACGTACCAGCAGGGCGAAATATGGCGATTTGGCTCGCCCCTTGTCGACCAAGGCCTCGTAGTGCCGGTCGTTTAACTCTTCCTCCGCAAGCGGTTGAAGCCAAGCCGTCCAGCCAATGTGATCCTGGGTGAAGACGACGGGCGGATTGTCGATGGCGGGTTCGACTATGGTGTCGGTCACGCGAGATTTCCGTCAGCTGCGGCGAGGGTCTTAAGTCCGGCGACAATCCGGATCTGGAAGGCAAGGAAGGAAACGAGTTGGGACAGCGTGACGATGCCCGTAGTGCTCCAGCCTGCGGAAAGGAGCTTCTGCAAGGCGGCTGGGGTGGCATCGCGCGGCCGTAAAACCAGTAGGTGTGCATGCTCAAGCGCAGCAGTAAGCCTTTGGCCGAGAACGGCGCGATCCCCTTCACCGGGAGTAAAGGTCGGCCCTTCGGTGTTTTCCGCGCTCAGGGGCCCGGCGGGGTAATTCCCGTAGGGGCCTATGGCACGGTTGAGGCTCGATAGAGCC
Source organism: Mesorhizobium sp. 2RAF21 (assembly GCF_052115345.1). NCBI lineage: Bacteria > Pseudomonadati > Pseudomonadota > Alphaproteobacteria > Hyphomicrobiales > Phyllobacteriaceae > Mesorhizobium > Mesorhizobium sp. 2RAF21. The sequence goes on along the minus strand of NZ_JBFRGM010000009.1, from coordinate 27,254 downwards.
TTCACTGTCGACAGGAGGGACGGGCCGTTGTCGAAGCCTGCGAGCTTGTCGCCGTAAAACGCGGCGATGTTCTCTTCCCCATGCAGAGATACGGCAAAAGTCGCTACAGCGAAACGTTCTGACAGGGAAACCTCGTTGATATCGGAAGGGGAAAACAAGGCGAGGAAACTTTTTTGTACATGTTCCTTAGTGACCGGCCGGCGCCGGCGCAGTGTATCCGCCTTGCTGTCCGGAGTTATTGCGGCCAGATGGTCTATGATGTCGATGATATTGGTCATGAAGCTCTATTTCGATTACTGGGCAGCGACGAGTTGCGGTTGGGAAGGTCCGTGCCAGCCGAGGGACGGCGCCACTTCCGCAGCAATCAACTCGATGGAACGAAGGATTTCCGCGTGCGGTGGATCGATGGAATGGACCTGGAAAACGATATCCGTGGTTCGGGCGAGCGCCGTGTCCTGTTTCAGCGAAGCGATCACGTCGTCCGGGGTGCCAACATGGGTGTCGAGCGCCTTGATCAAATCCTCCAGACTGTTCCCCGGTATGCGGTATCCGAGCTCGGAAAAGCGATCGGCCACGCGTCGCAGCCCTGTTTCAGTAAAGGCCAGGGCGCGCTTACGGTCGTCGGCGACGAAGAGGCTGCGTGAACCCACAATGCGCGGCGCGCGTCCCTTCGGCAATGCGGAAAGATAGGCATCGATGACTGGGTTCTGAATCTGATCGAGTGTCAAGTCCGGCTTGTCGGCCGGACGCGGCTGGGTACGCGAGAGCATGAGGCCATTTCCGCTCAATCCTGCGACCCTCGCGCCTTCGCTTGAGAAGGTCGCGAGCCAAACCCGGTCGATCAGGTCCGGAGCATCCGGGTAAAGTACATTCCCGCCGCTAAGGGGCTTTCCGGCCCAGGCCGTGCGAACAGTTTCCAGACTTTGGGCATAGACAACGCCGCGTTTTTCGGGATCGATACCAAAGGCCTCGAAGGATTCCCGTGTGCCGCCGGTGCCGAAGCCGACTTCCAGCCGCCCGTTCGACAAGAGGTTGAGGACGGCGGTGTCTTCGGCCACTCGCAGGGCATTTTCCATCGGAAGCGTGATGACGCCCGTACCCAACCGGATTTTCGAGGTCTGAGCGGCGACGTGGGCAAGGAATACGGTCGGCGAGGGCAGGCCGCCTTCGTCCGAATGGAAGTGGTGCTGTGCTATCCACGCGCTGTCGAACCCGTTCTCCTCGGCATGGATGATTTGCTCGGCCGCAAGGCGATAGCGTTGACCAGCGGGGACATCATCCAGCAAACGGGTGAAAAAGCCCAGTCTCTTGGATGTGGCGGCTTGGGTCATGAAAACACTCCGTTTGAAATGGTGTCCGAGTATATCCCGGCAGCTTGCTGCCGGGGATCGCGGCGATAAGCTCTCGGGTGTAGGCGTTTGACGGCGCGGAGAATATATAATCTACGGGGCCGTAGTCGACCTGCTTGCCATTTTGCAAGACAGATACGGTGTCGGCGATCTGGCGAACCACGGCGAGATCGTGCGAGACGAATACGTAGGTAAGACCGAGATCCCGTTGCAACTGCGCCAACAGGGCGAGGATCTGCGCCTGCACCGTTACATCAAGTGCCGAGACGGCCTCATCCAGCACGACGACCTCGGGTTCCAGAACCAGTGCCCGTGCAATGGCGACCCGCTGTCTTTGACCGCCGGAAAGCGCATGCGGAAGGCGCGAGAGGATGGCTGCCGGCAGTCCGACCCTCTCGATGATGGCGCTTACACGCCTTTCGCGCTCCTCGCGGCCGATCGGCTCGAAATTCAGGAGTGGTTCCTCGATGATAGCGCGTACGCTCTGGCGTGGGTCGAGCGAGCCCCAAGGGTTCTGGTAGACGAGTTGGACCTTTCGACGGAATTGCCTGAGCGAGTCCGCTTGCAGGCTGCCGACGTCGAAATCGCCGATCAGGGTCCGGCCGGCGGTTGGCTTCTGGAAACCGGCGATGGCTCTGATGGTGGTCGTCTTGCCTGAACCGGATTCCCCGACGACCGCATGGGTTGTTCCGCGCGCGACGGCGAACGACACATTGTCGACGGCGCGGAATGTCCGGCCGCCGGGCAGGTCGAAATCCTGCACCAGATTGCTGACGACGACGGCAGCTGGACGCCCTGGCTCGACCGTTGGCCGCGATGGAGCAACGGCGAGGGACGGGATGTCGGAAAGCAGCTTACGCGTATAGGCGCTTTGCGGTGCGGCGAGCACTTTTACGGTTTCTCCCTGTTCCTGAATGCGGCCGCCCTGCAGGACGATGATCCGGTCCGAGCGGTCGGCGGCAACGCCGAGGTCGTGGGTGACGAAGAGAACAGCGGTTCCATATTCACTGCGCAGGTCGTCGATCAGATCGAGGATCCGACGCTGCACGGTCACATCGAGCGCCGATGTCGGCTCGTCGGCGATGATCAGGGCCGGTCGCAAGGCGATGGCGATGGCGATCAGCACGCGCTGCTTCATCCCGCCCGATAATTCATGCGGGTATTGCTTTGCCCGCAAGTCCGGGTTGGAGAGCCCGACGTGCTCCAGCAGTTCCACCACCCGACGGTTGGCCTCCTTGCCAGGGATGCGGCCATGCAGCGAAAGGATTTCCCGCACTTGCGCACCGATCGTGAGTACCGGATTGAGCGAATTGCCGGGATCCTGCGGTATCAGGCTGATAACTGCGCCGCGTATGCCGCGCAGTCGCTTTGCATTCCAAAGCGATATGTCTTCGCCGTTGAGAACGATCGAACCGGACTCCAGACGCCCGTTTTCGGGCAGGAGGCCGATAACCGCCTGGGCCGTCGATGTCTTGCCGGATCCGCTCTCGCCGACCAATGCCACGACCTCACCCGGCTGAACGGAAAAGGAAATGCCATGGACGACCGCCGTATGGCTGTCGCCCTGAGCGTAGGAAACATGGATGTCGCGGACATCGAGAACAGAGTTGCCACTGGTTGTCATCGTGCGCCCCCTCTGATCGATTGGCTGATGCGGTTTGCGGAGAGAACGACGGCTACAACGATGACGCCCGGTGCGGCGGTCAGCCACCAGGCGGTGGCGAGATAGTTGCGGCCTTCGGCGATGAGCAGGCCCCACTCGGGAGTTGGCGGGGGTGCGCCGTAGCCGAGGAAGCCGAGCGTCGATATCTGCAGGATCGCCCAGCCGAACTGCACCGCCGTATAGGCGACGATCGAGGTAAGCGAGTTGGGCAGGATATGCCGCCAGAGCACCTTGCCGAAGGTTCCGCCGCTGCCGAAGGCGGCTTCGACGAATTCGGAGTTCCGGACGCGAACAGCCTCAGAGCGCATCAGCCGGGCAAAACCGGCAATAGCGGTGGCGCCGACGGCAATCGCGGCATTGAGCGTGCCGAAACCGAGAATGATAATGATGCTGAGCGATAGCAGCAATGTCGGGATCGCCAGGAGCACGTCAACGAAACGCATCAATATGGCATCGATCCGGCCCCGTATGGATCCCGCGAGAAGTCCGAGTGCCGTTCCGGCGACCAGGCCGACACCGACAGCGGCAAGGGCGCCGGATAGCGAATGGACGGAGCCATGGACGATACGCGCGTAGAGATCGCGACCGAGTGAATCCGTTCCGAGCAGGTGTTCGGCCGAGGGGGACTTGAGCTGGCCGCCCGGCATGCCCAAAAGCGGATCATAGGCTGTAAAGAGCCCCGGCACGATCGCCCAGAGCAGCACGGTCGCAATAACGAGCCAGGCAAGAGTCAATCCATAGGGGAAGCTGCGCAGAAGGGTGGTGACCCGGCGCTTTTCCTTCAGGCTTGATTGCCCGGAAACGCGTGTCAGGTCGGCGAAAGTATCTACGCCGGTCATGAAAGTGCTCCGCTCCTGGTTCGAAGGCGTGGATCGAGGAGGGGATAGGCAAGATCCACGACGAGGTTGATGGTCACGAAGGCGGCTGCGGAGATGACGACGACGGCCTGCAGGACGGAGAGATCCTGGTTGCTGACGGCCCTTTCCGTAAGGCCACCGATGCCATTGAGACCAAACACGGTTTCGATGATCACGGCGCCTGCCAGCAGTTCACCGAACAGCACACCGGCAATGGTCAGGGTTGGCAGCAGCGCGTTACGGGCGACGTGCCGCCAAAGAAGATGAATCTCGCTTGCACCTTTGGCCCGCGCCACGCCGACGAAGGGGCGCGCGCGGATTTCGTCGATGTTGCGGATAAGGATTTGTGCGAGCGGGGCTGCAATTGGCACCGAAAGCGTTGCAACCGGTAGAATGAGGCTTTCCCACGGGCCGGGATTGATGACCGAAACCAGCTTCAGCCGGAAGGAAAAGATCTGGATCAGTATGATCGCCAGCCAGAAAACAGGCACCGAGATAAGAAGCGCTGGTAGCGACTGGGCGAGGTTTCTGATCCACGCGAACGGCGCCATCGAAGAGAGGAAGGCTATGATCACCGCAAGGACGACGGCAGCGGCAGCGCCCAACATCGCGAGTTTCAGGGTCGGCGGCAGATTGGTAGCGAGCTGCGTCGCGACTGGCACGCCTGCCTGCATCGAATAGCCGAAATCGCCTTGCAGGAAGTTCGCAAGGGTATTGGCATATTGAACAGACAAGCCGGAATCGACAGCGTAGGCGGCCCGTATCTCCCGGATCTGGTCTGCGCTGAGGCCGAGCTCAGGGTTCAGGAACTTGATCAACACCGCATCGCCCGGCATAGCCTGCAAAAGAATAAAGGACAGCGTGAACGCTGCCCACAGAACCAGCAGTGCCTGCCCGATTCGTCCGACGACATATCGTGTCATCTCATTGCCTCCACAGGAGAAGATGGCCGGTTGAGCTGGCCATCTCCTTTTTCCTTGCCTGCTCCGCTTTCCTTACTTGTCGAGCCATGTGCTGTAGAAGGCAGGACGGCCAACCGCTTCAAAGCCGATACCCTTGACATAGGGAGCGCCGGCGAAGACCTGCGGCTCCTCGAAGATCGGAATGACATAGGCTTGGTCGAGCAAATAGGCCTGTGCTTCCTCGACAGCCTTCAGGCGCTTTTCCAGGTTGGGCTGAGAGGCGATCTCGTCGAGGATGGCGTTGAGCTTCTCGTCGACGAACGAATTGACCTTGTCACTGGTGCCGCCCTTCTGAAGAAGGAGGTTGCGCAAGGTAGGATAGAACTGGCTCTTGACGACGTCCGGATCTGCGCGGCCAACAATACCGACGGCAACCGGGGTTTTATACGGGTCAAGCTCGTCAACGGTCTGGCTGCCGGAATCGCCTGCGAGCACGTTGAACGTCACGCCAATCTTTGCCCATTGCTGAGCGATAAGCTGCAGGGTGGAACGGCTTTGCGGCTGCGGCAGGGACGCGTAGCCGGTTAGGATAAGTTTCTGACCGTCCTTTTCGCGGATGCCGTCTGCACCCACCTTGAAGCCGGCTTCATCCAGAAGGGCTTTCGCCTTCTCCGGGTCGAACTGCAGCTTGTCGGTCTGCGGTACATAGCCGAGCGCCGCCGAGGCGAGGATGGAGGTCGCCTTCGGATAGTTCTTGGAGAAGAGCGTCGAGATGATTTCATCGCGGTTGACGGCAAGCGAGAGCGCCTTGCGAACCTTGACATCCGAGACAAGCGGGTTATCGGCGCGGAACGCGATCGAGTTGTTCACGCCGCGCGTACCCGGCGCATAAACGGAAAAGCCCTGCTCCTCGACCCGCTGCTCGTCATAAGCCTGGATCTGCCGGATGAAGTCGGCTTGTTCCGCCAGCAGCGCGCCGATGCGCACACTGTCTTCGCCGGCAATGATGTACTTGATCTCGTCGAGATAGGCGCGGCCCTGATGTTCAAGCTTGGCCGGCCCCCAGTTGTAATCTTCGCGGGCCTTGAGATCCAGCGTCTTGCCGATCGTTTCGGCGGAGACCACGAAGGGGCCTGAGCCGATGATCTTGGTTGCATCGCCGAACTGTTCGAAGGGCAAGGCGAGTGTCGAAAGCGAGACAATGCCCGTGCCGATAACGGAGGTTCCTTGCAGGAAGCCGGGTGAAGGTTTCTTGAAATGGAATTTCACGGTCAGCGGGTCGACGACTTCGCTTCGCTCGTAGTTGTTCACCACTTCCGAGATCGGCTGCTTAAGTTCCTTGTTGCCGAGACCGAAGGTGTCGAAATTCTTGGCCACCACGGCGGCGTCTACCGGTGTTCCGTCGGAAAACGTCACGCCAGGGCGAAGCTTGAAGGTGTATTCGGTCGCATTGTCATTGACCTGCCACGACTCGGCAAGCCAAGGCTCGATTTCAAGCGTTTTCGGATTCTGATAGGTTAGCTTATCAGTAATCTGGTTTAGAATGCCGCCATTCGAATATAAACCAGCGTTCGGCGGATAAAGGTTCGTATGGCCTTGTTGCTCGAGATAGACGAGCGTACCGCCTTTGACAGGGCTGTCGGCGGCAGTCGCCGCAAATGGGATAAGGCTGGTCGCCAGGGCGGCAAGGCCGAGTGAGATGAGTTTCCGATGAGGTTTCATGGGTCAGGTCCAGTTGGCAATGGAACCATGTGTAATCTAAGATCTGATTTTCCCTACAGATTTGGTATTCTATTTTCCAGATGAAGTTGGGAATTTTTTCCCTATTTCCGGAGTGGCGGCCGCTCGTTGATCCCTGTGTGAGGGAGACGCGTGAGGTCGCAGGTGCAAATCCTTGCAACATTTTACCAAAAACCTCGCGGAACAGGCGGCTGGACACGTCGGTGGCGATCCCGCGCTTTACGCGGCTCACCCACTTGCGGCAACCGCCAAATTAGATTTCGATTGACATCGATATATCGTTTAGGGTTAGGTCGAAATCTACGCCGTTAAAATCTCTGGTCAAAGAGAGCCTAGGATGAGATCAGGAATTTTCTTAGCCTCGCGGTAGCCGCATTTGCCGCCCTGATACAAACGCAAGCGACGAACGCCGGGGCTCCGGATTCACGAGGGAGGATCCCTCTGATGCGGGCCGCAGTGGCGATGAGGCCGAGGGGCTCAGCGTCCACTACCGCAACAATCGCACGATGTCGGGAAGCAGGTTGAGAGGGGCCAGCCTCTGATGCGCGCCGACACATCCGCTCTGACTCTGGCTGCCAAACGCAATTCGGTTAGCCGATCGCTAAATCCGACTGAACCAACTACCAAAACCAAGGAGGAGAATAGCATGCCATTTATACGTGTGACCTACCAGACCGGCGGCATCACCGCCAAACAAAAGGCTGAACTCGCCGAAGACCTCACTCGTGCCCTTCTTGTGCTGGAGGCCGGTGCAGACACGCCCGAAGGACGAGGTGTGGCCTGTGTCTTCTTTGAGGAAGTCAACCCAACCTCTGATTGGTTCGTGGGCGGGAAGCCCGATACGAACGGGCCTGCGCACGGACGCTTCCTGATCGATGTGACCATCCCGGAAGGGTGCGCGGACCAGAAGGCCAAGGCTGCGTTCCATGTGACGGTCAACGACAGTGTCGCGCGCATCCTCGGTGTGGATGGCACCTTCCCGAGTCGTATTGGTGACTGGGTGATGATACGTGAAATCGCCAATGGCAGCTGGGGCGTCGGTGGTGTGACGGTGGGCATCCGGGATATTGCGGCCCTCCTTAAGTACACCACGGATAAACCCGTGTACTTCGAAGGTCTTCTCGCCGCACAGAAGCGGCTTCGCGAAGCCCACGGCTTCCCGGACGGGGTCAGCCTGCTCTGATTGTCGAAAGATCGCTGTACGGGTTCGGCTGAGCTGATCCACACGCAAAAGCAAGGATACTGGGGCCGACCTGAAAAGGTCGGCCTTTCTTATGAGTCAATAACCTCCATCTCCAATCGAGGACCGGACGAGTTTTCCATCGCGATTGAGAGACCTGCTTGCATGGACCGTTAAGCGCCAAGCATGCGGTGGCGACCGAAGCTAGGCCGCATAGGGCAGGCGCCGACCCTACGATCGGCGCCGCGATTTCATCAGCCTTCAAGCCCTGAACCGAGCAGCGGGCTCACTGCGAGACAAGCCAGGGCCAAGCGCAAGCCGTGCTGCCGTGAACGCGTCCCAATCGGCGGCGTCAGGGAGGGAAGGAATCGTGACGAGCTCCCCCTCATCGAAACGTGAAAGCGCCGCGTCGACCATGTCGCCCACCTTCATGACGATCGTCTGAGGGAGATCGTCAAAGGATTGCCGGACCCGTTTCAATAGCTCTGTTCGCGTCAAGCCAGGAAGCACAGCTTGCAGCTTGACTCCCTTGGACCCGACTTCGGGATGAAAAGCCTGCGTGACGGTCAGGACAAAAGACTTGGTCGCGCTGTAGGTCGGGTGGAAACGTTCGGGCAGAAGGGTCACGACGGAAGCGATATTGATAATTGCTCCATGGCCCCCGGGAGGCGAACGTTTGCGCCGCAGCGACAGCAAGCCGGTTATGCACCATAAGGTCCGTGAACTTCTGGTGGCGCAGCGCACGCAGTTGCTCAATGCCCTGCGCAGCCATCTCGCCCAAATCGGGATCATCGCCGCGCAGGGACCGAACAATGCCCGCGCTTTGGCGGCTCTCATCATAGAAGGCAGGGACATGATCCCGACGGCCGTGCGCTTGGCGCTGTTGCCGTTGGTGCGCCAACTGAACGAACTCGATGCCGAGATCAGGCAGAGCGATCAGGCTATTCCGACCCTCGCCAAGGCTGAAACGGCACGCCATCTGATGACCGTTCCCGGCATCGGCCCCGTCACCGCCTCCGCCCTTGTGGCGAGCGTCCAGGATATCTCCGCCTTCTCGGGTCCGCGCGAGTTCGCCGCCTTTCTTGGGCTCACGCCAAGGCAAAACTCATCAGGCGGAAAGGAACGGCTGGGGCGCGTCTCCAAGGTGGGCAACCGATATCTGCGTAAGCTGCTGGTGGTCGGCGCACACGCCGTCCTCTTCCATCGCAAACGTTGCGGCGATGCGTTGAGAAGCTGGGCTGATCGCCTGATGAAGACCAGGCCTTTCAAGCTCGTCGCCGTGGCGCTCGCCAACAAGCTTGCCCGCATCGTCTTCGCGCTCATGCGCGACGAGACACACTATGCCGGCAGGCCGGTGTGACAACATCATCGGCTGACGCCGCGGGCCGGAAATCGAGGGTGACAATGACGTGATGGGAACAGACGAGGACAGATTCTGAAAGCCTGCAGCATAGTCGGAGCCTGAGCTCGCTCTCTTGATCAGGCCAAAGGAATCAGCGGACGCCATCAGGGCCAGCGGTCAAAACACCGCAGTGAAGGCCGGAGACATGACCGCAGCCGCCGACCATCCCATCGCTGAAAACAAACCCTTGATCAGCGGGCGCCGTCCAGACATGACTATTTTGTATCGCTCGACGGACCGCCTCTGTCGTCGTGGCGCTCCCGTGTAGAACCTGGCCCATAGCGCATCCCTCCATTCATGCGAAAATAGTGCACCATTAAAACCCGGGATCAACAACTCGATCGTTTCGGAAATTGGTGGGGGCTGCGGTCTCGAGTCATTTGACCATCATGGCGCACAGGTCTGAAGCGCCGGGCCACGGAGCTTGAAACGCGAGCATCAACTGGTAGACGAAATGCGTCTCACCTGTTTCACAGCCGCGTCCAAAAACGCCTTCGAAAGGACCTGATCATTGACAAGACGCGACAAAACCAATGCACCGACCATGGCAGAATAGACAGCAACAGCCTTATCCCGGGCGTCACGGCTACCAGTCGTGAAAAGTACTGACTCAAGCACGCCCAATTGCGCGTTCACTCCAGCTTCGAATGACGCCTTTATTTCTGGCGGTTGGCGCGCGGCGTCGGAATTGAGAGCGACGATCGCGCAGCCGTTTTGAACATCGTCTCGATGTGTCTCGCTCAGGAAGTAGGCCATGATAGCGCCGAGCGGATCGTCAGGATTGGTTGCGACCATCATCAAAGTACGCCGATTAATCTCCTCAAGGGCTCGCGCCGACGCCTCCGATACAAGATCCTCTTTAGATGAAAACTGCTTGTAGAATGCGCCTTGGGTCATTCCCGCGCTTTCCATGAGGTCTCTCAGGCCGATCCCGTCAAAGCCATTTTCGCGGTAAAGCCGACTGGCGACGTCAATTACCCTCTGACGACTTTCGGCTGCTTTTTCGCGGCTTGCACGCATGCTCTGTCCATCTAGGCACCTCAACCAAGCTCCATTTAGGAAGTTTGGTCCCTAAGGGCAATGATTCGACGTCGATTTAGAGCCTCGAACGTCTTGTCGCCCACAATTCCATGTTGGATTGTTCGTTTCCTGTGGATTTTGCTCCTATTGAAAAAGGACTGTCTACTGATGGAGTGATGAGTGGTGCGAACCCGCGCGAGGCGCACGTTCCGCCTTTCGAAAACACCGCACCAGGGAATTTCCAAGAAGACGCCGCGAAAAGTCAGGTCAGTCCGCCGCGGCAGATGGTCTTCCAGCTTAAAGCACGTTGCGATCTTTCAGATTCGCTTGCCGCGCTTGAAGTCGTTGTTTTGATGCATGTCGTTGTCCCGAAACGGGTTCCCACTTTCGGGCGACATGCATTAGCGCATAAGGAAAACAGTCGTCAAAAGGCTGCTCAAAACGACTTCAATGCAGTCTCTGGGGCAGGCTGGATCACGTGTCTGATGTCGTTCCTGAAAGGAAGCGCGCCGAGAGATTCGCCGACGAGATTACATTCAGCGCATTTCTTACGCTCTTTGTATGGCTTTTCGTGAATGCCGTTTCAAACCGGTTATTGGCGTCGAGCAAGAGCTTTTTCGCCTCAGTGTATCGCGCTCTTCCCTGGCGGGTAAGCTCGACCCGTTTGACGCGACGGTCTTTTTCATCCGGTGCAAGGTTGATGAGCCCGTCTCGAATGAGTGGTTTCAAGGTATGGCCAAGCGCCTACAGGTCCATAACCATACTGAGCGCGAGCTTTTTCATTGGCAGCCCGTTGTTCTTATGGATCTGAGTTAAAAGCGTATACTGTGTCGCCCGCAGGCCGCTTGGGGCAAGGACATCATCGTAGAGCTGGCCAAATCTGGCGAGCGGAGCGACGCAAGGCGCTACCCTCGCAAACGTCCCAACTCTCGAATATCTTGTGCTCGTCATCCATATCCTTCCTTTGATCCGACCTCTTGTAAAATGCAAGCCGGAGCACCCGTGGCCACTATGGCGAGGGTGGCGGTCCATGCGATTCAACTCCGCACATAACCATTTTGCAAAACCAGGTCAGCACTATCGTCATCCCTATTGAATTATGATCATCATGTGTTATTGTGATCATAATTAGATAATCGAGGCTCGCCCGTTGGCGCGCACTCATAGCGTATCGCGAACGATGATAGAGAGTGTCATGCAAAGTCAGGTAGAACGAAAAGGCTCGGTCGACGCCCACGATAGCGGGACGTTGGGTGTTGTTGATGCCGCGCGAGCAATCCGCACGGGTGATCTGACTGCGGAGGCATATGCGCAGTCCTTGCTGGATCGTGCCCGGGACAAGTCGGACATCAATGCGTTCATCACCGTCGATGAGCAAGCCGTGCTTGCCGCCGCTCGCGATGCCGATAAGGCGCGCGCTAAAGGTGAAGCCGGTTATTTGCTTGGCGTGCCCCTCGGTGTCAAGGACAGCTACATGACGCGGGGTCTGCGTACGACTCTTGGCGTCGGCAACCTGCGAGATTACGTTCCGACGGAGGACGCGCAGGTAGTAAGCGCCGTCAAGGCTGCCGGTGCCATCGTCTTCGGGAAAAACAATCTCGTTGAAATGTCTTATGGTTTGACCGGCGGCAACGGTGCATTCGGCCAGGTTAAGAATCCTCACGCCTCGACGCATGTCAGCGGTGGCTCATCGAGCGGATCGGCTGCTGCGGTTGCGGCTGGCATCGTTCCCGCGGCATTTGGGGGCGACACGGTTGGTTCGATCCGTGTACCGGCGGCGCTTTGCGGAGTGGTTGGTTTCAAGCCGACGACAGGACGTTGGCCGCGTGGCAAAGTGGCGCCTATCTCGCATGTGCTCGACACCACAGGCGTTTTCGCACGAAATGTAGAAGACTGCTTGCTGATCGATCAGGTCGTCACGGGGGAAGGTGGTGAGGACGGCGGGCAAACGGACGGGCTTCGGGGCGTGCGTCTTGCTATTGCGCCAAAGCAATACCTCGACTTGCTGGATCCTGACGTGGAGCAGCGGTTCGACGAGGCGCTGCGTCGGATCCGTGATGCTGGAGCCGATGTGGTCGAGATCGACTTGGGCGATGATTTCGCATCCCTCGCCGACAAAACGACCTGGAATATCTTCTTCCGTGAAACCATGACCTCGATCGCGGCTTTCCTTCAGGACAACGATATCCCCGTTTCATTCGAAGATATCCTTCGCGAACTCAATCCCGGCCTGAAAGGCGTCTGGGAGCACTATGTGGTGTCGACCGGTGCCGGATGGTTATCGGCGGGCGATTATGCCGAAACGCTCGACCTCGGCCGACCAAGACTGCAAAACGTGTTCAAGGATGCTTTCGCGAATAGTGGCGCGGAGGCCCTCATCTTTCCGACGGTGCCCTGCACGGCGCCTGAGATCGGTAAGGAGTACCAGTTTACGATAGCAGGCACGGAAGTATCATTCACAGCCTTGGCGAAAAACACGGTTCCGGCGAGTGGCGCGGGCCTGCCCGGACTGACGCTTCCGATCGGCACCGGCAGGAATCGGCTTCCCGTCGGATTGGAGCTCGACGCCCCTTTCGGAGCGGATCGGCAATTGCTGGCGCTCGCGCGCCGTGTTGAACGACTTGGCGTATCAGTAGCGTAAGCCGGCTTGCGCGGGTAGCGACGTAATCGATCGTCCTGGAGACCAACCATCGATCCACGGTGCCGGCGCACTCCGGCCGGTGCCGGGATTTCCCGTCTGATCAAGCGTCGGAGGGGAGCAATCCCGATGAACTGATGGCTGGCGGGGTTGGATCGAATTCATGTCGCCCCGGTTTCGGGAGGCAGCTTTAGACGCAAGCATGATGCAGCAATGTTGAATGAAAGCCAATTTAGGTTGTGATCGACAGCCAATATGCCATAAAGAATATGGTCATAATCTAAAGCTCCACAATTGGCGATAGCAGCTGCAATCGAAGGCTTACTAGGAGATTCCTGTGCCTTGGGCGCGGTGAAAACCAGCCACACTTTGAATTCCGAACGTATCATCTGCACCGAAGGCGACCAAAATGACGCAAAAAGCAGTATTGGGCCAATTTCCAGCTGAGGCGATCACGCCAAAGGCTCGCGCCCGACCGAATATGGAAGAAGCAAAGCTTCGTGCGCGGGAAGCAATGCTCAGCGGCCCCATTTTTGTGACCATGGCGCGTCTCGCGCTTCCAACGATAGGCGTTCTCGTTGCCCAGACCCTCGTCAACGTCGCCGAGACGTACTACGTGTCGTTTCTCGGTACCGATGCGCTGGTTGGCGTAGCGTTGGTATTCCCTGTCTGGATGCTGATGACGATGATGGCGGCAGGGGGTATCGGCAGCGGTGTGGCATCCGCTGTCGCACGAGCAGTGGGCGCCGGCCGGCATGACGATGCCAATTCGCTCGTTCTGCACGCGCTCGTTCTTGCTGTTGCCTTCGGTGTGCTTTTCACGGTGGCGACAGTCGGGCTCGGCAATAAACTGTATGGCGCGCTTGGCGGCGCCGGAGCAGCGCTCGAGTCGGCTCTGATCTATTCGAATTACGTTTTCCTGGCTGCCATTCCGATCTGGATCGTCAACCTTTCTTCGGCCACGCTGCGTGGGATAGGCAATGTGCGCGTTCCTGCGCTGGTGACCTTTATCGGTGCCGCAGTCCTTGTCCCTTTGTCCCCGGTGTTGATTTTCGGTCTCGGACCAATCCCCGGCTTCGGCCTTGCGGGAGCCGGCATAGCCGTGAGCCTGTATTACTGGGTGGCCGCAGCGGTGATGCTGAAATACATGGCAAGCGGCCGATCGGGGTTGACGCTTTCCGCGGAAGCGCTTCAGTGGCGCTTGTTCAAGGACATCCTCAAAGTCGGCGTTCCAGCCGCGGCAAATACGCTGCAGTTGAACTTGATGATCGTGCTCGTGACTGGTGCAGTCGGACTATTCGGAGTGGACGCGATCGGTGGCTACGGAACGGCTTCCCGCCTTGACTATGTCCTCATACCAATCCTGTTTGGCCTCGGGACAGCGGTCCTTACCATGGTCGCGACGAATACAGGTGCGGGTCAAATCGAGAGGGCGAGAAAGATCGCGTGGACGGGAGCGGCGATTAGCGCAGTTTTCACGGAGGTCGTGGGTCTCATTGTCGCGCTCTTTCCAATGCTGTGGATCGGTCTTTTCACACATGATGCGGCCATTTCCGAGACCGGTGCGCTTTATTTTAGGATTGCCGGACCAGTATACGCCGCCAGCGGCATCATCTTTATCCTTACCTTTGCAGCCCAGGGCAGTGGCCACATGAAATGGATTTTCCTGGCCGCAACGGCGCGCCTTGTGATCGCAGCGGGAGGGGGATGGCTGGCAGTCGCCGTTTTTGGGGCCTCGACCACTGGGCTGTTTATCATCCTGGCTCTCGCTTCAATCGTTGGCGCGATGATCTGCATCGTTGCCGAGCGTTCGGGCGCGATGTGGCCGCGTGACCTTCAATCGATGGCCGTCGCGAAGTGACCCGCCAATAGAGGCGAAAGAAAGGGACATCCCGAAGGCGCCAAAAGGGAAGGATTGAGCCCCGCGCAGGCGAACTATCTGTTGACCATCAGGCCACTTCAGCCGAGGCTTGCGCATTTGTCCTGTAAGGATTAAATAATAATCGTAATTCAAAACTGGTATTGCCGCCTTGGGGTGTGCGAGGAGTATACAGTTATGCGCTACGAAAAAGGCCGTAAAGAAGCCACGCGGCAACGGATCATTGACGTTGCTTCCCAGAAATTTCGCAGGCACGGTATCGCCGCTACTGGACTTGCGGGCATCATGCAAGAAGCCGATCTGACGGTCGGCGCGTTCTATCCGCATTTCGAGTCCAAGTCTCAGCTTGTGAGCGAGTCGCTGACCCACGTTCTCGACCTCGAACATTCCGCAATTAAGCGCATGATCGAGGAGAACGGAGGTCTTGAGGGCGCGATCCGCGGCTATTTGAGTAAAGGTCATCGCGACGGTCCTGCCGATGGATGCCCCTCGGCGGCGCTGCTTCCCGAGGTCGCGCGGCAAACGGATGATGCGCGAGCCGCCTACGCTAAAGGGCTGCGGCCGTTCATAGAAATGATCGCAAAGCAGCTTCCCGAAGGAGACGCCGCCCGAGGCCGAGCCGTTGCGCTATTTGGTCTTCTCGTTGGCACGCTGCAAATCGCGCGCGCGGTACCGGACGAAGACGTGGCGGACTATGTCTTGCAGCAGGGTATCGAGGCAGCGATATCTCTGGCGTCGGGCGACCCGGCCTCAAGCGTAATTTCTAGAGAGAAGAAGCCGGTAAGGCGCGTGCAAGCCAAAACATAGGATCAGGCCGGTGCGCCCGGCTTTATTCTGCTTTTCCATCTGACACGGACCTTTAGCCATTAGAGCGCCGTGCGTCCAATTGGACGCACAAAGGACGCTCTAAACACGTTGATAGTGATGCATCGTGCTTTCTAAAAACCGGCAGTAGGCGATTTAAGGTGCTTGATAGCATGGCGTTTGCGCGGCCCTACAGACGATTTTTTCAAATGTGTCATGGACTTAAGCGCCCAATCTTTTCGACAAGCCTTCGGATATTTCTATTGAATTAATGTCGACATTAGATATTATGATCATAATTCAATTGAGCCGCAGAAATTGCTCGCTCTGAATGCTGATCAGCAACAGTGAAGGACTCCATGACCGTGGAAAACGAAAGAGCTTTAACGCCGAATACCTCTACCAAAGAACCCTTGTGACACGTCCTAGGTAACCGGCGGCTTTTCGAGCGGGACACGGGCCTTGATCGCGGTGACAGATCGTACCTGCCGCACTGTATAGAGCGCGGTGGGATCGGTGCGCGTTCCCGCGTCGCTTTGCGGTGGCCTGCTGAGGCATCCGCTCAATTCAGCGCAGGCGTAGCCAACGCCTGCGCTGAAGAGCGCGACGGATTTGGAATTCTAGAACGACAATTTGGTCAACGCGACCGTGGAAATACCACGGAACAGAAAAGGTGTACCCGTGAGTGCAAAATCGGAAACCACATGGAAGATCGGAAATGCAACAATCACCCGGATCGAAGAACTCCTTGGTCCGGCGATGCGGCCAGCGGAATTGTTGGCGACATGGGATCCCGCAGTACTGGAAGAGCACGGTGATTGGTTGGCTAAAGGCTTTTACCAGGCATCGACCGACCAGTTCATCATGTCGGTCCATTCCTGGCTGATCCGCACGCCGCACCACACCATCCTGATCGATACAGGATGCGGCAACGGTAAGAACAGGGTTGAATCGCCATTCTTCCACCAGTTGGATACGCCTTATTTTGATCGGCTTGTGCAGACCGGCATTCGGCCTGAAGACGTTGACTACGTCGTCTGCACGCATCTGCACGTGGATCATGTAGGGTGGAACACCCGCCTTGAAGATGGCCGCTGGGTCCCGACATTTCCAAACGCGAAATATGTAATTTCGCGCGAGGAACTCAATTTTTGGAATCCGTCCCAAAATCCGCATCTTCCCGAGGAGCCGCGACAGGTCTTCATGGACTCGGTGTTGCCCATCGTCGAGGCGGGCCAAGTCCAGGCTGTCGACATGACCGAACAGCTTCTCGATAACCTCCTGATCGAGCCAGCTCCGGGTCACTCGCCTGGCCAGATCATGCTTCGGCTGCTTGGCGACGGTGAAGAAGCTGCCTTCATCACGGACGTTATGCACAATCCCATCCAGGTCTATCAACCGACCTGGAACAGCAACGTGTGCATGGACCCCGAACAAGCGATCAAAACGCGCTTGCGTGTCCTTGAGGAGAGCGCGGAGCGAAACGCGTTGATATTGCCGATGCATTTCGGCGCGCCGCATGCAGGTCGAGTTCGCGCAAGGAATGGCGGATTTTTGTTCGAATTCTGAGGAACGCCACAGAGCATGGTAAACTTAACGGCATTTCGAAGATGCGCGATTGTCGGGCGTGACAGGTTCTGACGCTCTGCAAAGCCGTTCTGCACGGGTGACGATTACCCATTTATGGGCTGAAATCGTCCGGACATGACGAACCGTAGAAATTCGTCACCTGCTCTTGTGCTGCGACCGTTAAGTTTGCGATGCCATGGCATTTAATGCATGTCGCCCGAAAGTGGGAACCGGTCCGGGATAACGACATGCAACAAAACAAGGACTTAAAGCGCGTCAAGCGAATCTGAAAAATCGCGATGCTTTAATCGGCAACCCATGAAACGCCCTCGGCGGCAATTTCATGCGGGTCGCGGCCCTGAATCGGGAATGACTACGAGTTAACCGGCTTTCCATCAATTGGATGATGAATGCCGCCCGAAAATGGAAACCGGTTTTGGGATAACGACATGCATAAACACAAGGCTTAAGGCGGGTCGCCTAAGTTCGTTTGGACGCGACGAGCTTTAGCGGGGCTTTAAAGACCCGAGCCTCTGCGGAAACGAGGCTCGGGACCTGTGGCCAGCATCGGCAACACACCTCTACGATGCGGCCGGAACGTCGCCTCAAGACGAAGCGCATTCCATCGCCAGCTCGTGGTATCTGCCCTTGTAGTAAAGCAACGGCTTTTTGATTGCCTCTGCAGGCGCATCATGATGCAGGTTCAAGACTTCCGCCACGACGATCCAGTGGTCGCCCGCCTCGTGCTCTGCATGAATACGGCAATCAAGACTCAATAGGGCCCCATCGAGGAAAGGATTACCCTCCGGGCTGGTGATCCAATCGATATTCGACCACATGTCCGGTAGCCCTCGGCCGAAAGCCGTTGATACCGCAGCCTGATGCGATGACAGCACATTGATTGCAAGTTTGCCGGTGGAACGTACCCGCGGCCAGCGTGAGGATGTGCGCATGACGCTGAATGAAACGAGCGGTGGGTCGATCGAGACACTGTAGAATGACTGACAGGTAAATCCGATCGGCGCACCGTCAAGCACCGTACTTATGACGGTTATGCCCGATGCGTAAAAGCCCAGAGCATCTCGAAACGTGCGTGCATCCAGTGAAGGGCACAACATTAGAGCGCCTCCTCGACTTTGAGACGCGGCGCATGGGCAGTCGCCTGTCCGATCAGGGCAAGCCTGGCAAACGTCTCGCGAAGCTCGGCGGCATAACCTTCCACGACACTGTCGACCTTATCGATCTGGCCCGTGTTGAAATAGAGCCCGCGCATGGGGACCGAGGCGCCGAGTTCCATGAGCAACGGAGCAAGATTCACGGTTGGCGCCATGGAGTGACCGAAATCCGCGCCCGTCATCAGCGCGACGGCCGTAACTCCCCTCAGGCCGCTGGCGGGGTAGCGATCGAGGAAAGCTTTGAGCAGGCCAGTATAGCTCGCCTTGTAGGTGGGTGACGCGAAGATAGCGAAATTCGACCTGGCGACCTCCGCATTCAGTTCCGCCATCGTCTCCGACGGCCATCTGAACAGCTCTTCGATATGGTCCGCGAGATCGATCACCCTGATATTTGCGGGAGACGGCCCGACGAATTGCGCCGCAAACATCTCCGCGATGCGGCACGTTCTCGATTTTGGCTTTGGATTGCCAACAACTATTGAGATTTCCAGCATATAGACCTCACCGGTGCGAAATCCGCACGGCAATTAAGAGAACGATGAGGGTTCATTCGCCTGAAGCCGTGCAGTATGGACAGATATCCACCAGGATCTTGTGGCCCAGCAGTCGCGCAACGGCTTACATTGCGGATTCGATTTTCTAGAAATCATGGCGTTTGTCAACTCAAATCAATATCAGTGAACGGCATTATTGCTGCACATGAACGAAAGGCGCCAAGCGTCACGGCGGCCCTGCCAGCCGGTAAATTCCGGTGACCGTCAGCGGTACGCCGACATCGACCAGCCCGGTGAGATAGACGAGCAGTTCCAGGGTGATGGTACTTGGCTCTTTGGGGTAACTCTCGAGCGAAAGACCTGCGCGGGACCGACACATCGCCCGGCCGCGTCCAGAGCACAGCGCCGCGTATCGCTGCATCAAAGTAGACGGCGAATCGCTTCGTTGGAGCTGGAATGGGCCGACGTTTCCTGTTCCTGCGCCGAAGCATGTCCGCGCCGTCGGTTGGGGTGTCGAGCGGAACTTGACCTGATGATCCGCGACAGGATCACATCGCCTAAATTTTGATCACAAAAGAATGCGAGCATATAACCTTCTAGCGGATGGGGATATAGAGTTCAGGCCCTGCGTATGGTAGCCTGGGCGGTCGACGTGCCGGTTCGGCACCGGCGAGTAGGGTTTTGCGTCACGCGAGTACCGATGGATCATCCCGATTTCTACGTCGAAGCTCCCCGCGTTCGTCCTTTCGGCTCACGACCCCGGCTACCCCCGCTCATAACCTTGCGTGCATTCGAGGCCGTTGGCCGGCTTGGCAGCATCAAGGCCGCCGGTGACGAGTTGGGCGTCAGCCCAACCGTGATCTCCCGGCATATCCGCAATCTCCAGCTTGATCTCGATGCGACGCTGGTAGAGCCGCAGGGCCGGGGCATCGCCCTGTCGGTCGAGGGCCGGGGCTTTCACGACCGGGTCACGCGCGCCTTTGACATCATGATCGCAGCAACGTCGGCTTTTCGGCCACCGGTCAAACGAAGCCTCGATATCTGGTGCAAGCCCGGCATTGCCAACCAATTGCTGCTGCCGTTGCTCCCCGATCTCGAGAGCCGGTTCAGCGACCACGAAATCCTTCTGAAGCCGACGATGTCGCGCCCCGATCTGATGCATGACGAGGCGGACGCCGAGATCATTTACCTGTCCAGCATAGATGCCGAACCCAGCGGATTAACAGCGGAAATCCTGGCGAGCCCGCGGGTCCTGCCTGTCATCAGCCCTGCCTTCTACGATCGTCACGGGCCGATATCGGCGACTTCGGAATTGCTTCGCCTGCCACTGATCCACGACCGTTCATCGGAGGCATGGGAGCGCTGGTTCAAGCTCGCCGGCGTGACCGATGTCCCCGCCTTGCGCGGAACGCGCCTCTGGCAAGTCCAGTTGACCATTGAGGCAGCCAGGCTCGGACATGGTGTCGCGATCGCAAACGAACTTCTCGTCAAGAACGATCTGCGATCCGGCCGGTTGGTCGAGATCGGCCACTCGAATGTCGTTCTTGGAAGCTACTTCTTTATCACGGCGGCCAAGCGGGGCAACGACAAGGCTATCGATCAGCTACGAGGGTGGATCAAGGAGGTAATCCGGCAGACACTCGACTGATGCATGCCATGCATCATGTCCGACATGCATGGCTGATTGTGCGCATTTCGATGGACCTTATACTTCCTTCCGACACGATTAGAAAAAAGGACAGAACGAGCGCTTTCTGCTCGCTTGTGCGCGAGGTGAACTCCTATCGCGCTCGCCGACACCATTGCAGCATGGCTGGACGCCTGGGGCCGGGGCGCATTTCGCCGTTACCGGCGAGCCGCTCAAGAGTCTGATGGTGCCGACCTGTATCGCTTCACGCGTCTATGCGCTCTACGACCGCATTCCCGTATTGGTTTAGGGTCTGGCCGTCGAAGACGCGCAGGGCTTCAACGAGCGCGTCAGCCTCTCCTCGTCAGGCGGATGACCGCTGCAGTAATAATCTTTATCGCTGGACGCGGCGTCGAGCCAAGGAAGTGCTAGGCGAATGCATTGCTGCACAGGAGGCAACAGAACCGAACAAAAAGTTCGTTGTTCCACCCGCCGGACGCTCTACGATCACCAGAGGTAACGCGCCCGACATCGTGGTGGGTCCATAGAGGGAGCGACGTTTCAGGATTAAAATGAAAGAAATTTCAAAGCCACGTCCTTGCCGAAACGTAGCACATGTGCCGAAGCGTAGCAGATGTATCCGCTGCAAAGGCTTGTGAACCATTCCGCCTGCTCCGGTATCACACGATGACCGACGGGGCGTTTTTCACGGCTTCAAATCTTTCGGTCCGTTTCGGCGGTATCGCCGCGGTGAATGAGGTCAGCTTTTCCGTCGGTCAAGGCCAGATATTCGGCATCCTTGGCCCGAACGGTGCAGGCAAGACGACGACGTTCAACCTAATCGCCGGCGCCATCCCGCTTGATTCCGGCAAGATCAATCTGGACGGCATCGCCGTGAATGGATTGCGGCCCGACCAGCGCGCCCGCACCGGGATCGCGCGAACATTCCAGATCACCCAGCCTTTCGACCATTTATCGGTCGAGGAAAACGTCATGGTTGGCTGCCTGCTGCGGGGTGGGCCGATCGCTTCGATGCGAGACGAGGCGCGTACGCTGCTCGAGGCTGTCGGCCTCGGTTCCAAGATGAGGGATGAAGCCCGGCGGCTCAGCACCGGCCAGCGCAAGCGCCTCGAACTCGCGCGAGCCCTTGCGACCCGCCCCCGGCTCCTGCTGCTCGATGAGGTGACCGGCGGCGTCGACCAGCCCAGCATTCCGGGGTTGATCGACCTTGTCGCCAAGTTGCGCGATCGCGGCATCACGATCATCATCATCGAGCATAATATGCGTGTCATGACGGGACTTGCGGATCGGCTGATGTTTCTCAACCGTGGCACCAAGCTCACCGAAGGTCCGCCCGCCGAAGTGATGCGCCATCCGGAAGTCCTGAACCTGTATCTGGGCTCCGCGCATGCTTGAAGTTCGTGGCCTTGATGTAAATTACGGGGGCACCCAGGTGCTGTGGGATCTCTCTCTCACGGTTGGCAATGGAGAGATCGTCTCGGTCATGGGGCCTAACGGCTCCGGCAAGAGCACGGTTCTCAAGGCGATCATCGGCCTGGTAAAACAGAGTTCCGGCACGATTACGCTGGCGGGGCGCGACGTATCGCGCAGCTCGACTAGCGACCGCGTCGGGCTTGGGCTCAGCCTTGTGCTGGAACGGCGCCGGCTGTTCACGATGATGACCGTTCACGAGAACCTCCTGATGGGGGCGTATCATCCCAACGCGCGCAAGCAGATATCCGCTTCGCTGGCATGGGTTGAAAGCCTTTTTCCCATCCTTCGGGAACGTCGTCATCAGAGGGCCGGCCTCATGAGCGGCGGCGAACAGCAGATGGTCGCGATCGCACGCGGGCTCATGTCGCGCCCCAAGATCATCATGCTCGACGAGCCCTTTCTCGGACTGACGCCAAAGATGGTCGAGCAGACGGTCGAGATCATGCGGACCATCAATCGTGCCGGTGTCGCCGTTCTCTTTAACGAGCAGAACGTCGAGACTTCGTTCGGGTTCTCCGACCGCGGTTATGTGCTGGAAAGTGGCCGCATGGTCATCGAGGGAAGCGGACTGTCCATGCTCGACCATCCCGAAATCCGGCGCGTCTACCTGGGTCTCGACGAGGTTCGGCCATGATCGCAAATTTTCTCCAACAGGTAGCAAGCGGGCTGGTTCTCGGCTCCATCTATGCGCTGGTCGCGGCCGGGCTCACCCTTGTCTACGGTACGATGCGCATCCTGAACTTCGCCCACGGCGAATTCTACATGCTCGGCGGCTACATGACCTTCTTCGCAGCCATTACGTTCGGGCTTCCCCCGGCCGTCGCGCTCGCCGTCGCAGCCATAGTGGTCTTTGCAATCGGCGCGGCCTTCCATCGACTGGCCATCCGTCCGCTGCTCGGAGGCGACGGCGCGATGTTCAGCACGATCGTCGTCACGCTCGGCGCGTCGCTCTTCATCCAGAATGCCGCGCTTCAACTCTGGGGCGAACGCTTTCAGTCGATCCCCTACTATATCGACGGGATTCTCACGATCGGTTCGTTCCGGCTTCCCTATCAGCGCGTGCTGATTTTCGTCTGCACCATACTCATCCTTGCAGGCGTCGGACTTTTCCTGCGCTACAGCAGGCTTGGCTTCGCCATCCGGGCAGTCGCGCAGGATTCGGAGGCGGCGACGGCGCTGGGTGTCCCTGCCGCACGAATCCACACCTTCGCATTCGGGCTTGCCTCGGGCCTCGCAGCGCTAGGCGCTGGGCTTCTGGCGCCCATATACGCCGTCAACCCATGGATGGGCGTTCCCCTGAGCCTGAAGGCCTTCGTGGTTGTCATCCTCGCGGGCCTTGGGAGCTTCAAGGGCGCCATCATCGCCGGTCTCTTGCTGGGCGTGGTCGAATCCGTCGGTATCTCGCTGACATCGTCCGAGTGGCAGGATGTCATTTCTTTCGCCACTCTCATCGTCGTCATCTGGTTCAGGCCTTGGGGCCTGTTCGGTCAGCCAAGCCGATAGGACTCCCATGTATCGCAGCCTCTCCACCAGGCAGTGTCTTTTGGCGACCGCCTTCACGGCAGCGCTCATGGCACTCCCGACCTTCGTGCGGGATACCTACGTGCTTCACCTGCTCGTGCTTGCGATGATCTTCGGCACCTTCGGGCTGAGTTGGAATGTCGTCGTCGGTTTCGTCGGCTTGAAGACCTTCGGACATCAGGCTTTCTTTGGCATCGGCGCGTACGGTTCAGCGCTCATCTCGATCCATTGGGGCCTCAGTCCGTGGCTGACGATCATCCTCGCCTCGCTGATCGCGGCGGCGGCAGGCGTCGTCGTCGGTATGCCGGTGCTCCGGATCAAATCCGTTCCACACGTTGCCATTATCACACTTGCTTTCGCCGAAATTGTCCGGATCACGTGCGCGAATCTCAAGGACCTGACCAACGGTCTCAATGGGCTGTGGGGAATCCCGCCGCTTGGCGACATTAAAGTCGGACCCCTCGTCATGACCTTCAGCCCAACCGAGAAGGTTTCCTACTTCTACGTTGCGGCAATCATGCTGCTGGCGACATTCGTCATCACGACATTGCTTGTACGCTCAAGATTCGGGCTGGCGCTGGCGGCAATACGCGACGGGGAAAACGCCGCGGAGAGCCTCGGCGTCAACCTTGCCGTCCATAAGTTGACCATCTTCGCGATCAGCGCGTTTCTCGTGGCGATACCGGGCGGGTTCTACGCCCACTACATCCAGCTCCTGACGCCCTCGGCTGTCATCGGGCCTGACGTCATGGTCTCCGTGATGGCGATGGTCCTTGTCGGCGGACTCGGAACCCTTTCCGGTCCAATCGTCGGCGCCTTGGCCCTCACCCTCTGCATCGAGGCGTTCCGCTTCCTGGGGGACTACCGCATGCTGACCTATGGTGCCGTGATCATGCTGGTCATAATCGTCATGCCGCGCGGCATCGTCGGCAGCCTGAACTTCGAATTCGTCAACACTATCCTCAATCGCTCCCGCCGAGGGAACGAACGCCTGCCTTCAGCCAAGGAGAAGTATAGTGAATAGAAGAATACTAACGATATTAACTGCATCTCTTGTCGCCAGTCTTTCCGCATCGACGGTTTATGCCGGCGATACAATCAAGATTGGCGGATTCGGACCCCGCACCGGACCGGTAGCGGGACCCGGGCTCGCCTTGGAAAAAGGCGTCCGCTACGCTTTCGATCAGGTGAACGCGGCGGGGGGCATTAAGGTCGACGGCGTTTCGAAGCAGATCGAATACATCGCCGAAGATTCACAGTCCAAGCCCGATGTCGGCCTCAGCGCCGCGCAGAAGCTGCTCACCCGCGACAACGTCGATATCATCATGGGCGACCTCGTCCACAGCGACGTGACGCTCGCGGTCATGGAACTTACCTCGGGCTTCCCCAAGGTTTTATACATTGCCGGCGCGACAAGTCTCGCGATCGAGAAGAAGATCGCCGCCGATCCCAACCGCTACGCTCATACATGGAAGCATAACTACAGCAGCGACGCATACGCCGCCACCGTCATCGGTGTGATCGATGCCCTGGTCGCGGAAGGCAAGATCACCACCACTGGGAAGAAGATCGGCGTCATCGCCGAGGATACCGGCTATTCTACCCCTATCCTGGAAGCCTTGGAGCCCTCCGCGGAAGCAAGCGGCTGGCACACAATCATCGAAAAGACCCCGCTCGGCCAGGCCGATTTCTATCCGCAACTATCGAAGCTCAAGGCGGAATCGCCCGAGATCATCCTTTCGATCTTTACAAGCGCCAACTCGGCGATTGCGCTGACGAAGCAGCTTAAGGAGCAGGATATCAAGTCGATCCATATCGGGGTCAATGGGCCAACCTTGCCAGGATATCTCGAGGCGTCCGGCACGGCGGCCAACGGCACGATTTTCACGCCGATGCTTTTCGACCTGGTCAACAATCCTGACCAGAAGAAGCTGATCGAAGATATCCGCGCCTCGCTGAAGGAAAATGACATCGGCGACGTGGCTCTTCAGGGCTACTGCATGGGTTCTGTCCTGGCCGATGCGATCAAGCGTGCCGGTTCCATCGAACTCGCCAAGCTCGACGAAGCCCTGTCGAAGACCGACTACCAATGCCTGAGCAACCGCTGGCAGTTCAAGCCCGACACGCATGGACCCAAGATCGGGCCCGGCCTGATCACCGTGCCGGCCGGCCAGATCATAAAAGGCCAGAATTTGCTGGTTTGGCCAAGTGCTGGAGCTACGTCGAAGTTCACCTTCGAATAGTGAAACTGCCTGCCGGGCCGAACTGCAGTCCGGCCTGGCGACTTTCATCGCACGGTCTGATGACCATGCAATCTCCTGCCTGGCGCCCAGCCGGCGATAGGCTCCCTGCGTGCAAAGACGCCAATATTTCGAGGATCGGATAATGTACCATTTGGGATGGTTTATGGCGAGCGGGTTCGGAATCGTGCCCTGGTTGCCTCAGTTGAGTTTCAATGCGCTCGGGACGGTCAATACGCCTTGGACGGGGCGCGGTGAGACCGAGTGGGTCAAGCCAAGCTTGTTCGTCGACATCACGACCTCCCTGGAAAGAGCCGGTTTCGACTATCTTCTGATCGAAGACACGAGTTACATTCATGACGCCGTCGCCGGCACCATGGATACGACCCTCAAACTGGGTCTGTATTCACCGAAGAACGATCCGATGCCGCTCGTGCCGTTGCTGGCCGAAAGGACAAAGCACATCGGGATCGTGCCGACGGTTACCACGACATTCTACCACCCCTATATGGCTTCACGGCTGTTCGCCACGCTCGACCACCTGACCGAGGGGCGAGTCGGCTTCAACCTGGTTACGGGTACCGGTCATCGAGCGGTACAGAACTATGGCATGGATCAACTGCCGCCAAAGGCAGAGCGATACGCCATGGCTCACGAATGGGTCGATGTCTTCAAGGCGCTTCAAGAGTCTTGGGAGCCGGATGCCATATTGGCTGACGTGGAAAACGGGGTCTATGCGGACTACACAAAGGTCCACACGATCGATCACCAAGGCAAGTACTACAAGGTCCGCGGACCTTTGAATACGATTCCCGGGCCGCAGCGCTATGTGCCGATGGTCCAGGCCGGTAACTCGAGCGAGGGACGCGATATCTCGGCGCGGCATGGGGAAGTGCTGCTTGCGGTGGCTTCGAGCATTGAGTCGATGAAAGCCCTTCGCGAGGACATGCACAAACGGATGCGCGCTTATGGGCGCGATCCCTCTACGCTCAAGATCATGTTCATGGTCGATCTCGTGCTCGGGATGACCGACGAAGAGGCGCAGGCGCGCGCTGCAGCCTTGAAAGAAGCACGCTGGAATGATCTTTCGATGCAGAACATGTTCTTCTACTTGAGCGCAAACACTCGCATGGATTTCAGCAAATATAATCCTGAAATGCCGTTCGAAGAGGTTTATGCCGATATCCAGAAGCACCAAAACATTGACGAACTGATCAGCGTCATGAAGATCCAACTTTCAGGCGTCAAGAACAAGACGTTGCGTGAGGCTCTCGCGACGATCTCGCTCTGGCCTGATCTCGACTTGGTTGGATCTCCTGAGACGGTGGCTGCCAAAATGGACGAAGTCATGCAGGAAGTCGGTGGGGACGGCTTCCTCATTACTGCGCCAAGCCAGCGCGTTGCCGTTGCGGAAATTTGTGACGGCCTCGCTCCCGTTCTCCGCCGTCGTGGCTCAATCCGTTCCGGTTATGACGGCAAGACGTTCCGGGAGAACCTTCAAGCCTTCTAGAAATTTACCGTGGCAAGTGGGCGCGCTTTGATGGCAGAAGCCGGCCCAAGCTGGGCTCGGCACATCGCTACTCAATGCATCGGCGCGAAATTAAACACAAATACAGCGGGTGAGGCGCCCGATACTCGCAAGGGAGAAACACAAATGAACCGTGCATTTGGTCATTCTGACGCCGTAGCCAAGCTGAAGC